>CAYMTP010000066.1:0-8245 GCA_964393435.1 uncultured Lachnobacterium sp. | reverse complement strand
ATGCAGGATATGGCATTGAATTGGATGTGCAGTTAAGTAAAGATGATAAATTGGTGGTTTTCCATGATGCTTCACTGAAAAGAATGTGCGGCGTAGATGGAAAGGTATGGGATTACACATTAGATGAATTGCAGCAGATGAAACTTGCGAATTCCGATGAGACTATCCCTACCTTTGAACAGTTCTTAGAAGTAGTAGATGGTAAGGTTCCATTTATCTTAGAATTCAAATTGGACCGTGCACAGACAAGAGTGTGTCAGCTAGCAAACGAAGTGTTAAAGAATTACAAAGGCGTTTATTGTATCGAAAGCTTCCACCCTCTCGCATTACTCTGGTATCGTAAAAACAGACCAGACGTTTTAAGAGGCCAGCTATGTGAGGAATTCTTCCGCAATGATACATATAAAGGAAAATTATTGTACATGATTCTTCCTTATATGCCTTTTAACTTCTTAACTAGACCTGATTTCGTCGCTTACAACCACGAACATGCACACAACATTTCCCGTCGTACCTGCAAAGCACTTGGCGGATTATCTGTTTGTTATACCATTAAGAGTGTGGAAGAATACAACCGTGCAAAAGATAAATTCGAACTATTCATCTTCGATAGTTGTATCCTATAGAAGCGTTGAAATCTTAAATAATTTAAAGTCAAAGGGGCTGTTGCAAAATAGACGAATAGAAACCCGTCTGTGGCGCAACAGCCCCTTTATTGTTCATTTAAATTACTCAATCGATTTCAACGCTTCTACAGGATCTATCTTATCAAGCGACTTATCTGTAATCTTATTCACTACAAAAGCGAATATAATCGAAATAACTGCAGCGTACAAATAGCTGATTGGTGCTAAGTGGTCTGCGAAATAAATGGATGGCATCTTAAGAATTGCCATAAGCCATATTCCAAAGACTTTTCCAAGTGGCATACCAAGCAAAATACCTAAGCTAGTCAAAATCAACGTTTCTTTATTTACATAAGAGTGTACTTCTCTATCAAAGAAACCTAATACCTTAATGGTCGCCAACTCTCGTTCACGCTCTGAGATATTGGTAGTAGATAAGGTAAACAATACTACGAAGGCTAATGCTGCTGCCAAGGTAATTACGATAGTTACTACCAGATTAATGATTCTAAACACGTTATCAAAATTAGACTGGAATCCTGCGATGGAAATCGCAGATAGGATTCCATCCTTTTCTGCCATTACATCTGCATATTCCTCATGGTCAGATACACTCTTATTCAACATAACGAAAGCACCATTTGCTTCATAATCATCATACAATTCGTTGTATGTGTTTTCTGTCATATAAATACTATTGCCCAGGTAGTTCATTACGATTTCCGAAACCTCTACCTCTACATTTTCCAAATTCATATTCTGCAGGGTAATCGTATCTCCTTTATCATAGCCCTGTACCTCTGCCACGTTAATGGTACTCAAAACCATTCCATCTTCCAGCAACACCTTATTTCCATCACGGTCCACCAGATTGATATAACCTCTCAGCGATTGGTCGTTTGGAATAACATTCAACTGTACACTTTCCTCTCGTCCATCCTCGTTGATTACCTTTACATTCGTTATCATTGGGTTGATATAAGCACGTACATTGTTATCTTCTAAGTATTCCAAAAGCTTTTCATTATCAGATGACACAATCATGACATCATAGTTATATGTGGTTTCATACTGAAGCGGCATAAGCTGCGTTACGGTATCTTTAATCGTAAAACCTGCCAACAAAATCGATGTACATCCCGCAATACCAAACAACGTCATAAACAAACGTTTTTTGTATCGGAACAGGTTTCGGGCAGTAACCTTATTCAAGAAGGATAATCTGCTCCATACTGGTGTAACACGTTCTAGCAACACACGAGAACCATTCTTTGGTGCCTTTGGTCTCATAAGCATTGCTGGCATATTGGAAAGCTCTGAACTACATGAAATAATAGCTGAACCTACAATTGCAATAATGAAGAGTACAATACCTCCGATACCGTACAACCAGTTAAAGAACAAATGATATTCTGGTATCTGATACATAACACCAAATACTGTAAAAACTACTTCTGGTAAAACGATAAATCCTAAAATCAAGCCCAAAATTCCGCCAACGATACATGCCAGAAAAGCATATACCACATATTTTCGACGAATTTCTTTATTGGTGAATCCAAGTGCTTTATATGTACCAATTAAACCTCTGTCTTCCTCTACCATTCGAGAAATAGTAGTAAGACTGATTAGAATTGCTACAGTCAGAAACAAAATTGGGAATGCATTTCCAATGGATTCGATACATTCTGCATCTGTCTTGATATTGGAATAGCCACCCAAAGCTGTACGAGTAGAAACATACCATTCTGTCATCTTCAGATCAGCAATTTCCTGCTTTGCTTCCGCAATCTTATCCATCGCTTCTGCTCTTTTATCCTCAAATTGACTTACACCGTCTTCATATTCTGCGATACCGTCTTCTAACTGAGCTTTACCCTTTTCAAAATCACGTAAGCCGTTATAGTAATCTTCGTAAGCTTCTTCTAGTTCTTCCCAGCCTTTCTCTAATTCCTCCCAGCCATCATCCAGTTCCTTGCGAGCTTTATCGTATTCCGCCTGTGCCTCTTCTATTTGTGCACGTCCCTCTTCGATTTCCTTTTTATAAGCCTCATACTCTGCTTTTAGGTCACTCGTATCTGGTGAAAGGGATATGTCTCCAAAGATATTATTCAGCTCATCTTCCAGCTCTGAAAAATTACCTTCTAGCTCTGAATCCTCAATCTCGGTTTCCGATTCCTCTGTTTCGGTTTCATCCTCTCCCATCAGCATTTCCATCATTTCCAAAATCATTTCACCAGTCTCAAGCTCTGACCACGCAGCATCAAGTTCTGACTTTGCAGTTGCCATTTCTCGTTCTGCTCGGTTTAATTTTCGCTCTGCTGCCTCCAACTGGCGTTCTGCCGCAGCTAATTCTTCTTCCCCTTTTAAAATATCGGACTCACCATCTAATAATTCCGACCAGCTATCTTCGATTTCAACCTTTGCATCCAGAATATCCTTTTCTGCATCCGCTAATTTATCATTTACTTCTGCCTCGGCATCCTCTACTTTATCGTATGCCTCTCCCGTAACTTCATCATATCTTGCTCGTTCACGGTCCGCTTTGATTTCGTCTTCCAAAATAGAAACAATCTCTTCAACTCTTGCAATATACTCATCGGAATAACATTGAAGCTCATCTGTCCCCGTCAAGGTAATATAAACAGCTGTATAAATATCTGTATGAATCGCTTCTGGTAAGACAAAGAAGGTATAATCCGTGGTACTATTGTTTCGGAAAGCAACCGCACCTTCTGCACTATTGATATCCTCCGCATCAATAACCACACCTACAATGGTATATTCGGTAACTAAGAAGTTTGGCTCTTCCTCCTCTTCTTCCACTTCTACTTCGTAATCTTTCTCTTCTGTCTCAGACTCTTCCTTCTCATATTTCGTAGCTAAATCCAAATCAAACTGCGAGTCCTTTTCCTCTTCTTCCTCGTCCTCGGACTCGTCTTCGACCTCGTCATCCTCAAACACTTCTTCTATCACAATAGAATCCCCAATGTTGCTTCCTGTTTGATTGATAAATTTTTCCGTTACGACAATTTCATCGCTACACATAGGCATCTCGCCCTCTAACAGATATGGCTCGTTTATGCCCATACTGCTTAAAGTCTTTACTGCAACCTGTTTCGTCTGTCCGCCCACTTGCACATGTACCGTTTCACTGAACGCACCTTCTACCGCCTCTAATCCAGCGATATGCCTTAATGTTTCTACATCTTCATCCGTCAAACCATAAGTCGAAACTACCATAATGTCGAACAGATTCTGCTGATCAAAGAGAGCGTCTGCGGTAAAACGCAAATCATCACAAGCTGCTTTTAAGCCAGATCCCATACAAACGCCCAAAGCTGCAATAAGTGCTAATGCCAAGAACCTCTTCTTGCCCTTTACAATTGTCTTAAATATGTCCTTTGTATAGGCTTTCATCTATTTCCTCACTACCATTCAATATCTGCAATCGATACTGGATTTTCATTCACTGTCATTTCAATAACTTTACCACTCTTAAAACGAATCAAACGATCCGCCATTGGAGCAATCGCTGAGTTGTGTGTAATCAACACAACTGTAATTCCTTCTTTACGGCAGGTATCCTGCAACAACTGTAAAATCTGCTTACCTGTATTGTAATCCAGAGCACCTGTTGGCTCATCACAAAGCAAAAGCTTTGGATTCTTCGCAAGAGCTCTGGCAATGGATACTCGCTGCTGTTCCCCGCCAGATAACTGAGCTGGGAAATTGTCCTTTCTTTCTCCTAAACCAACCTTATCCAAGGTTTCCGATGCATCTAATGCATCCTTACAAACCTGTACCGCCAGCTCTACATTTTCTAGAGCGGTCAGGTTTGGAACCAAATTATAAAACTGGAATACGAAACCGATATCCGTTCTGCGATATCCCACCAATTGATGCTTGTTATATTTAGTAACATCATTTCCATCTACAACCACCTGTCCTGATGTAGCAGTATCCATGCCGCCTAAAATATTCAGTGCGGTGGTTTTGCCTGCACCAGAGCTACCAAGCACTACTGCCAGTTCTCCCTTTTCCACGAAGAATGAAGCATCATCCAATGCCTTTATCGTATTCTCTCCTGTCGTATATTCTTTTGAAATATGATTAAACTCGATATATGCCATTATTTCTCTCCTAAGTATTCAATTACACTATGAGCTGCTACATTGCCTTCGCCTACTGCCTTTGCATACTGATAAGGCTTTCCTGTGCAGTCACCTGCTGCATACACACCCGCCAAATTGGTTTCCATCTGACGGTTTACCCCAATATGTCCATCCACAACTTCCAAGGCATTCAAAAGTGTTGTAGGAGCAATGGCATTTCTCATGATAAAGATACCATCCACCTTTAAGGCTTCTCCATCACCTAACACCAACTCTTCTACTCGGAATCCGCCTCTTACTTCCTTAATAGGTTTCTTTACGAACTCCACATTGTCTTTTTCGATTTCACAATCCTTGTAATATGAAAACAGATAAACCTTTTCTGCCAAATCTGCCAGAAACTCGATTTCATGTTCAAACCGTTTGGAAGTAGAAACTACCCCAATCGTTTTACCTTTATATAATGCTCCATCACAGGTTGCACAATAGCTTACACCTCTACCTACGAACTCTGCCTCTCCCGCATACTGATTTGCCGAAACCACGCCCATAGTCAGAATGATACTATCGGTCTCAAAAAACTGGTTCTCTGCCATGACATTGTAGTATCCACCCATATCATAAATGCTACTTACAATCTTATCCGTTATTTCAAGACTAAGGCTCTCCTTATGCTTAAAAAACATCTCTGCAAGTTCTTTTCCCGTCACACCTGGCAAACCTGGGTAATTATTCACCTGCTCTGCCTTCTGTACCTTTTCACTAAGCTCGGCATTCCCAAACCAAAGAAAATTCTTATTATATGTTTTTAGATTCATCGCAGCTGACAAACCTGCTGGACCACTTCCAATAATAATACAATCGTATCGCATATTCTCTCCTTATACCATTTTATTATAAAACATGTATTTTTTCGGTCAAGAACATTCCGCAAAAAAGTTGCATCGAATTCAATTTTTTTCTAAATCGTAAGCGAAAAAATAGTTGTATGGATTCTACAAAAAGTCTATAATCCAAATTAGGAGCAATCCAATAATTATACTGAGGATAAAACCATGAGACAGTCACTAAAAAAAGAAGCAGTTCGTATTTTAACCATTTGCGTTGCAGCTCTTATTATGGCTGCTAACATTAAGACATTCGTTCAAACTGGAGCACTGGTTCCTGGGGGTGCTACAGGTCTTACTATTCTGATTCAACGAGCACTGGAAACCTTTTTCCAACTTAAAATCCCATATACTGTGTTAAATATCATCATCAACTGCGTTCCTATCTATATAGGTTTCCGTTATATTGGAAAGAAGTTTACTCTTTATTCCTGCCTGATGATTTTCCTCACAGGTATTTTTACAGACCTTATACCAAGCTATGTGGTAACCTATGACATTTTGCTTATCAGTATCTTCGGTGGTATCATCAACGGTTTTGCAATTAGTCAGTGTCTACGTGTAGATGCAACCACAGGTGGAACGGATTTTATCTCTATTTACTTATCACAAAAAACTGGTACAGATTCCTTCAATATCGTTCTAGGAATCAATACCGTGATTGTTGGACTCGGTGGTCTGCTGTTCGGATGGGATATTGCCCTATACTCTATCATTTTCCAATACGCCTCCACACAGGTCCTTCATATGCTGTACAAACAATATCAGCAGCAAACCTTGTTTATCGTAACAAACAAAGCTGCTGCTGTATGCGAAGCTATTTCAAACATTTCACACCACGGTGCCACCATCATGCATGGAGAAGGCTCCTATGAGGGTCACAAACGTAGCGTTGTATATTCCGTTGTATCTACTGACGAAAGCCAGCGTGTTATTTCAGCCATTAAAGAAGTGGATGAAAACGCTTTCATCAACACATTGAAAACAGAACAGGTAAAAGGCCGTTTCTACCACAAGCCCAAAGACTAACTATTTCAATCCGAACAATACTTCATTGCAAAGCTTAGTTGCAATGTTCTCACCATAATTTGCAATGAAGATTTCTACAACTGCAATGCCGCTTTGTTTGCATAATTCATTAACAAACACAGTGGCTTTTTTCTTTTTCTCTGTAGCTTTACAATCAGCCGCCTGATCGAGCATACCCATATAACTTTCAAAATGTTCCCAAATCATTGGACTTAAATTTTCCTTTTGATTCTTTGGCACCTTTTTCACTGCACCCTGAAGTTTCAGATAATCGTACCAGCGTTCATTCTGTGGGTCATCTGGCAAAGAACTATACTTCTCGATAACCGCTGCCATATCTGACATATCCACTGGATTTAACTGTGTATTAAAGACCTCTACACGATAAATGTAGTTTCCTTTTTCACGATGACGATTGTAATAATAGATAGGCATGTCCTTTTCAAAAGGAGTAATAATCAAACTCTGCATGTCCCACAAGCCAACCAAACGTTTCATCTGCACTGTAGCTACACGACCTACACCAGCCACATCATATGCCTCGATTTTAAAAGTTGCCCCATCAATCACAACCTTGGCAAATACGCCCGCATCTACTGCCTTGCAGGTATATTTGCCCTTTATTGCTTCCATCAT
Organism: uncultured Lachnobacterium sp.; assembly: GCA_964393435.1. Lineage (GTDB taxonomy): Bacteria > Bacillota > Clostridia > Lachnospirales > Lachnospiraceae > Roseburia. Next base: position 952 of record CAYMTP010000066.1, on the reverse strand, counting down.
TTTCTGAATCATAATTACTTCCTCTTACTCTGTTACTGGTTTTTATTTTTTACAAACATAGACATAACCATAATCAAACCGCAAACAAATGCAGTGGTAATATCTTTAAAAATAATATACCCTAAAATTCCAAAAACAACTCCTAATACAAGAGCTTTTACAATTTTCTGTGCCATTTTTCTTCCTCCGTACATAAAAACACTATAATAGTGTGATTATAGCACAATTTTAAAGCTTTTTCCACCGCGTTTTATTGATTTATAGTTTTTACTATTATAAAAATATTTATGTATAAAAATGGGCACAAGGAGAGGTTGCCATTGAAACTGCTGCACCTAACATCATTGGTTTTCAGGAGGTTACCAGCTGGCAATACGATTATCTGGTAGAAACCATGCCAGGCTTTGACTCCATTATTACCTATCGCGATGATACTATTAATGCCGAAGGCTGCCCACTTCCCCATTTGCAGCTATGTTATTTTGAAGGAAAAGGCCACTGAGAAAGAATTTGGCGGACTGCCTGCCATTCTTATGGGAGATTTGAACGCAGAAGAATCTCCCGAAACTTACAAGAGTGCAACTGAGGCTTTCCTCGATGCCAAATATGAGACTGAGAACACTATGACCAGCTGCACCTATCAGAATTGGGGCGAAGCACTTGATAGAAACTGTATTGATTATGTGATGATTTCACCTGAGAGTTTTGAGGTGCAGTCCTATGAAGTAATTCAGGCGATGTATAATGGGGTTTATACCAGCGATCATTTTCCATTATTTGTAAGGTTGGAGTTGGAGTAGGATATATTCAATAAAACAATACTACGCTTTCCGAGTTTGACGGCTAGTTTCGTAAAAAGAAAAAGAGTACCGCATACGCGATACTCTTTTTCTTTTCAATGAAGCATCGGGGATTCGAAGTCATACCCCATTTTAAAAACCGCTAAAAGAAA
>CAYMTP010000065.1:0-8432 GCA_964393435.1 uncultured Lachnobacterium sp. | reverse complement strand
CGAGGTTTCGACTTCGGTTTTTGTTGTGAATAAAGGAGTAGAGTTATGAAGTTTAATAAGAATTGGAAGCGAATAATAGCAGGAATAATGGCATTTACTATGGTGTTTTTATCAGTAGATGCAGGATGTATTTCTGCGTTGGCAGCGGAAATTCAGGAATGGAATGATGAGAAGGAGATTCAAGGTGCAACCGGTTATATTGATATCGGACATGACGCTGGTCGTATTGAAGATTACAAGATTGAGGGCGATTTGTCACTTAAAACTAGTACAGAATTGCCAACAAGCTATAGTTCCGTAGCAGAAAATTATGTAACTTCTGTTAAAAATCAGAGCACCTGGGGTGTATGCTGGGCATTTGCAGCATGTGCAGCAATGGAATCTTATGCCCTTAGACATGGATATGTAGAGGATCCTGCTGATGTCGATTTTTCGGAATATGCATTGGCTTATTTAACTTATAATGATTATGATGAAGAAAATCCTGATATAACTGGTGATTACACTTATGCGAAGGATGAGCATATGGATGAACTCTTTTTGTATGGTGGAAATGATGAATATGCTTTTAAGGCATTGTCAAATTGGTCAGGTATTTATAATGAAGCAGACGATACGTATTATGCAGATAGCTTAACAAGTGGAGTTGTGAAAGAATACATAGAAGATACTGATAATATTGATTTCGTTCTTACAGGACAGAAATATATTAGTATGCTGGATGCAAGTCAAGTAAAACAAGCTGTTATGGATAATGGAGCAGTTTCTGTAGGTTATTTTTCAGATGAAGATTATAAGGCAGATGAAAATGGAATTTACAATTATAATTATGAATTACAATCCCAAAATCATGGCGTTGTTATTGTTGGTTGGGACGATACAATTGATAAATCATTATTCGCAATTACAGAAACAATTCCTGCAACAGAAGATACTGAAGAACAAGTTGTAACACATACACCAAATGAAAATGGAGCATGGCTTGTAAAAAATAGCTGGGGAACATGGGATGGTTATGATGGATATATTTGGATTTCTTATGAAGACTTAGGCCTTCTTGCAAGTAATGCTGTAGTATATGAAGTTGCACCAAAAACAGAATTTGATAATATATATCAGCATGATGGTGCTACTATTTTTGCTCCATATTGCCAGGCCGGAAAAATTGCATCTGTTTTTGAAATAACAGGAGATAGAAATCAATTATTAGAGGCTGTTTCTTTTGCCTTACGTTCTACAGAAGCTGATTATACGGTATCTATATATAAAACAACAGAAGAAAATATACTTGAAGATGGAGAACTATTAACAACTGTAAGTGGCTCTACTACCTATGAGGGATATTATACGGTAATGTTGGATGAACAGGTGGAACTTAAGCCTGGAGAAAAAATTGCCGTTGTGGTTGGATTTGATGAAATAGAATATGTTGTTATTGGGACAAATAACGCTGCACTTATAGAGGGATACTCTACTATTTATTCTTCAAGTGAAGAAGGTCAGTCCTATATTTGGCCATATACAATATGGGATGATTACTATTTTGATATGGCAGCAGAAAATGGATATGATAAGACGCAGATAAATAATGTTTGTCTGAAAGCATTTACAACGGATGTAATAAGCGTTCCAGAGAATGTTACTGCTTCCACAACGGGACGCAATGAAGCGACTATTTCCTGGGATAAGATCGAGGATGCCATTGGGTATGAAGTTTGGATGGGTGCAACATGGGAAGATCCAAATGCTACAACCGTTCAGCTTTTGAATGATGAGAATATGCATCATACGTCTTATGTTACAGATGTGACAATGGGAAAATATTATTTTTATAAGGTTGCAGCGATTTATACAGATGAAACCTCTGCGACAGGTATGGTGAAGTCAGATTATTCCTCCTTCATTTTATTTCAGGCGAAGGTACCAAGTGTAAAGAATTCAGGCTCTAACGACAATTTCTATCAGAGAATAACGTTTATGTGGGATGCACTTGGTTCACTGGTGGATGGCTATGTGATAGATGTGTATAAAGGATCTGTACTCACTGATGAAAATAAAATCGACACCATTATACTAGAAGGTGGAGATGTTTCGTCTTATGTATTTGATACAAGTGCATATGATGCAGGTACTATAATTAATTGTTGTATTTATGCATACATAAAAGATGGTGAGAATAGAATACTGTCTGATATGTGTGTTGGACCAGGTGGTAGAACTAAGAGTGCACCACTGGATGTTGCAGTGAAATGGCATGTAACGACGATTGAAAATGTGGATTATCTGGTAATCGATGTGGAAGAGATTTTAGATAGTGATGAAACAGCTCAGAATGATTTGTGTTTATGGTACTATCTGGATACAAATGAGTCGGGCCCTGACTGCATCTTCCCATTGAATATGTCAGATGGAACTCAATTTATGTATACCTTTAAGGAGCATCGAATTTCTTACCAAGATATAGGATATGTGTATATCACAAATGGAGATAAGACAACGGCATTTCAGGATGATGCCATGGTGATTGGCGGAGATTATATTGAGCCTGAATTAGAACCGATAACTGACGTTGCACTGACACCTGCTGGACAAGCAGTTCAGTTAAAAGCGGTGATTTCAAAAGAGAGTCAGATGGATAATTTTAATTATAGTTATCAATGGTATGTTGCAGAGGATGCTGACTCAGTAGGAAAAGCAATTGAAGGAGCAACAGAGGCGATATATGAAGTCAAAATTGGTTCTTTTGACGAGAAATATTATTATTGTGAAGTAACTGCTGAATATCCATTCGAGGATGTATTGAAACATGTTGTTACAACCACAAATGAGAATAATGAACATACTCGTGTAATTGGAGGACTGTTTGGAACAGAAGTAACAGTGGCTCCAATAGAGAATAAAGTATATACTGGGAAAGAGATTAATCCTGATATTGTAGTAACAGATGAAAATACTGGAAAAATATTAGAGAAGGGAACTGATTATGAAGTTTCTTTTGAGGAAAATGTGAATGTTGGAACTGCAGTTGGAACTGTTAAATTCATTGGGGATTATAAAAATGCTCCAACTGCAACCATTTATTTTAATATTACTCCAAAATCAGCCGAGACATTAAAACTCTCTGAAGTTGCAAATACAACATATACAGGACAAGCTTTTACGCCAGAAGTAACCGTAACAGATGAAAATAGAGCTGTTGTTTTGACAAAGGACGTAGATTATGAGATTACATATAACGCGAATGTAAATGCCGGAACGGCTGTAATTACTTTGGCGTTTAAGGGTAATTATGCAGGTACAAGATACATTAATTTTAAGATTTTACAAAAATCAGCAGAGGGAGTAAAAATTTCGAACAATGTTTCCAAGACATACACGGGACAAGCAATTATTCCAGAACTGATTTTGAAAGATGCAGAGAAAACATTGACAATAGACAAGGACTATACACTTTCTTGTTCCAATAATATCAATGTAGGAACCGCATCTGTGATTATTTCATTTATTGGAAACTATACAGGTACGCAGACAACGAACTTTACTATTACTCCAAAATCAGCAGATGATTTAAAGATTACGGAGATTTCTGATAAAGAATATACAGGTAGTGCGATTACACCAGAGCTTGAGGTGGTGTATAGATATGATGATAATCATGCGATTGTTTTAAAGAAAGAGGTAGATTATACTGCGGTTTATTCTGAAAATGTGAATCTAGGAACTGCAAGCATTACATTGACATTTAAAGGTAATTATAGTGGAACGAGAACAGTTGAATTTAAGATTGTTGCAAAATCAGCGGATAGTCTCACATATGCAGAAATTCCGGATCAAACATATTGTGGAGAGGCTCTCGAGCCAGCTTTGGATATCAAAAATGGTGATATTCCATTGAAAAAAGATACAGATTATGATGCAGAATACGTAAGTAATGTTAATGCAGGAACTGCGAAAGCAATTGTAACCTTTAAAGGAAATTATACAGGAACAAAAGAACTGACTTTCAATATTCTTGCGAAGTCTGGTGCGGGATGTACCATAGATGAGATTTCAGATTATACCTATACTGGAGTGGAAATCACACCAGATGTTCATGTAAAAGATGGTACGATATCATTAGGAAAAGATGTGGATTATACCGTAGAATATAGTAACAATGTAAATGCCGGAGAGGCAACGGTTACAGTTGAGTTCAAAGGCAATTATACGGGTTCTATCTCTACCACATTTCAGATTTTGCCAATCAAAGTTACAGATGCAGTGATTTCATCGATAGATAATCAGGTATATGCTGGTAAGGAATTGATTCCAGAATTTGCTGTTTCATCAGAGTTGTTAGGATATACCTTTGAGAAGGATACCGATTTTATGGTAACTGCAACAGATAATATGTATGTTGGCGAAGCAATGCTTTTGGTTACCTTTAAAGGAAATTATTCTGGCACAGTAGAAACTAAATTTAATATTGTTCCAAGAACAACAGAAAATGTTGTAATTTCTGATATTCCGGAACAAAGATATACAGGTAGTGAAGTAGAGCCTAAATTGGAAATTAAGGATGGAGATATTCTTCTTGTATCAGGACAAGATTATGAGTTGACATATACGGATAACGTTGATGCAGGAACCGCAACAGTAACCGTACATTTTATTAATAATTTTGTTGGAGAAGATATTTCAACAACGTTTACCATTATTGATCCAATACCAGATAGTATTACTTCGTCTATATTTAATATTAACCAGACAAATGGTTATATTAGTAAAGTCACAGTTGGAACTACGGTTTATACCTTGTGGTCAAGCATGAACGAAAGAGATTATGTGAATATCTTTGATAAAAATGGAAATGTTATTTCAGGTGAAAATATACTGGCGACAGGTATGAGTGCTGGTATTGTAGATGATGGTTCGGTTGTAAAACAATATACTGTTATCGTTACAGGTGATGTTACAGGTGATGGTGAGTTGTCTGGTAAGGATATGATTTCTATTAAAGCACATATTTTAAATAAAGTGGCTTTATTAGGTTGTTATGAGAAAGCAGGCGATGTAACGGGTGATGGTGAAGTGACTGGTAAAGACTTTATTAAGATTAAGGCAACTATACTGAAAAAAGACACAATTGTTGGTGTGTCTGTAAACTAGAAAGGGATTTGTATGAAAAAGATATTTAAATATTTATTGGTATTTTCTTTAAGCTTTGTATTCTTACTTGGTTCGAAGATGGATTTTTATGCGGCTGGAGCTTCTTTTTCAGGACCATCGACTGTTAGAGCAGGGGATACCATTACTTTAAAATTAACTGTCACAGACAGCAATAAATATTTGTTTGAAGGAACTTTAAGTTTTGATTCGTCTGTTGTTAGCCTTTCTAGTGTCACAGAGGGGATTAATGGATGGGAAGCAGAAGTAGGGGGAGGCGGTGCATTACTAATATATGACGATGCATATGCTACACCGTTAAATGGCACAAAAACCATTGCAACTTTTAAATTTAAAGTAAATGAAAATGTTGCTACTGGAACCCCAGTGCGTATTTCAATAAATAATAGTTATGCGACAGATGGAAATAATGATAGTATATTTGGGACTATATCTTATTCTACAACCATAGCAGCACCACTTTCATCCAATGCAAATCTGTCTTCCTTATCAGTAAGTGAGGGAACACTGAGTCCAAGCTTTAGTGCGGAAACTACTTCCTACAGCATAGGAGAAGTAGATTATAGCGTTTCTAAGCTGAATATTAGTTATAAAACAGAAGATAGTAAAGCATCTGTTTCTGTTAGTGGAAATAATTTATCGGTAGGTGCAAATACCATATCTGTAGTAGTAAAAGCAGAAAATGGTACCACCAAAACCTACAAGATTTCTGTAACACGTAAGCAGGATCCAAACTATGTAGCTAGTTCAAATGCGGCTTTGAGCGGAATTACTATAAGTAATGGTGCGATTTCTCCATTCTTCTCAAGCGAGGTGACAGATTATATTGTATACTTGCCATATGAGTATGTTGGAAAGGACTTTACAGTTACTGGTAATGCGGCAGATGCCAAGGCATCAGGTGTAACCGGTGGCACGATTTCGCCATTGGTAGAAGGTGTAAATACCACTAATGTTGTATGTAAAGCCGAAGATGGTACAGAGAAAACCTACAAAATTACAGTAGTTGTAATGCCACAATACAATGGTGCTGTACCAAATATTGAAGGTGTGGATGCTGCACCAGAGGTAGAAGATACAGAGCTTGAGCCAAGTACAGAAGATGATATTATAATAGATTCTGACAAAGGAGATGGGGGCGGAATTGCAGGTGCAATTGCTATCGTGGTTATCATCATTTTAATTGGTGCATTAATCTATGTATTGTTCTTCTTGAATAAACGAAATAGAGTGTAAAGAATAAGCGGCTATGAAAATAGCCGCTTATTTGTTAGTTAGTGCATGTTGGAAGATATGCTTTACATAACGTCTTAGCATAACATCAGATGAACTGAAGTCTTTTGTCAGTTCGAAATAACTTACTTTATCTTTATATTCTTTCTTAAATACTGGACTCATTATAACACTGTGCTGTGGCAGAAATACACCAGTTTTGCGGGTATAGCAGTTACATGCTTTGGCACGTTCGCGATACTGCTTGTCTACGAAGGTGGCAACGCTTTTGTGAACGGCCATGTCTTCTTCTGGGAGATAGAAGTAGTCCTTGTAGTTTTCATAGAAGTACTTCAATTCTCCTTCAAAGAGAGGGATGCGAATCTTGGTTGTGTTCTTGTTGATGGTAAAATAGTAGTCTTTAAATTGGTAGGAAACACGTTTTGGAACGATGTAGTCATTTTCCAAAGTAATAATCATTTCCTGACTTTCATTACCGTCATATGAAGTGAAAGGTGCAATTTCAGTTTCTTTCACACGGTATCCACCTTTTAAGATGTTTAAGTAACTTAATACAGGGATTAAGTCTACCATTCCAGTAACATCCTCGAAATTGTGGAGCAGTAGCAGCTCCTCGGCTTCTGTAGAATGTGTCTTTACATAATCGTCATACACATTGATAAGTTCACCACCAGAGAATTTGTCATCGCGGTGAATGTCTAGAAAATTCTCCAGAGTCTTTTGTTTATAGTTAGGAAGCTTCAGTAAAAACTTGATACTGCTGATGAGCTTAAAGATATCGATATATTCGAAATCTTTCAAATGTTCCTCAATACCGTATATATCGCATTTGGCTTTGATAAATGGAATGTCAAAACCAATGCCGTTGAAGGAGATGATGGTTTTATACTGATGGAGCAAAGTCATAAATTGCTTCAAAATTTCCTGCTCATCTTCTTTGTTTTCTGCAAAAAATTGGTCAATGATTAGATTTTTTCCAGCTTTACGTAAACATCCAATCAGATAGATGTTGGAAGAGGCAGGAGAGAAGCCTGTGGTTTCAATATCAAAGAAAATACAGTCTTCATCAAAGAGCTCATTTGTTAAGTTATATTGTTTAATATAAAGCTGTTCTTTGCTAATATGTTTCATTTTTTCTGTCCCTTATCCCAAATTTTGTTAAAAATTAGTAAAAGATTTAAAAATAGTATAACATAAGTATGAAAAAAAGTACAAAAAAAGTATACAATTTATTAGTTTACATGGTATAATGTTACCATGTAAACTGTGTGAGTTTATGCGAAAAATTATTTAGGAAAGTGGGGCACGAAAAATGGGTCTGAAAACATTTATCGGTGGCGTTCATCCTTTTGAAGGAAAAGAATTAGCAGAAAACGCGCCAATCAAAGAAATCTTACCCAAAGGACAAATGGTGTATCCTTTATCTCAGCATATCGGAGCACCTGCAACTCCAATCGTAGCAGTTGGAGATGCTGTTAAAAAGGGTCAGAAAATCGCTGAAGCAGGTGGTTTTGTTTCAGCACCAATTTATGCATCCGTTTCAGGTACAGTAAAAGCTATTGAACCAAGACGTGTTGCAGTTGGTGACAAAGTAAACTCTATCGTTATTGATAATGACGGACTTTTTGAAGAAGTTGAATATACAGCAGTAGCTGATGTTACAGCTTTAACAAAAGAAGAAATTATCAACAAGGTAAAAGAGGCTGGTATCGTAGGTATGGGTGGAGCTGGTTTCCCAACACACGTGAAATTATCTCCAAAGGAACCTGACAAGATTGAGTACATTATTGCAAACTGCGCAGAATGTGAACCATATCTTACAGCAGACTACAGAAGAATGATTGAAAATCCAGAAGAATTAGTAGCTGGTATGAAAATCATCCTTCAGCTCTTTGACAACGCAAAGGGACTTTTCGGTATCGAAAACAACAAACCTGAAGCTATTGCAAAGATGAAAGAACTCGTAAAAGACGAGCCACGTATGGAAGTTGTTGAACTTAAGACAAAATATCCACAGGGTGGTGAACGTCAGT
>CAYMTP010000064.1:0-8628 GCA_964393435.1 uncultured Lachnobacterium sp. | reverse complement strand
TATCATAGTTTACTGTAGTTGTCAATTTTTAGCATAAGACAACGTAAACTTCAAACTCTGCTAACTGAAATACTCTTTTCCTTTATATACATTTGTCCTAACAAAATTTCTATGGTTTAAGAAATATTGTATACGATTTCTGTTTCTATGTGTAGATGATAGTTATAATTTATGAGCGTTATAAGAAAATATTAGAAATTTCAAAAACCCGTATCCAACTTCAAAGATGTTGGATACGGGTTTTTATAAAATTTCAATATTTTCTTATCGCGAATAAGTATAACTATCAACTATATATAGGATAGAAATCGTATTCTATTTTTCCTCTACCATAGAAATTGATTTCTTAGGACAACTGCTTTCGCAAAGACCACAGCTTACACAGCTTTCAGCGTTAAGCTCCCATTTCTTTTCTGCTCTATCTACTGTGATAGCTTCCTTTGGACATTTCTTTGCACAAAGTGTACAGAATACACATGTGTCCATGTCAGCTGCAGGAATCTTCTTTACAGTGATTGGCTTTTCATATGTGGCAACAAATTTCTCTGCGCCTGGTTCCTGATAGCCTGGTACAATTGTAAGACATTTCTTAGGACATTTTTCTACACAGTATCCACACTGAATACAGTCGAAACGATCAATAGACCATGTGCTTGCCTTACGATCTACTTTGATTGTACGAGCAGGACAGTTCATACCACAGATACCGCAAAGGATACAAGTATCGATATCGATTTCTACGTGTCCACGGCTTCTTTCTGGGTAAACAGCTGGTTCTGCTGGATAATTTTTGGTTACTGGTTTAGAAAAAAGGTTTTTCAATACCACATTTTTAAATTTCATAATTGCCATATCAAAAATCCTCCCTTCCTATCGTTCTGTACAACTGATACATGGGTCAATTGTAAGAATTAATAATGGTACATCTGCAAAGTCAGCACCCTTTAAGGTTTCTAATAAACCAGGGATATTTGCAAAGGTAGGAGTTCTAACACGCATACGCTCTAAGAACTTACTTCCGTTCGCTTTACTAAAATAAACAGCTTCGCCACGAGGCTGCTCCATACGTACGAATGCTTCGCCGTTTGGATTTCCTTTTACGATGGTAGCAATGTCTCCCTTAGGCATCTTGTCGATACACTGACCGATTAAATCGATTGCCTGGAAGATTTCGTTGATACGTACTTCACAACGACCATATGAGTCACATTCATCACTTGTGATGACATCAAACTCAAGATCACCATAAGCTGCGTAGCCTGTAGTTCTCATATCCATTTTGATACCTGAAGCACGAGCAAATGGACCTGCTGCACCAAGGTTGTGTGCCTGTTCTTTTGTAAGGATACCTACACCACGTAAACGTGATTCTACCGTGTAATCCTTCAAGAATGTTTTGCGAATAATACGAAGTTCATCTGCGATATCATTCAATGTAACCTTGATGGTCTGTAACATTACATCATCGATATCTTTTAATACACCACCGACTTTGTTTACAGAGAAGATACATCTTCCACCTGTTGTCATTTCAAATAAATCGAGAACCTTTTCTCTCATTCTCCAGCACTGATAGAATAAGCTTTCAAAACCGAAGGCATCAGCGAGAAGACCAAGCCATAATAAGTGGCTGTGTACACGTGACATTTCTGCCCAGATTGTACGGAGGTATTTACCTCTGTCTGGTACTTCTACCTGCATGATTTTTTCAACGGATTCACAATATCCCATACCATGCATGAAGCTACAGATACCACAAGTACGCTCGATAACATATGTCATCTCATTAAAATCTTTTTTGTCTACAAGACTTTCCAAACCTCTGTGTACAAATCCGATAGAAGGGATTGCTTCTATTACTTTTTCATCTTCAAGAACTAAGTCCAAATGGATTGGTTCTGGAAGAACTGGATGCTGAGGTCCAAAAGGAATAATACTCTGTTTTGCCATCTCTTCTACCTCCTACTTTTTGATAAATGGTGTTTCGTCTTTCAAACGATATAATTTCTGATTGTAATCTAAATTAATCATCTGAATGTTTACACCAAACAATTCTTTCATTTCATTTTCATAAAGGAATGCGTATGGATAAAATTCTGTAATACTGCAAACCTCTGTATCTTTGTCGATTACCAAACGAAGATTGGTATATTCGTTTGTGTCATCGTTTGCAAAGGAATAGCTAAGCTCAATTTTTTCATTGGAATATGCACAGCAAATCTGAGAAAGGCGAAGCTTAAGGTTTTTGAATTTCATTACTTCTCCAAGTAATTCATCTGGAGTAATTTCCACTAAAACGTGTTCTGGGTTCTTAATTTCCATTACTTATTCTCCTCCTTTTCTGCCTTTTCTTCCTGTGATTCATACATCGCATGAACATATTCAGGATTGTTTGCTTTTTCCTGCCATAAATCGATGGCTTTTACGATACCATCAATGATTGCCTGTGGTCTTGCTGCACAACCAGGTACATAAATATCAACTGGAATTGTAGTATCAGCACCACCGATGATGTTGTAACATTCTTTGAACACACCACCTGTACATGCACATACACCAACCGCTACTACTACCTTTGGTCTAGGCATCTGTTCATAAAGCTGTCTTACAACTTCCTGGTTTGATTTGTTAATTCCTCCTGTAATCAGGAAGATATCTGCCTGCATTGGGTCACCTGTGTTGATAATACCAAAACGTTCTGCATCATAAACAGGAGTAAGGCAAGCTAAAACTTCTATATCACATCCATTACAGCTTGATCCATCATAGTGGAGAAGCCAAGGAGATCTTTTTACGTTTCCCATAATTCTTCCTTTCTAGGCCATTACCATAAGAATGATTAAGTTTACACCGGCAACAAGAATTGTTACACCCCAAGCAAGCTTAAACATGGTATTCCATTTTACACGAGCTGATGTGTTGTCGATTAAGATTTCCAAGAAATAGGTAGCCAAAACCGCAACAACTGCCAACAAATAACTCCAAGGATTCTTACAAACAAAGAACAATCCTACAAATCCCATTAAGAATACGTGTTCATACCACTCTGCAATTTCATAAAGCGCAAGTGTTCTGGCACCCATATCGGTAGTGATACCTTTTACCAATTCCTGGTGTGGGTGATGTGAAGCACTTAAGTCGAATGGTGACTTACGTAATTTAATAGTAAGAATAAATACAAATGCTACAAAAAATCCTGGTGTCTTGATAATTGCAGGCAAATCAGCCTGAATAATATCTGACACGTTGAAGGAACCTGTTGCTAAATAAAAACCGATACATGCTAAGAGTACCGCTGGTTCATAGCAAAGCATCTGGAACAACTCACGAGAAGCACCAATGTTGCTGTATGGTGAGTTTGTAATGCATGCTGCGAAAATCAGGAATGTTGCTCCTGTGGAAAGTAAGAAGAAGCAAAGCAAAATATCACTTCCACCAAAGAACATCATACCAGTCACAATAATAGTTGCTAAGAATGACACTACAAGGAAAATCTGTGCATAGTTAACAACGATAAACTGTTTGGATAACAATTTCTGCACATCGTAAAATGGCTGTAAAATACTTGGTCCGATACGTCCCTGCATACGAGCAGAAATTTTACGGTCAAGACCGCTTAAAAGTCCACCAAGGAATGGTGCCAAAACAAGGAAGGCTACAATGCCAATAATTCTATAAGTCATACTACAATGCACCTCCTATAATCATACATAACATAACAATTAAAAATGCAGTGGCAACAAAGGCACATGGTCTCATCAACTTACGCTGACCAATGTCATGTGCAAAATACCAGTTTGTCATAAATAAATGCTTTTTCTCTCCCATGGAATCAACGAACTCTTTGTTGTTACCTACGTTGATACCATTCATATAAGACTTCAGCTGTCTTACCTTTGTGGTCTGGGCATAACGGAATGCCATAAGTGGTGCAATGAAGATAAAGCATACAATTGCAATCAATAAGAATAATACACCTTGTGGCAATACTGCTGTTGCTGTTCCAAACATCTCTGTAAGAAGTGGTTCAACATATACTGTAGAAAGTACTGGGAACAATAAGCAAAGTAAAATCATAAGTACTGCATGAACCGTAAGTGACAAACGTTCATCTGATTTTGAGTTATCTGTTACTTTGATTTCTGTATCTGTATAAGAAATGATTTTACTCATCCATTTTGTCCAGTAGAACATTGTGGTCGCACTACCATATACAATAAAGATAACCAACATGATATTACCCATATCTACAGATGCTTTCAGTGCTGACCATTTTGAAATCAACATACCAAATGGTGCAAGGAACATACCTGCAATACCGATGAACATAAATGCACCAAGCTTTGGTAAACGATAGATAAGTCCGTGCATATCTTCGATATCTCTACTGTGAAGTGCATTTTCTGTAGCACCAACATTCTGGAACAACAGGGATTTCGAAATCGCATGGAAAATCATAAGGAATACACCAGCCCAAATTGTTTCTGCTGTACCTACGCCTGCACAGGCTACCATAAGTCCAAGGTTTGATACGGTAGAGAACGCCAATACTTTCTTCGCATCGGTCTGAGCAATTGCCATAACAGATGCTGCAAAGAAGGTGAAACCACCGATAAAGCTAATCATTAAACCGGTCTGTGTTCCGCTCATAGCTGGAGCCAAACGGAATAAGATATAGATACCTGCCTTAACCATTGTCGCACTATGTAACAATGCTGATGATGGTGTTGGAGCAACCATGGCACCCATAAGCCATTTGGAGAATGGCATCTGTGCTGCTTTTGTAAGAGCTGCAACTGCGATAAGCGCAACTGGAATAACAGCTGCCGCGTTTCCTTCTACACCAAGTGCAATCAGATTCTGTAAAGACAAGTTTCCTGTTTTATATCCTAAGTATATAATTGCAACTACAAGTCCTACACCACCTAAAAGGTTCATCCAAAGTGCACGGAAGGAATTGTTGATTGCTTCTTTTGTTCTGGTATAGCCAATCAAAAGGAAAGAACATACGCTAGTCATTTCCCAGAAAAGGTCAATCCAAAGCAAGCTTTCGGATAAAACAAAACCAAACATTGCTCCTAAGAAGATGAATAACAACATAAAGAAATAGTGTCTTCTATCTTCATATTCGGTATGCAAATGATGATATCCATGCATATATCCTACCGAATAAATAACAATCAAACTACCAATTAAGCCGATTATGATACACATAAGCATAGACAATTTATCTACACGAATATGAGCGATTTCAGCCATTTCTGGTCCGAACAACTCCATATATGTAATCATTAAAGTTGGAACAATAGATAACAGGCTAATAATGTGTTTTTTATACTTAAAGCTTAAGTAAGTAATCACAAACATCAAAAGCCATACTGCACCCAACATAATCATATCAATGGTGTGGGTGTGATAATAGAGTTCCATCACTGGCATGCCTGCTGCAAACCACTGAAAAGCAAATAATCCTGTAACTGCCATAATGACACCTGCACCAAGGTAGGCAATGATATTACGGATTTTGTTTTCGCGGATTACAAACATCAGAACTGCTACCACTAATGGAAAACAGATTAAGAAAGGTATCATCCACATAATCAATCTCTCCTCTTTCTATTTATTAAATATTTATAAAAAATCTATAAAGGCAGTCAGCCGTGTAACATTTTATTACTTTTAATTTATATTTTCAAGATAAAAATATTACAAATTGACAATTTTTTAACAATGTTTTTTAGTTATTTTGACGGACTTACTTTTCGCTTTTTTGTAGTTTTTCGCTTTTTTCAAGGCTTTTGGGGTATCAAAAAAAGGAACTTTTCTTTCAAAAGTTCCTTTCTAACATTCTTTTTGTATTCAATTTTGTACAAACTCTTACCATATTTTTACTATTTTGCAGCGATGACATCTGCCATTCCATAGTAACCTGCTGGCTTTCCTTTTAAGAATTTGGCAGCCTCGACCGCACCTTTTGCAAATACTGCTTTGGAGTATGCAGTGTGTTTAAATTCGATAACTTCGTCCTGTCCTGCGAAAATAACTTCATGCTCACCAACGATAGTACCACCACGAACTGCTGCAATACCGATTTCGTATTTGTCACGTTTTACACGTTCCTGACTACGATCGTACTTATAAGTATAGGCATTTTCTAAAGCATCATTCATGGAATCTGCCAAAGCTAATGCTGTTCCGCTTGGTGCATCCACCTTTAAATTATGGTGCTTTTCTACAATTTCCATATCAAAGCCTGCTGGTCCAAAAACCAATGCTGCTTTTCTAAGAAGTTCCATCAATGTATTAATACCTAAAGACATATTTGCAGATTTAAGTACCGCAGTACTCTGGCTCACCTGAGACACTCTGGCACTCTGTTCTTCCGAAAGTCCTGTGGTGCAAAGTACCACTGGCATTTCTTTCGCTTCACAATAATCTAATAATTCATCGATTGCCTTTGCATTGGAAAAATCAATAATCACGTCTGCTTCCACATCACATTCGTTAATAGAAGCATATACTGGGTAATCATTTTCTATTTCCTGATATACATCAACACCTGCTACAATTGTAATTTCTGGATCCTCCTTACAAATATTTGTAATGCACTGGCCCATTTTTCCATTGCAGCCGTTCATAATAACTCTTGTCATTTCCGTTCCTCTTAAGCTAATTTAATTCCGTAATTTTTCATTACTTCCATCATCTTTGCTTTTTTCTCATCACTCATATCGCAAAGTGGTGCACGAAGTGGACCAACTTCAAGTCCCATCATGTTCATCGCATTCTTTACTGGAATAGGATTTACATCTGAGAATAAAGCATCTACAAGTGGTAATGCTTCTCTCTGTA
Source organism: uncultured Lachnobacterium sp. (assembly GCA_964393435.1). Classification (GTDB taxonomy): domain Bacteria; phylum Bacillota; class Clostridia; order Lachnospirales; family Lachnospiraceae; genus Roseburia. Next base: position 1,776 of record CAYMTP010000064.1, on the reverse strand, counting down.
ATTTCTGAGCAGTCGCAATATCACCTTTGAAGTAGCTTTCGCAAAGCTCATGCACCTGTTTCGGTGCTACGTTACTCCATACAGAAATAACACCTACTGCACCAATAGACATCAGTGGAAGCACAAGTCCATCTTCGCCTGAATATAAATCTAATTTACCATCTGTTAAATACATGGTCTGAGAAGCCTGTGCCATATTTCCTGTTGCTTCTTTTAAACCTACGATATTTTCTTTTTCTTTGAAAAGAGTAGCAACTGTTTCAGGAAGAAGGTTGCAGCCTGTTCTACCTGGAACATTGTACATAATAATTGGAAGCTTGGTATTATCCGCAATCATAGAGTAGTGCTTGATAAGCCCTGCCTGAGAAGCCTTGTTATAATATGGAGTTACGATAAGTAAACCATCTGCACCATCCTCTTCTGCTTCCTGTGCATGCTGAATTGCTGTTCTTGTGCAGTTAGAGCCTGTACCTGCAATAACTGGAATACGATGTTTGGTAAATTCCACTGCTGCCTTGATAACATCTCTATGTTCCTGCATCGTTAAAGTAGACGCTTCACCAGTTGTACCAGTGATGATAATCGCATCTGTCCCTTCATCAATCTGCCAGTTAATAATCTCTTCTAATTTATTGTAGTTTACTTCTTCGTTGTCATACATAGGTGTAACAATTGCAACACCAGCTCCTTTGAAAATTGCCATAATAATGTCTCCTTCCTTCGTAACCCATATCCAATACTCATAAGCAGGCTTTCATGCTTGATTCTTCTCTGCTTATTCGCAAAAAAACCGACTCCTTAGAGCCGGTCAAAATCCATTACAAAACTGATTTTTGATAGCTCAACATCTTTCGATGACAGTCACAGAATTCTTCACCCTGTGCCCAGAATCATAATCTGCAGAAATTATGTCCTTCGGCGCTTTCCCCTTTTACTTATGTTCCACTGTTCTGCTACATCCCATAAGTTACTCATAAATCGCGCAACCTCTATCTCACTCAAATATTTACTTTATCATATCATTTCCCTTGTGGTCTGTCAATGTATGCAATCTATTTTTCCAGAGTAACCTGGTACAATTCGTCTGCACATTCTTTGATACTGTCAGGCACCTGTCTGCCAGTACAAATAACCACCATATCTTCTGGTACTGCTGCAGCCAATTCCAAAAATTCTTCTTCGGAAATAATCCCCTGGCTGAGCAGCCCCAAAACTTCATCTAATACCACTAAGTCACAACCACCTGTTGTAATTACTTTTTTGCTATAGTTGTAACCCATTCTCAGGTTCATGATTTCTTTTTCTTTTTCTTCATCTGTTAATTCATCAAAAGAGCTACTCTGTTTTTCAAATCGGAAAAACTTAAGCTCTGGCTCAAGTTTTTTCAGCAATTCTTCGCTATCTTCATTTTTCCCTTTTAAAAATGAAATAACTGTCGCACTCTTCCCATGGGAAGCTTCGCGAATGGCAGTTCCTAATGCCGCTGTCGATTTACCATGGCCTTCACCATAATAAATACGTACTATGCCTTTACTCATGTCATCCTCCATTTTTTTAAGCAATCAGTGTATTCACTTCTAGGTAAAATATCATATTTTTGGTTTTTTTGCAACTATATCTCAATTTTGCTTACGGATACTTCATAAGCAATACGCTGTTCCACCTCGGTTTCGCTAAGCTTTTTCACATATTCTCTGCTCTGGATTCTGCCCCAAATCTGCACATGGGTTCCTACCTCAAAGGTAGATGCAAAGCGTGCATTTCTGCCCCAGCAAA
>CAYMTP010000063.1:0-8682 GCA_964393435.1 uncultured Lachnobacterium sp. | reverse complement strand
GTTCCCTTGAAATACATATCATCTGATTCAAAGTCTGGAAGCAGTTTCCAATCCTCTTGATACATAGCTGGAAAACATGCTAATACTCCAAATAACTGACCTGTCGTATCCGGTGAACCTGTGGAAAATATGGCATCCACTTTAGATTTCTTTGGTAACAGAATCTTTAACAAGCAAATCAGTTCATCCTTCAAATGAGCAACTGCTTCCTTGTTCTTTTCATCCGTTAATATTTTTTTCAATTTCGGATAAACTTCTTTTATACGTTCTATCATTCCCTTTATTTTGGAAATGATACTTTCACCATCCTTTTCCTTTGGTGCTTTTGGCTTTTCTTCTTTTTCAGTTTCCTCATCTTCTTTTTTCTCTGTTAAATCAAAAGAAAATGTAATCTTTTTCCAAAAAAGATGAATTTCACCATAAATAAGGTCGTCACCATAAGAAACCTTGGCACGAATTAAACGGAAAAACCAATGGGCCGTGAATTTTGCCCACTGTTCCTCCAGCCAATGAATATCTACAAGATAATGCACCGGACAAAAGAGAATAATAAGTAGTGCCAAAACAACTACTATCACTACCGCCAACAACGCCCAGCCCAAAAACTGTAAAATAGAAAGAACTATCTGCATGCTTGTCCCTCCCATTTCTGTTTTAGAAAGGCTCGTACATCAGCACTGCCCGTTTCTTGTAGGGACTCTTCTATGATGTCTTGCACCAGTCGAACAGTTTCTTTTTTACCATTTGCAATACCTACTACTTTCAAGTGTTCCCTTGGGTAGCTCTTTTGCAAAGCCTCCCATTCTGGAATTAGGTCTAGCATATTATCTTCATGCGTAGATAGTGTAATCAAATATAGGTTTGGAACAACTTGATTATTATGAACTTTTTTAACAATATTATACTCATCAGAAGAAAGTGTTTCTCCTACGTACAAACAACCCATAAACTGCATTTGATACAAACCTCTTACTAACAACTTTGTGACACATAAATATTTTTTCGTAGAGTAAGAAATTAGCCGTTATATATTGAATCGCACATTCAATTTATAACGACTAATTTCGTGTTTTTAAGAAAACTTAATAATATTTATGTGTTCCCCACAAATTACTCTTTTTCAGATCCAGATATTCGTTATACGCTTTCTCTAAAATCTGTTTTTCATTGGTAAACTTCAGCAAATGATACGCTTCATGATATTTATAGAACCCAGAATCAACGAAGTACTCTTCCTTCTGTGGTTTACTATAATAGCTGTCGCCCATCATCAAATACCAATGAACCTCTTTTTCGACGGTATCTTCTGGTACAGTAAAGGTATACTGGCTTTTACCTATGTATCGGATAATTGTTGCATCAGCTCCCGTTTCCTCTTTCACTTCACGGATGGCCGTATCCTTGTACTCTTCCCCCGGCTCAACAGTGCCTTTCGGAAGAACCCAACCTTCGTATTTGTTCTTATAATTCTTGTATAAGAGCAAAATCTTACCACGATAAATTACTACACCGCCACAACTCGTTGCCTCGATCATTGCAATACCTCCTACGTGTTGGTGTCTCAAAAACTATACTCAGTATACCCCTTTTTTTTCATATATGCAACATTTCAAATATTATTTAAAATATAAATCAAAGATTTTCTCAGCAATTGGAACTGCATAAGCACTTCCTGTTCCCGAATCTTCAACAATAACCGCAATCGCAATTTCTTTTCCATCATTTTCGGCATAACCTATGAACCATGCATTGGTTTTATCCAGGTCATTGGTAGTCTGTGCAGTACCTGTTTTGCCATAGGCAGTATAGGCATCCTTCTTCAAGCGCGATACTGTACCTTCTTCTACAGCTCCTCGCATAAATTCCTGCAATATGCCAAGCTGCTTTTCATTAAACAAAGTCTTATATTCCTTCGATTTAGACTCTTCCACTGTAATTCCTTTATAATTTTCTACCTTCTCTACTAAATATGGTCGCATCGCCACACCGTCATTGCATACAGCACTTGCCAGCATCACCATATGAAGTGGTGATACCAAGGTTTTGCCCTGTCCAATGGCAGTATCCATTTTCAATGCAGTTTCATCGCTTTCTAAAATCCCGAAGCTGCTGACTGAGGATTCAAATGCGATAGGCAGATTCTGGTTAAATAGCGTAGAATCACAAAGCTTCTGGAACACTTCTTCATCAATATTCTGCATCATATTTGCAAAAGAGGTATTACAGGAATTCGCAAATGAGGCCTTTAAATCCTCTGTTCCATGCTTTTTATTTGAAGCACAATGAATCGTTTTATTGTTTATGGTTATTTCACCTGTACATTCATAGCTATACTCGTTGTACGAATCAGGATTGCTTTCCACATAGGCAAGCAAGGTCATAATCTTAAATATTGAGCCTGGCGTATACTGACCCTGTGTCGCACGATTGTAAAGTGATGAACCATCCTGCAGACTTTCCCAATCTGCCTCTATCGTATTAGGATTATAGGTTGGCTTGGAAACCATGGCAAGAATTTTGCCCGTGGATGGTTCCATAACAATCACTGCACCATCATAATTACCCAGTGCATTATATGCAGTTTCCTGCAAATCGTATCGAATGGTGGTGATCACATTATCACCATTCTTCTTTTCGTTGGTCAAATCACACATCAACTGCTCTACAAAGAATGCATGAGAACGAAGCAGAGTAAAATTCAACTGCTTTTCCAATCCTGTTCGTACGCTGGAAGAATATCCTGTCACGTGTGCAAACATATTTCCATAAGGATAATTTCGAGAAGTGTTGCCCTCATCATCTGTTACGGTCTCCGCAATGACATATCCGTCTGAAGTAATGATTTCACCCTTTATCACGTCTTCTTCAAATAAAGTCTGAAGTCCATTGTATTCATTATTAATAAAGTCTTCACTTTCCACCGCCAGGAAGTACACAAAATACGCAATCATTCCAAGGAAAATCGCCAAGAAAAGATATGTAACTACATTGTATTCTCGATTATTCTCTTTCTTATCAGGCTTCTTATCAGGTTTCTTATCATCTTTCTTGCTCTTGCTACTTGACTGGGCAGCCGCTTTTCGCATATAAAGTCCCTGCACGATACCAAAAACAATCAGCGTCGAAAGCATACTACTACCACCATAGCTTACCAGAGGCAGAGTTACACCTGTGGAAGGGATGAACTTAATTGCCCCACCGATTGTCAAGATTACCTGCGTCGCATATAAAACAGCCAAGCCCACTGCAACTAGTTTATAAAACTTGTCTTTCATCTGCATAGACACATTTATAATCATAAAGAAGCAGCTTAAGCATAGCAAAATCAAACCGATAGCAAATATTCCACCAAATTCCTCCGAAATAGCAGAAAAAATAAAGTCTTTATCCACCACAGGAATCTTCGTAGGAAGTCCCTCTCCAATTCCTAAACCAAACCATCCACCTGTACCAATTCCGAACAAGGACTGGCAAATCTGGTAGCCCTGATTATCAATGTCAGCAGTTGGATACAACCACACAAACACTCGCGTACGCACATGCGAAAACAAATAATAGCCTGCTACGCATGCTACTGCCATTGCACCTAAACCAGCACCAAGGTAAACCATTTTCTTGGAAGCCACATAAATCATCACTAAATATGCCATGAAATATAATAACGCTCCACCTAAATCCTTGGATGCAACCAACAAAAGCACATAAACTGCAGATAAACAGCTAGTGAGAAATACACGTTTTAAATTCGCTTCCTTATAAAGCATAGAAGCAATGAAAAACACAAAAATAATCTTAACAAATTCAGATGGCTGGAAAGAAAAACTGCCAATGGAAATCGTTAATTTCGCTCCATAGCTCGTGGAACCAATCGCAACCACCACCGCAAGCAATGACACACCTACGACAAAATACAGGGCGGAAAACTTGCGGAATAAGGAACCTTTCTGTAAGCACAATGGAATAATGAGCATAATGACAGAACCAATCGCTATAAAAATAAATTGACGAAAAGCTTTATCAAAAGAAATTCGCGTTAGCATAATCATGCCAATCACAAGCAGCATACACATGTTGTTAATCAGCAGTACCGAACATCGCTTGTACATAAAGTGATAAAACATGAAGATTACACTAAGGAGCATCACCTGCATGAGATAAAATCCCACCAGTTCCATATTATTATCCTGCAAATACAGGCACAAAAATCCCAAGCCATGAATGACGAACAGGAACACTTTCTGCACTATATAGATATTTTTTTGTTTCTCTGGCTGTTTTCCAAAACGGAAAACATAGAAGGCACCAAATACATACCCTAAAAATAAGAATAAAATGATGTATTTTGCAGCCTGAATTACAATAGAAGCCATATTACTCTACTCCTCTTTTAAAATGACCATTGGTGTAGTCAATAGCACGTCCTTTTCCTTCGTTAAAAAGATGCAAAACATTTTCTACATCTTTTCCTGATTCAATAGTAAAATCCAATCGAAAATATCGTATGCCATAGTCTCTCAAACGATTTGCTTCTCCAAACAATAACACTGGAACCGAGTTATACACCACATTGTAGCAATCCTTGCAATAGTTCTTCACAGGAAATAACACATTGTAACGATCTTTTAAATAAGTAATTCCTGATTTTTTATCACAGGCTTTTGTATTTTTATGAACACAGCCAGCAGTAGTCATTAATGGATAATGTCCATATACCACCATCTCACTGCAACGATTGTTGCGGCGGCGGATTTCCTTCTGATTCAGTTCCAAAGGAATCGTATCTCTATGAATCGCAAACTGGGCAAATGCCGCTTTTGCATAATCGTTATACGTATAAAGGCTGTGGTCGATGACTACATTTTTCTGGGATAACGCTTCTTTGACAAAAGAAAGCTCTTCATAATTCCGCACCACTACGCCATCTAAGTCACTATTATTAATTCTTGTTTTCAGTTTCTGATAAAAATTTGAAGTATGCCCTCGGAAAATTGCTGGAAGCTTGAGATAAATTTCCTTCCCAACTTCATGCACTTTTACAATATCCTGCTCTAACTCATCTACAAAGGAATCTCTTTCATACATATGCGAGTCTACATAAACACATGTCACAAATTCTTTTGAGAGAATCACCTCAAACTGTTCTCTGGTTTCACAAGAGCAGATTGTTTGCTCCTCACATTCATTTGTAACTTCATCTTCAGTTTCAACCTCATCTTCAACTGCACTTTCTTCTCGTACAAAAGCTGCCAGCATCTCCTCTTCCAGTTTCGCCAAAGCATCTCTTCGTAATTGATTTAACACTCCGTTTGGCACGAAAACATCGCCATCCATTTGAATCTCCAAGCTTTCGAAATAAAATGGTGATTCTCCAGTTTTATTCATTCGTTCTCGAACATCCGCTTCGGATATAGGCTTGTTTTTTGCCTCTTGGGTTTCACCTAAGGAAACATAAGCATGATATTCCTGACAATTTACATAAAACTCTAAGGCCTGTCCTTTATAAATAAGCAAAGTGCCTGTTACCGGAATCTGACTCTTTTGTCCAACAAACTTACGCTCAATTTCCTGATGAAGTGCTTCATTAGACTTCTCATAAGAAGGTTTCTCAAATGTAATCATGCTCTTGTCATTGTGTTTGACAAAATATTCTGTCGTAAAACCGCAACGATTTCCCAACTCATACAGGTGCTGCATATCCTCTTTGCAAACCTGTTTTTCCAAATCAATGTACTTACGGTAAAAAGATACTACCCCTGCAGCATAGGAAGCCTGTTTCATTCGTCCCTCAATCTTTAAGGAGTACACACCTGCTTCACGGAGCTGCTGTAAATACTCAATTCCACACAAATCCTTCAAACTAAGTACATAGGATTCCTTTTTATATTCTTTTTTCTTGTCATCCAAAACAGCATAAGGCAGGCGACATGGCTGTGCACAACGTCCACGGTTGCCGCTTCTGCCACCAAGCATACTGCTAAACAGACACTGTCCTGAGAAGGAATAACAAAGTGCACCATGAATAAAGGCTTCTAACTCCACTTCTGCTTCTTCTCGAATCCGTTTCATTTCCGCAATCGAAAGCTCACGTGCTAAAACAACACGCTCAACACCCAAACTCTTTAATAATTTCGCACCCTCTACTCCTGTAATCGTCATCTGAGTACTGGTATGAATCGGCAAATCAGGAAAACGCTTTTTGATATAATCAATAACGCCAAAATCCTGTACGATTACCGCATCCAATCCTCTTTTATAGTAAGGCAGTAAATACTCATACAAGCTATCATTAATCTCATTGTTTTTAAACAAGGTATTTACGGTTAAAAACAGTTTCTTCCCTCTTAAATGCACGTAGTCAATCGCCTCTAAGAGTTCTTCTTCTGTGAAATTATTTGCATAGGCTCTCGCCCCAAACTGACTGCCGCCCACATAGACCGCATCTGCTCCTGCCGCAATTACGGCTTTTAATATTTCAAAGGAGCCCGCTGGGGCAAGCAATTCAAATTCATGTTTCGTCATCGCATATTCTCCTTAAGATAATTCTTAAGATTTATTGAAAATAAGGGACAGAAATATGTTCTGTCCCTTTCGTAATCCAAATTATTATTTTTTAGAACCGATACCTGCAAGCAATGCATCCTCTAAGGTAGCCTCTAAGCGAGCTTTGTTTAAAAGAAGCTCTCTATTTTCAGCTTCTAATTCCTTGATTCTTTCATCTGTACCCTCGGTCTTAATCTGATTCGAAATCAAATCGTGTTTCAAATCATAGAGTTCTCTATCCTTAAGTTCCATGTCACGCTCTAATTTCTCTACCTGAGACTTTGCTTTAAAATAATCATCTGCAATATTCAACTGAATCATAACGCTCTTCATATTTGCAGGCAAAGTCTTAGAGCCCTCTAAAGCGTCAATTTCGCCGATTTTACTATTTATGTACGCAGCTACTTTCTGAAGATATTCTGGCTCTTCATAGCCGCATAATGTATATACTTTTCCATCGATTACAACTTCTGCATTTGTTTTCGCAGACATCTCGTGTCCTCCGTTTTCTCAATCGTACTTCATATATTATACCTTTGATGACATAATAAGGCAACCTTTATTTACTTAAACCAAAGTGTTCATAAGCGAAATCCGTCACTACACGTCCCTTTGGAGTACGATGAATAAAGTTATTTTTTACCAGATATGGTTCATAAACATCTTCAATCGTTCCAGAATCCTCTCCGATAGATGCAGCCAGGGTCTCAAGACCTACTGGACCGCCACCGAACTTTTCGATAATCGTCAAAAGAATATTTCTATCATTCTGGTCTAAACCAAACTTATCTACTTCCAGTAAATCCAAAGCCAAGGAAGCAACCTCATAAGTAATATTTCCATCATATTTTACTTCTGCAAAATCTCTTACTCTCTTTAACAAACGATTAGCAAGACGAGGCGTACCGCGACTTCTTCTTGCAAGTTCAAAAGCACCTTTATCATCTATTTTGACATTTAACTTTCTTGCCGAGTGAAGAATAATGGTCTTAAGATCATCTACTGTGTAATACTCCATATGACCGATAATGCCAAAACGGTCACGCAAAGGCAGCGAAAGCATACCAGCTCTTGTGGTCGCACCAACCAAAGTAAACTTAGGCAGATTGATACGAATGGAACGGGCAGACTCGCCTTTACCAATCATAACATCAATGGCATAATCCTCCATAGCAGAATAAAGTACTTCTTCCACCTGACGATTCAAACGATGAATTTCGTCAATAAAAAGGATATCTCCCTCTGATAATCCATTGAGAATGGCAGCCATTTCACCTGGTTTTGCAATCGCTGGTCCTGAGGTAATCTTAAGATGTGTCCCCATTTCGTTTGCAATAATGCCAGCCAAAGTGGTTTTACCAAGTCCTGGAGGCCCGAAGAAAAGCACATGATCCAAGGCTTCCCCACGTCCTCTGGCCGCTTCAATATATACACAAAGATTATCCTTGATTTTTTCCTGACCAATATAATCCTCTAAGGTCTGAGGACGTAGACTAGATTCAATTTTAATATCTTCTTCCTGCATTTTTGTGGAAATCACACGTCTTTCCATATCTATACTCTCCTATAAAAACGCCATATGCTTTAATGCCTGTTTCAGCACTGCTTCTACATCCATATCCTCAGTGATTTCCACCTTAGATACCGCCTTAAGGCTCTCTGTAGAAGAATAACCAAGTGCGGTAAGTGCCAGAACTGCATCATTTTTCACCTGATTGTTTGAAGATATCACAGGTGCATTTTCATGTTCTAATTTCTTCTCGAATGCATCCTCTAAGGACATCTTATCCTTAAGCTCTAAAATTACACGTTGTGCGGTTTTCGCACCGATTCCAGGAGCTTTTGCAATCGCTTTAGAATCTCCTGCCAAAATCGCAAAACGCAAATCGTCTGCGGATAAAGCCGATAAAATTCCAAGTGCCCCTTTTGGTCCAATGCCACTTACAGAAATCAACTGCTTAAATAATTCCAAATCATCTCTTGTTAAGAAACCATAGAGCATCATTGCATCTTCTCTCACATAGAGATAGGTATGAATCTTGCATTCCTCCCCTATACCTGGTAAATATTCAAAACAATTGGTTGGAATATAAAGGTTATATCCAATTCCATTTACGTCAATGACGATATGGTCCAGTTCCA
>CAYMTP010000062.1:0-9306 GCA_964393435.1 uncultured Lachnobacterium sp. | reverse complement strand
CTTTTACAAATTCATCAACAGAATCTCTGATATCTTCTGCTGTTAAGTTCTTGAATACCTTTACGATTGTGTCTGCACCAGCTCTTTCAAAAGCTCTAGCACTGTCAAATTCACAGTTTGTACCTGGGAACACAGGAATAAATACGGTAGGTTTTGCAACCTTGTTCTTACAAACGTATATATTCTTTGTATCGTAAAGACCTGTCTGGATCTCTGTATAATCTTCCGTCGCACGTGTTGGGAATACTTTTTCCAGTGTTCCTGTCCAAGCTGCAAGTGCATCCTCCATAGAAAGGTTCATATCGCCATAGATAAATGCAGCTACATCATTTACTTCACCAACTACTGCATCGAAACCACATAATCCTGCTTCTGCAAGAACTGCTTTTACAGTTTCAAGTTTATCCGCTGGAACTTCTGCTACGATATTGCCAAATCCCGGTGCAAATAATGTATTTGTAGTAACGTCAGCATCAATCGTTACGCCAAGCTTATTACCAAATGCCATCTTACTTACCGCTGCTGCAAGACCTTTTCCATCAAGGGCATATGCTGAAACTACAGCACCCTTCTGAATCATTTCATGTACTGCATCGTAAAGTTTCATTACTTGTGCATAAACTGGTAAATCATACTGGTCTTTTTCAATGTTAAACATCACAAGCTTGTTGCCTGAAGCTTTAAGCTCTGGTGTGATGATATCTGCTTCTTTTGCTACATCTACTGCAAAAGAAACTAATGTTGGTGGAACATCGATTTCATTGAATGTTCCTGACATAGAGTCTTTACCGCCGATAGAAGGAAGGCCAAATCCCATCTGTGCGTTGTAAGCACCAAGAAGTGCTGCCACTGGCTGACTCCAACGTTTTGGATTTTCGCTCATTCTACGGAAGTATTCCTGGAATGTAAAACGAACCTTCTTGTAATCACCACCTGCTGTTACAATTCTTGAAAGTGATTCAAGCACTGCATAAACTGCTCCGTGGTATGGGCTCCATGATGACAAATATGGGTCGAAACCATAAGACATCATAGTTACAGTATCACATCTTCCTGTGAGCACTGGAAGTTTAGCCACCATGCTCTGTGTCTCTGTGAGCTGGTATTTTCCACCATAAGGCATATAAACGCTGCCAGCTCCGATAGAGCCGTCAAACATTTCTACGAGTCCTTTCTGTGAGCACACATTGAGATCTGCAAGTTCTGCAAGCCAAGCAGCTTTCATATCGCCGTTTGCTACTGCATCTGCTACCTTTGGTGTATTAATCTTTGTTAAATAGTTATCTGCTTCTACTGGCATATCTACAGCTACTTTTGCTTCCTGATGAGCACCGTTTGTATCAAGGAATGCACGGGAAAGGTTTACGATTTCTTTTCCTCTCCATACAAGTACAAGTCTTGGGCTTTCAGTAACTTCTGCCACTTCAATAGCTTCTAAGTTTTCTTCATTTGCATATGCAAGGAACTGCTCTACATCTTCTGGAGCAATCACACATGCCATACGTTCCTGTGATTCGGAAATAGCAAGCTCAGTACCATCAAGACCTGCGTATTTCTTTGGAACTTTATCTAATTGTACGCGAAGACCGTCTGCTAATTCACCGATAGCAACGGATACACCACCTGCACCAAAATCGTTACATTTTTTGATGATGTGTGCTACTTCTTCACGACGGAATAATCTCTGAATTTTACGTTCTGTAGGTGGGTTACCTTTCTGAACTTCTGCACCACATACAGCTGTTGATTCTGTATTGTGTGCCTTAGAAGAACCTGTAGCACCACCGATACCATCACGACCAGTACGTCCACCAAGGAGAATAATCTTATCGCCTGGATCAGAAGTAAGTCTTTGAACTGCACGCCTTGGAGCCGCACCCATAACAGCACCGATTTCCATACGTTTTGCCACATAATCTGGATGATATACTTCTTTTACATAACCAGTTGCAAGACCAATCTGGTTACCATATGAGCTATAGCCATGGGCAGCTTCACGAACGAGTTTTTTCTGTGGAAGCTTGCCTGAAATCGTGTCTTTTACAGATGCAGTAGGGTCTGCTGCACCAGTTACACGCATTGCCTGATATACATAGGTACGTCCTGACAATGGATCACGGATAGCACCACCAAGACAGGTAGCAGCACCACCGAATGGTTCGATTTCGGTTGGATGGTTATGTGTTTCGTTTTTAAAGTTTACAAGCCATTCTTCTGTTACTCCATCTACTTCTACTGGAACAACGATAGAACAAGCATTGATTTCATCAGATTCTTCCTGATCTGCTAATTTTCCTTCTGCTTTCAATTTCTTCATAGCAAGAAGGGCAATGTCCATGAGACAAACGAATTTGTCATCACGACCAGCGTACATCTCTTTATGTGTATTTAAGTAATCTTCGTAGGTCGCTTTGATTGGAGCATTGTAATATCCTTCGTCAAAAGCCACTTCTGTAAGCTCTGTAGAGAAAGTGGTATGACGACAGTGGTCAGACCAATAGGTGTCTAACACACGGATTTCTGTCATAGAAGGATTACGCTTTTCCTCATTTTTGAAGTAATTCTGAATATGAAGGAAATCCTTAAATGTCATAGCAAGATTTAAAGAGCTATAGAGTTCTTTTAATTCTGCTTCTGGCATATCCGCAAAACCATCAAACACGATAACATCTGCTGGCTCATCAAATTTCTGTTCTAATGTTTCTGGTTTTTCCAAATCAGTTTCACGAGAATCTACTGGGTTGATGCAGTGCTTTTTGATTGCAGCGAATTCTTCCTCTGTAAGTGTGCCTTCAATCACATATGTAGTAGCACAACGAATGATTGGTTCTTCTGTTTCTTTCAAAAGCTTGATACACTGCTCAGCTGAATCTGCTCTCTGGTCATACTGACCTGGTAAGTATTCTACTGAGAATACGCAAGCATCTCCGTATTCAAATGTTTCTTCATAAATATCATCTACTGGTGGTTCAGAAAATACAGTCATAAGAGCATTCTTATACACTTCTTCTGAAATATTTTCAATGTCATAACGAATTAAAACACGTACATTTGTCACGCTTTTAATTCCAAGGTAATTTTTCACTTCTGCTCGTAATTCTTTTGCTTTTACTGCAAAATCAGGTTTCTTTTCCACGAAAACGCGGCGTACACTACTCATGATTTTTCCTCCGAAGTCATATAACTTTTAATATCATTATGGTTTAGTATATCACTTCATATATAATTAGCCAAATTAATATATTTAAACTTATTTATAAGCCTTATTAATTCACTTTTATATAGCTTCCTCTAAATCTATTTCCTGTGATTCATCTATGTTCTGTGGTTCTTCACTTTGTGTAGATTCCACTTCTGTATCCTCTGCAATTTCTGAGTTCTCAGTATCCTCTGGACCTACTGGTACTTCTGGCTCAACAGGCACTTCTGGTTCCTCAGTTTCAGGAGGCTCTACCGCATTTACTGTCACAGTTGCCGTAGCTGTGGCTGTCATTTCTAATACGCCAGTTGCACTATACGTAATGGTATACACGCCTGGAGTATTCACATCCACCGTATCTGATACTGTTACCGCTAATGGCAATCCATCCACATCGGTTGCTGTTACGCCATCAAGAAGATTAACCTCTTCGCCCTGATTCACTGTAATATTTTTCACACCAGTGATGCTTACCGTGCCTTTTTTCCATGGATTCTCAGGATCTGGGTCTGTTGGGTCCCATCCTCGATATGGACTATTGGCACTAATCTTATAGGCAGTTGGTTTTCCTAATGGTCCTGGATCTGGACTATCATACACCTCCACCTTGGTACCATTAATACAATTGTCATATATCCATTTTGCATCAATTGCCGATAGACGAATGCAGCCCTGAGAAGCAGGTTCTCCCAACATATTAAACTGTCCTTCTTTCAAAGTGTCCTTCGACTCCTCAGTATAAGGTACGGAATGAAACAGAAAATGTCCTTTAAAGCGAACCGCATATTGTCCATAAACATCGCCAAACAACGGTCTCCATTTATATCTTGCATAAATCGTATGTACGCCCAATGGGGTCTCGCCTGTTAGTCCAACGGAACAAACCATAGCTTTTACTGGCACAGAATAATTCCCATCCGCATCCTTGGCATATACCGTTACACAGTTTGCCTGTCGATTTACACGGATATAATATGGAATATCTACAGTCTCTTTCTTTGTAGTGGTTATCTGCTGTGACTTTTCAGGTTCTTCTGATTCGCTCACTTCTGATTCTCTCACTTCAGTTTCCTCTGTCTCCACCTCTTCCTCTTCTGTGAATTCAGTTTCTTCACTCAAGATTTCTGTCTCTTCTTCACTTTGAACTTCCGACATCATGGAATCCTTATTTTGTGCCAACACATCCTCATTATCTGGCTTCATATTCAATACGAAAAATACTCCTACCATCAGCAGAACCCCTAAGCCAAGTCCCGATATAATGCCTAAAACTGTTTTTTTCATCTTACGTTACCTCTAATATTTAGAAATTTGATTGACATCATTTATAAGCCTGCCTTATAATATCTTTGGTACATACCAAAAACATCATTTTAAAGGGGATATATATGGATATCAATTATGAATTATATAAAGTATTTTATTATGTAGCATCTTCTTTAAGCTTCTCTGAAGCCAGTAAGAAGTTGTTCATTTCACAATCTGCTGTCAGCCAGTCCATAAAAACACTTGAAAAAAAACTGGGACAGTCACTTTTTATTCGTAGCACGAAAAAAGTACAGCTTACACCAGCGGGCAGCTTGCTATTAAAGCATATTGAACCTGCCATGAATTTGATTTCACGCGGTGAAAGTCAGTTGCTTGATGCTGGCACGTTAGGACTCGGTCAGCTTCACATTGGTGCCAGCGACACTATTTGCCGCTATTTCTTAGTCCCTTACTTAAAGGAATTTCACA
This sequence comes from uncultured Lachnobacterium sp., assembly GCA_964393435.1. Lineage (GTDB taxonomy): Bacteria > Bacillota > Clostridia > Lachnospirales > Lachnospiraceae > Roseburia. Next base: position 4,370 of record CAYMTP010000062.1, on the reverse strand, counting down.
AGAAGTTCCCAAATGTGCCTATCAAAGTAACCAATGCGACTTCCATTCAATGTGTAGAGCTTCTGGACCAGCGTAAGGTAGACCTTATCGTCACCAACTTTCCAAACTCCCACTTAAATCACGAACACATTCAGAAAAACATTAACAGTTTCCATGATGTATTCGTTGCAAATCCTAGCTGCTTTGACTTCGGCACCAAGGAAATCTCCTTCGAAGAATTAAAACAGCATCCAATCATGATGCTCAGCCGTCAAAGTACCACCAGCGAATTTTTACACAATCTTTTCATTCAGCATCAGCTAGAACTGGTTCCTGATATTGAATTAAACAGCAACGATTTGTTAATTGACCTGGCACGTATTGGCCTTGGTATCGCTTTTGTTCCTGATTATTGTGTAGATGAAAATGACAAGGACTTGGTTATCATTCCAACAAAAGAAAAATTACCAGCTCGTCAAATGGTCGTTTCCGTCAATACTGCATTTCCAGTATCAGCATCCACTGAAGAATTTTTAAAACTACTTCCAGAAAGTTAGTAGAGAGGAGTCATAAGACTCCTCTTATTTATTTTTCCAAAATTCTTCGACAACCTGTTCAATCGTCTTACTATTGCAAATTTTTCGCTCGTTCCACTCTCTTGGATACAAAGCTTGATACTCTGCATGTAGAAAACGATCGTCTAAGAGCAGAATTACGCCTCGATCCTCTGTAGTTCGAATTACTCGTCCCGCTGCCTGCAACACCTTATTCATCCCCGGATAACGGAACGCATAATCAAATCCATCTCCAGAAAGTGCATCAAAATAATTCTTCAAAATTTCACGTTCGTTGCTAATCTGTGGCAGACCAGTTCCCACCACAATAGCACCAATCAATCTATCATTTGTCAAATCAATGCCTTCACTAAAGATTCCACCCATGACACAAAACGCCACAAAGGAGGTATCGTACTGCTCTTCAAATTTATGCAAAAAGGCCTCTCTATCTGCCTCTTTCATGCTATTTTCCTGTACAACAGTTTCGGCCCTGCCACGGTCCAATTCCATAAAGACTTCATATACCTGATTCATCAACTTGTACGAAGGAAAAAATACCATATAATTACCTTTTTTACAATGGACAGTTTTCACAATATATTCTGCTATTTTTCTAAATTCTGATATATTACGTCTTGTATACTTGGTACTGACGTCATTTCCAAACGCCAAAAGTCTCTGTTCCTCTTTAAAAGTACTCTGGGCATAAATCGCATAATTCTCCTTATCCGTACTTAAAAGATTCTTATAATACTGAATTGGAAGCAATGTAGCAGAAAAGAAAACCGTACTTCTTCCCTTATCAATGCACTTTTGCAGATTTTCCGATGGATCTACACAAAACAGCTTCATCATAAATCTGCCATCTTCCTGTATCTCCGTGTAAATCTGGTAATGCTCATCCACCAAATCCATAATATACAAGAAGTTGCGGATATTAAAATAGAACTCCAGCAATTCCTTTCTACCTAAAAACTCAAATGTTGTTTCCAGAAACTCTCCTTTGCGACCTTTCTCTTTCATAGGTTTTTGCAAAAAGTTCTCTATTTCTCCAACAAGCAGCATAAGTGCAAAATGCAGATTTCCAATCTCTTCATATAAACAATAATTTTCACACTCCCTTTTATATTCCAGCAGAATCTTATTGCAGCGTTCTAACAGTTTTTCTATTTTCTTACTATAATTTTTCATCAATCGCTTCATAGCAAGAAAATCTTCTTTATATATTTCTGCACTATACATCTCACGACTACGGTCCACCAAGTTGTGAGCCTCATCCACTAAGAATATATAATCACCTTTTACACCATCCTGAAAAAAGCGTTTTAAATATACATTGGGATCATAGACATAATTGTAGTCGCAAATAATATTATCCGCCCATGTCGCCACATCCAGACTCATTTCAAACGGACACACCATGTACTTTTCTGCCTGTGCAAGCACCTCTTCTCGGGTAAACATATCACTTTCCTGCAAGAGTTCAAACACCGCATCATTTACCCTGTCAAAATGCCCCTTTGCATATGGACAGTGTACCGGATTGCACTCCATCTCTTCGCAAAGACATAGTTTTTCTTTTGCTGTAAGTTGAATGGTCTTTGCCTGATATCCTTGTTCCCGCAAAAACTGAAAAGTTTCCTTTGCAACCGTACCTGTAATAGTTTTCGCCGTCAGATAAAAGATTCTATCACCTAGGTTTTCTCCCACTGCTTTTACTGCTGGAAAAATGGTAGAAATCGTTTTTCCGACTCCGGTTGGAGCCTGAATGAAGAGATTCTTTCCACGATGAATCGTGCGATATACATCCGATACCAGTTGCTTCTGTCCATCTCGATATTCAAAGGGAAATTCTAACTTGTGAATCGACTTCTGTCTTTTCTGTTTCCATTCAAATTGGAAATCTGCCCATTTCTTATAGCTTGCTACCAGTTCCAAGAACCATTCTTCTAACTCTTCAAAGGAAAACTCCTGCGGAAAATATTTCTTTTCCTCAGTATCCAAATTAACATATGTCATTTGAATCCCAATCTGCTCCAACTCATTCTGCTTCGCAAAAATATAAGCATAGCACATCGCCTGAGCCTGATGCACATAAATAGGCTGTTCCATGTAATCAAGATTCTTGTAAACACCCTTAATTTCATCAACAACGACGATTCCTTCCTCATTAGTAAAAATCCCATCTGCTCTACCGTCTATAGTCAATTCATACAGTGGTTCCTCTACCAAATATTTAAGCGGCACCTCCGCCTGATAACCAGGTCCCATTGCCCCTTGAATCTTGCGATGCAATCGGCTGCCTTCCATCATAGCCTCGGCACTTGGCAAATGTCCACCGCGGTTATCAATATCTCCTTCACGAAAAACAAATTCTACTAAATTACGAACCGAAATATGAAGTTTATTTTTTGTCAATAAATGCTCCTGATTTTCACCAGGAGCATTTTCTTTTCTGCCATCGCTCATCTCATTCTCTAATTCAAATCCGTCAATAACTTTACAATAGTAATATCCAAACGTTCTAACAAATCCACAGATGTGCCGCTATCCAAACGAACCACAGGTCTGCTTAACATACCTCTATTATTTTTTACTACAATTGCTTTTTGACCAGTAGATAATTCCACCTGAACCCCCAATGGATAAGGTGCTACATATTCCAAAAAGGTAGCAACTAACTCTTTATCAAACATTCTTTCTGCATTACCCATCAAATATTCTAAAGCATCTGCAGGATTCATAGCATCCTTATATACTCGTTTCGTTGTAAGAGCATCATAAACATCCGCAATATGAATAATCTTTGCAAACAAATGAATTTTTTCTGATGTAAGTCCTCTTGGATAACCACTTCCGTCCTCATTTTCATGATGAGACAGAATCGCATTTCTTGCTACCGAAGATACTTCATAATTATCACGTAACATATTGTATCCATAACGAGGATGATTCTTTACTTCCGCATACTCTTCCTCTGTTAATTTGCCAGGTTTACTAATAATCTCAATTGGCACACAGGTTTTTCCAATATCATGCAAGAGTGCTGCCTGAGAAAGTTTTTTGAGCTCATCATCTCTAAGACCTGATGCTACACCTAAAATAACTGATAAAATATCTACATTTACACTATGAGAATAGGTATAGTTATCATAGGTAGAAAGATTAATCGTTTCAACCACCATGGAATCGCTCTCACGAATTTCTTCAACGATATTGTTGGCTATAAAAATACAATCATCAATATTCAGTCGTTTCAAACTCTTAATCGCTTTCATACGTGTCTGTTCTGAAATAATAGGTGTATGTTCATCAATCTCATCATCTTCAAACACATACAAGCCTATGATATCCATCTGCTGAATACGATTGATATAATTCTGTGTCAGTTTTCTATTTGCCTTTAAAAGCACTTTTTCATTATTATCATATAAGGTATTTACCAAAACCATACCTTTTTCTAAATGTTCTGCTCTTACGTATCTCATAAAATATTCTCTTGTTCTCCCGATATTTATAAATGTAAAATCGAACAAATACAATCCACTTTTTTACTATACAAAAAAAGCCTTGAATAATCAAGGCTTTTTAGCAGGGGTGGTAGGAATCGAACCCACCTCTGGAGTTTTGGAGACTCTTATTCTACCGATGAACTACACCCCTATAGTTACAATCTTACGACCGCAACAAAAGTATTATAACTTAAAATCAAAAAAGACGCAATAGTTAATTACGTCTTTTGTTAAGGTTATATACCTTCAAAACTTCACACAGATTGAATAACTAATGTTCTAAAAGTCTTCGAAAATGGTCATCTCGAATTCGCTTCGCTTC
>CAYMTP010000061.1:0-9506 GCA_964393435.1 uncultured Lachnobacterium sp. | reverse complement strand
CTCTTTCTCATTAACCAAACCTCCCTGTAATATAATCTTCTGTTCTCTTGTCACTTGGATAAGAGAAAATTGTGTTTGTATCATTAAATTCTACCATTTCACCTACAAGGAAAAATGCTGTATCATCAGACACACGTGCTGCCTGCTGCATGTTGTGAGTAACTACCACAACGGTATATTTTTCCTTTAAATCTTCCATCAACTCTTCAATCTTTAATGTTGAGATTGGGTCAAGGGCTGATGTGGGTTCATCCATAAGTAATACTTCTGGATTTACTGCCAATGCTCTAGCGATGCAGATTCTCTGTTGCTGACCACCAGAAAGACCCAGAGCAGACTTTTTCAAACGGTCTTTTACTTCGTCAAAAATCGCTGCACCACGAAGACTTTCTTCTACAATCTGGTCTAAGGTTGCTTTATCCTTGATTCCGTGTACACGTGGCCCATAAGCGATGTTGTCATAAATACTCATTGGAAATGGGTTAGGCTGCTGGAATACCATACCTACTTTTTTACGAAGTGCTGTAGTATCCACGTTTTTACCATAGATGTCTTCTCCATCTAAAAGAATTTCACCTGTAATTTTTACACCATCTACCAAATCATTCATACGGTTTAATGTTTTTAAGAAAGTAGATTTACCACAACCAGATGGTCCGATAAAAGCGGTAATACTTTTTTCTTTAATATCCATATTTACATTTTTCAGGGCGTGATTTTCACCATACCAGAGATTTAAATCACGAACCTGGATTTTTGTTTTCTTATCCATATATATCTCCTGTTATTTCAATCTATTTACATCAAACTTCTTTGCTAATAACTTGGTTGCCATGTTAATTGCCAACACGATTACCAAAAGCACTAGAGCGATACCATAAGCTACATCATATTCACCCTTTGACATACTTAAGTAAAGCTGAATGGTAAGCGTTCCACCTGACTGGAAGATTTTATCAAAATATCCCTGTACAGTTGCTGGAAGTAAAGCACCGCTACCTGCGGTGTATAAAAGTGCTGCCGACTCTCCTACAATACGTCCAATCGCAAGGATTACACCCGTGATTACGCCTGGAAGTGCAGATGGAATCAAAATCGTACGAATCATATACCATTTACCAGCACCTAAACCAATGGCACCATTTCGATAACTGTCTGGAACTATCTTTAATGCTTCCTGTGTATTTCTTGTAATAAGAGGAAGTACCATTAGTGTTAACGTAAATGTACCTGTCAAAATAGAATAGCCAAGTCTTAAAGTTTCACCGAAAAACATCATACCGAACAAACCAAATATAATAGAAGGAATACCAGATAATGTTTCTGTTGCAAGCTCAATGAGTCGAACAAAACGACCTGGTTTTGCATATTCATTCAAGTAAATCGCTGCTCCCACACCAATTGGAGTTGCGATAAGCATTGTAAGTACAATAATATAAATCGTATTTAAAATATTTCCAGCAATACCAACCGTTCCTTTTAAAACACTGGTTGTTGTAGTAAGGAACTCCCAGTTTACCTTATCAAAACCATTCCAAATAACATAAATTACAATTCCTGCAATAAGGAAAACAGAAATTGCAGCACTGAAATAAATCAATCCGTACAGTATCCAATCTGAAATACGTACACGTTTTTTACAAATACTGTTCATTATTCCTGTTCTCCTTTCTTAATGATGCTCGTAAGAATCAAGTTGGTAAATAAGATAAAGGCAAAGAGCACCAAACCGATGGTAAAGAGTACCTGTCTATGCAAACCTGCAGAGTAACTCATTTCACTTACGATAGCTGTAGTAAGGAATCGTACGGAATTAAATGGCAACGGCAGATTTACTACTCCACCAGCTACCATGTTAATGGCCATTGCTTCACCTAAAGCTCTACCTAAACCAAGCACAATTGCTGTCATAATACCAGACTTCGCAGCTGGCAAAACTACTTTAAATATAGTTTGAATCTTTGTAGCACCCAACCCCAAAGAAGCTGATTTCAGAGATGGCTGTACCGCTCTAATTGAAGATGTACTGATATTAATTACGGTAGGCAAAATCATAACTGCCAAAACTAAAATCGCAGACATGAGATTTGATCCTCCAGTAAACTGATGGGTTGGATCATTTGCAAAGATAGCCATTTCCCATTTATACATAATTGGTTTTAAAATCATAACACCAACTAAACCGTAGATTACGGATGGAATTGCTGCCAAAAGTTCAACCGCTGGCTGTACAATAGCCGCTACTTTTTTGTTGCCAATTTCCGCAATAAAAACTGCTGTAAGCACTCCGATTGGCACTCCAATAAGAAGGGCTCCTATCGTTCCTACTACCGAAGTAAGGATAACGTAAAAAATACCAAATGCTGGTTCTTCAGCAGTTGGTGCCCACTCTGTTCCAAATAACAGCTCGATAACCCCGACTTCTTTTAAAGCCGGGGTACCGATTGCGATCATATACACTGTTATGGAAAATACCGCCACCACGGCTACTACAGCAAACAGAGTCATTATTCCTTTTGCTATTTTTTCCACATTGTTTTTCATATGAATCTCCTAACCAATTCTTATTCTGGAAGAATTAATCCTACCTGTTTGATAATTGCCTGACCTTCTTCTGATGCGATATATTCGAAGAATGCCCGTACTAATTCGTCCTGTTCTGAGATTTCACCCTTTGTTGCCATTACGAATGGTCTGCTAAGTGAGTAATCGCCAGCAACGATGTTTTCTTCTGTGGCAGCAATACCATTAAGCGCTACAGCAACTACAGAATCATCTAAAACATCTAATGAAACGTATCCGATTGCACCAGGTGTTGCAGCTACGTTTGCCATTACAGTACCTGTAGTATCAAGTTCCTGTGCATATGCACACATATCTTCGATTTCAAGCAATTCTTCGAAAGCACCTCTTGTACCAGAACTTGATTCACGACCAATTACTACGATTGGCTGATCATTTCCACCAAGATCTTTCCAGTTTGTAATTTCACCGGTATAGATTTTTACTAAATCTTCAGTAGAGAGATTGTTTACGGTATTTGTTGTATCAACAATTACCGCAATACCATCGATAGCCACGATGTTTTCTACTGCACCGCTTTCTATTTCAGCATCCTTTAAGTTACGTGAAGCATTACCAATCTGAACAGTTCCTGAAAGCATCTGTTCCACACCAGCAGAAGAACCATTAAATTCTGGTGTAAGTGTTACGCCAGGGTTTGCTGTCATAAATCCTTCCGCAAGAGCGTTTGCTAATTTTTCCATAGATGTACTACCTGCCATTGTGATGGTTCCGCTTAACTGTGAACCACCTGCATTTCCATCATCTGTATTTCCGTTTCCACATGCTACAAAGCTACTTAGTATTACAACAACACCAGCAAGGATAACGCATATTTTCTTTAACTTTTCTTTCATAAAATTTTCTCCTTTTGAAAAATATTTGTTTTATCTGTTTACACACATACTATAATTCCCAAAAGTAAAGTCCACTATCGCAGTCAAGTAAAGAAAATGTAAAAACTATGTATTCTGTTCAAACTTTTTTCACAAGTAGTGGATATGATACAAACATCGCGATATGCATTTATCATAAAATTTCGGAAAGGAGAAACCCATTGGCTGACCAAATGATATTTAAACGTCACGAAGGTAAGTACATGATTACCACGGACGATTATGAAACCATCAAGCAGGCATTCGCCGAACATATGAAAGCCGACAAACATGGAAAAAGTACCATTTGTAGTCTCTACTATGACACTCCTGATTTTCGACTGATTCGCCGCTCCATTGAGAAACCTGTTTATAAAGAAAAGCTCCGTATCCGAAGCTATGGTGTGGCAACTCCAGACACAGATGTTTTTGTGGAGCTCAAAAAGAAATATGAAAAAGTAGTTTACAAACGACGTATTTCTTTATCTGAACAAGATGCAATGAAATATTTAGAAACTGGTGAAATCGAAAATCGCACACAGGTAGTCAATGAAATTGATTATTTCAAAAGCTATTATCCAGGACTTGCACCATCTATGCTTTTGATGTATGACCGTGAAGCATACTATGGTAAAGATAACAAAGATTTCCGTGTCACCTTTGATACCAATGTATTATGGCGCAACTACGATTTGACTTTATGCAACGGAATCTATGGACGTCCGCTCTTAGAACAAAACATGGTACTGATGGAAATCAAAACCGCTACCGCAATTCCTCTTTGGATGGTAGATGTACTTAGTAAAAATAAACTTTATAAGACATCCTTTTCCAAATATGGAACTGCATATCGCACCTGGTTTCAAGAAAACAAATAGAAAGGAAATAAATTATGCTCGACTTACTTTTTAAAGGATTATTTGATACTTCTACTACTGCAACTATCGCAGTAAGTGACTTTTTACTATGTATTTTCGTATCTCTTCTTATCGGACTATTCTTAGCCCTTACCTATATCTATAAAAGCCGCTATACCAAAAGCTTTGTAGTTACTTTAGCCATTTTACCAGCTGTTGTCTGCGTCGTAATTATGATGGTAAATGGAAACGTAGGTGCAGGTGTTGCTGTAGCAGGTGCTTTTAGTTTGGTACGTTTCCGTTCTGTACCAGGTACCGCAAGAGAAATTGGAACCATCTTCCTGGCTATGGGCGCAGGACTTATCGCAGGTATGGGCTACTTAGGTTTTGCCGTATTGTTTGCAGTGGTTCTTGGTCTTTGCATGGTACTTTATACGCAGCTGGGATTTGGCAACGGTAAGAAAGCTTGTCCTGATAAAACCCTTCGCATCACTATCCCAGAGGATTTAAACTATAGCGAAGCATTTACAGATTTAATGGAAGAGTACACCAAACACTATGAACTGGTAAAAGTAAAAACAACCAACCTGGGAAGTCTTTTTAAACTTACTTACAATGTGACTTTAAAAGATGTTTCCAAGGAAAAAGAATTTATCGATCAGTTACGTTGCAGAAACGGAAATTTAGAGATCTGCATGATGCGACAGGAAACCAATTCCATGGAATTATAAGACATCATTTTCTTTCTTAAATAAAAGACTATCCCGAGAAACTTTTATGTTTCATGGATAGTCTTTTTTATTGCCTGGTGATATAATAAGTACATATCATATGTATTGTATAAATGTTTTGGGAGGTACAAATATGTTTACATTTACAAAAGATTGTCTTATTGGCGTTCCAGAAATCGACGACGAGCACAAACGACTTTTTGAATTAATCGGCGAGGTAGATACCGCTTTAAAAACGGACTCCGATTCTATTTCAACTGCTATGGCATTACTGAATGAGTTAAAACAATATGCCGTTACCCACTTTGCTCATGAAGAAGCCTATATGGAAAGCATCCATGATCCTGAATTAGAACGTCAGCAGAAAGAACATCAGTCATTCGTAGATAAGGTAAATTCTTATCGTTTTTCAGATATTACGGATGAAAACGCAAAAGAGCTTATTCTAGAACTATTAGAGTATCTTTCCAAATGGCTTATAGGACATATCTTGGGAAGCGATATTCTAATTGGTCAGTTCGAAGCTAATGGAAAACCTGTGGCACCTGTTTTCACAGACAAGTACAAAACTGGTATTCCTATGGTTGACGAAGAACACAAAATGCTTTTCGATATCATCGGAAAAATACATAAAGCCATTGAAGTTGAATTGGTACATGACAAATTTGATTTGATTTTGGATATTCTCGATGAGTTAAAAGAATACACTCGCGTACATTTTGCAGATGAAGAAAAATACATGCGTGAAATTGGCTACGAAGGACTGGCACAACAGGAGCTTCTCCATCAGAAATTTATCGAGACCTTAGAAGATTTAAATTTAGATGAAGTGGATGACAATCAGGAAGCTTATTTGTATGAATTCTTGAATTTCCTACAGAATTGGTTGGTAAATCATATTTTAAAAGTAGACAAATTGATTCCACAGAAATAAAGAAATCCTCGACAGATTTTCTGTCGAGGATTTTATTTTTTACAAGTTTGCTTTAATCTTTTCAATCATTTCCGCATATTCTTCTTCAGTAAGATATTTGCGGTCTGGATTCATAGCGAATACGCCACCCCATTCAAATGGATCGTCTTCGTATTTTGGTACGAGGTGCATATGTAAGTGACATCCTGTATCGCCATAAGCACCGTAGTTTACTTTCTTTGGATGGAATGCTGCGTGAAGTGCTTTTGCTGCACGAGCAACATCGGCCATAAATAAGTTGCGCTCTTCATCAGAGATGCTAACGATTTCGCTCACGTGATCTTTGTAAGCTACGATAACACGTCCTGGATGACTCTGTTCTTTGAAAAGGATGAGCTGGCTTACTTCTAAATCACAAATTTCGATACCAAACTTGTCTAAGAGTTCACCTCTCATACAATATCCACAATTACAATCTTTCATGTTAAAATCCTCCCTTACATTCGTAGATGATGTTATAACTATATTACTCCTTTGCATCTCTTTTTTCAATCTCTGTTTTAATCTATAGTCTTCTAAAACCTCCACTATAATTTCAAAAAAATGACGTTCAGATTCATTGTTTACATTTTCTCGAAACTCCAAATACTCTTCAATAATTGTGTCAATGTGAATTCCTTGGTTAAGACATGACTGTATTTTACCTAACTCTGCTGCAATACGAATATTTTCTCTCATACTGGTACACTCCTACTATTACAACGTATAACTTCTTGCACGCAACTTCTTCAATCTTACATTTCCATTGTACTTTGCTACACTTTAATTGTCAAATAATAAAAGGCGGTGTTCCTATGGAAGATTATGGATATATTAAAATCAAACTAGATACTCTTATAAAAGAACGTAACATAAGCAAAAATAAACTATGTCATCTAGCACAAATGGAACGTTCTCAAATTAACCGCTATTGTAACGGAACTGTAACAAGATTAGATACAGCAGTACTGTGTAGACTATGTCATGTATTGGAATGTAACCTATCCGATTTAATAGAATATGTACCAGCAGAAAACATCTAATTTATAGGCAAGGAATCACATTGGATTTCTTGCCTTTTTTATTATAACTTATTAGCACAGCAACTAGTTTCATTCAAAAACTGAGAAATGGGCTCTACTATATATTAGATGAACACCGTATGCGACCGTCGTTACTTAATAAGCGACGATGTAAATCGACGCGAATTTAGTAACGCAACGAGTTCGCATCCGAGCGAAAGTCGTGTGTGAAGCTAATATATAGTAGAGCCCATTTCGTATTATATTAGAAAGAACTACTCTGCTTCTCTTATAAGTTTTCTAATAGGAAGTACAGATGATGGAGCTACAGAAAGCTCATCCAACCCCATCTCTAAGAATTTCTGCGTTAATTCCTGGTCCGCACCAAGTTCTCCACAGATACCTACCCAGGTACCATGTGCATGGCCAGCTTTTACTGTCATTTCAATCATACGAAGTACTGCTGGATGATGTGCATCATAGAACAGATCTAATTTTTCATTCTGTCTATCGATTGCCAAGGTGTACTGTGTTAAGTCATTGGTTCCAATACTAAAGAAGTCAACAAGCTGTGCCAACTCTTCTGCCATCATAACAGATGCTGGTGTTTCAATCATGATACCCTGTTCTGGCATCTTGTATTCCACACCTTCCGCTTTAAGCTCTGCTTCTACTTCTGCTACAACTGCTTTGATTTTTTCTACTTCCCATGGAGAGATAATCATTGGGTACATAACAGAAAGGTTTCCATATACTGCTGCACGAAGTAAAGCACGAATCTGTGTCTTGAATACTTCTGGCTGTGTAAGGCAGATACGAATTGCACGATAGCCCAAAGCTGGGTTTTCTTCTTTGTCCAATGCCAAAGAGTCTGCCTGCTTATCAGCACCAATATCAAGAGTACGAATAATAACTTTTTTATCACCCATCGCAGTAAGTACTTTTTTGTAAGCTTCAAACTGTTCGTCTTCTGTTGGAAGGTCTGGTCTTCCTAAGTATAAGAATTCACTACGGAATAAACCGATACCTTCTGCATCGTTTTCAAGAACATATTCTACGTCTTCTACGCTTCCGATATTTGCATAGAGATGTACCTGCTGTCCACTCTTAGTTATAGTTTCCTGTCCCTTTAAGGTTTCTAACATACGACGTTTGTTCGCTTCAGCAGCGATACGAACATCTGCTTCTTTTACTACTTCTTCTGTAGGATTGAAAATTACTTCGCCGTTGATACCATCTACGATGGCTTCCATACCTGTCTGAAGATCTGCTAATTCTACTGGAGTCATAACAAGGGCAGGAATATTCATCATACGTGCAAGGATGGCAGTATGAGAATTAGTAGAACCATGTACGGTTACAAAACCTAAGATTTTGCTCTTATCCATCTGTACGGTTTCACTTGGAGATAAATCATCTGCAATGATGATAGATGCACTATCCAAGCTTACATCTGCCTGTCCAGTCAATACTCGAATCACACGGCTGGAAATATCCAATACGTCTGCAGCTCGTGCCTTCATGTAATCATCATCCATGCTGGCGAAAATCTGAGAGAACGTATCTCCTGTCATTTTTACTGCAAATTCACCGTTCATACTGTCGTCACGAATCATATTAAAAATAGATTCCAAATATTCGTCATCTTCCAACATCATCTGGTGAACTTCGAAAATAGCTGCACTTTCTTCCCCAACTTCTACTAAAGCTTTTTCATAAAGTTTACCAATCTGTGTTTTCGCTGTTTCAATTGCTTCTGTTACACGGGTGACTTCAGATTCTACATCCGCTACAGTTGCATCTGTAATTGCAACTTCATGTTTGTCCAATACTAATATTGGGCCACGAGCAATTGCCTTATATACGGTTTTTCCCTTTACATTAATCATTGCCATATACTACTTCCCCCGCTTTAATAATATATTTGATTTCCAAATCTTCATCCAATAATACTACGTCAGCCTGCTTTCCTTCTGTTAAGCTACCATATTTATCATAAATACCAATTGCTTTGGTTGGATTCATAGTGGCACATTTTACTGCACTTTCCAATGGAATTCCCATTTCCTTCACTGCTTTACGCATACATTTCATAAGGTTTGTTACGGAACCTGCGATATTTCCAAGTTCTGTAAGAATTGCAAGATTTCCTTTTACTGTTACATCCTGTCCACCTAAAGAATACTGTCCATCCTCCAAACCACAAGCTTCCATACTATCACTAATCAAAACGATTCTATCGTCTCCAAACATCTTGAAGGTAGTACGAACGGTAGATGGATGACTATGAATTCCATCACAAATCAACTCTACCATCACCTGTTCATTATCACATGCCGCACCGATTACACCTGGTGCTCTGTGTGAATACGGTGGCATTGCATTGTACAAATGTGTTACATGTTTGGCCCCTTTTTGAATCGCTTCTGTTGCTATATCCCAATCTGCCGCGGTATGTGCCAAAGACACGGTTACCTTGTCAGAAATTCTTTCAATACAATCCATTG
>CAYMTP010000060.1:0-9576 GCA_964393435.1 uncultured Lachnobacterium sp. | reverse complement strand
ATTCACGGAACAGGTTACCTAACATAAGCATACCAACAAGTGGTGCTGTAGTAGGAAGAACTAAACAAACTACAATCGTAACAATGATTGGGAATAAAATTCTTTCCGTCTTACTTACAGGACGAAGACTTTCCATTTTAATCGCACGTTCTTCTTTTGTAGTTAAAAGTTTCATTACAGGTGGCTGAATAATAGGTACTAATGCCATGTATGAATAAGCAGCTACGGCAATAGGCCCCATAAGACCTGTCTGTCCTAATTTACCAGCAAGGAAAATTGAGGTAGGACCATCTGCACCACCAATAATTGAAATAGCAGCAGCCGCCTGATCATTGAATCCAAGAGCGATCGCAATGAAGTAAGCTGCGAAAATACCGAACTGAGCTGCGGCACCTAAAAGGAAACTGATAGGATTCGCAATCAGTGGACCAAAGTCCGTCATAGCCCCTACTCCTAGGAAAATAAGGGAAGGTAAAATGGACCATTCATCCATCAAATAAAAATAATATAACAAACCGCCAACACCATTACTAGCTTCTTCTGGACTAATCATAATATCTGGATAGATATTTACAAGAAGCATACCAAATGCGATTGGTAATAACAATAATGGTTCATAGTCTTTTGCAATTGCAAGATAAAGGAATACACATGCAACAACAATCATTACATAGTTTCCCCAAGTCAAATTGAAAAAAGCTGTCTGGTGAAGGAGGTTTGATAAGGTATCAAATACGTATTCCATGAGAATTCTCCTCCATCAGAATTAGTTTAATGTAGCAAGTAAAGCACCTGATTCTACAGCATCACCTACAGCTACGTTAATGCTAGCAACTGTTCCTGCTTCTGGAGCAACAACAGGGATTTCCATTTTCATAGCTTCAAGGATAAGAACTGCATCACCCTTTTCTACTTTATCTCCTACATTCTTTTCAATCTTAAAGATTTTTCCTGCAGCACCTGCTTCTACCTTGATGCTGCCTGCACCTGTGCTTGCTGCTGGTTTAGCTGCTGGAGCTGGAGCTGCAACTGGAGCAGCTGCTCTTCTTGGTGCAGATACTGGAGCTGATACGCTTCCGTTTTCTTCTACAGTAACGTCATACACATTTCCGTTTACAGTAATTGTATAATTTTTCATCAATCTTTCCTCCGATATTATCTTCTTCTAATAGAACGAACTACAAATCCATCTGTAGAAGTTCCTTCGTATGCTGCAATAGCAGCTGCAATAACAGCAACGAGCTCTGTATCATCCGAAAGCTCCTGCTCTTCTCTTTGTTCAATCTGTGTAACTACGGTGTTCTCTGTTTCAACAACCTTGGCTGCCGCTTCTTTTTCTTTCTTCTTTGTTTCCAAATATGGGAAGATATTGAAGCAACTGATAATTAAGCTAATTACGATTAATACAGCAAATACGATACTAACTGAAATCACAGTATTCATACCAGCTTTAGCCATTTTTTCACCCATACTATAAACTGGGTTAATAGTTACACCTGTCAATTCCATGTTGTAGTAGCTATAAACTAACTCGAACACAACATCTCTGTCTTCAAACTCTAAAATCAAGTCTGTTGTAAGCGTTTTTCCTGATTTTGTAACAGTAAATCCGTCTTCTGCTAAGCCAACATAATTACCACTAACTTCCATAGCATCCAACCATTTGTTGCATAACTCTACAAATAAAGCAGCATCATCACCATAAGAAGCTAACAATTCAATCTCTGACTGAACCTCCTCTTCGGTTGCACCAGCAAGGGCTGTTCCTAATGAAACGGATTCTGCATACAACTCATCATAAGATACACCATTGTAATCTACGGTAGTAGGATCTGTGGTGCCACATGCACCAAGCATCATTACGACAGAAAGAACGCTTAATAATAAAGCTATTTTTTTCTTCATAATATCACCTTTCTATTTTGTACCGTGTTTTTTGTCTGGTTCACTTACATATTTTGTATATAACATTTCAAATGCGGCAATAAGATATTTTCTAGTATCTACTGGATCTACTACTAAATCTACATAACCTCTTGCAGCAGCTGACATAATGTTTGACTGTAAGTTGTCATATTCTGCAGCTTTTTCTTTTAATTCTTCCGCATCAGCGTTTGGATACATGATTTTTGCTGCCATAGAAGCATCCATCATACCAACCTTTGCTTCTGTCCATGCATATACTAAATCTGCACCTAATGACTTAGAGTTCATAATAGCGTATGCACTACCGAATGCCTGACCTGTGATAAGGTTTACTTTTGCACATGTTGCATTTGCAAGTGCGTATGTAAGTCTAGCAAGAGCTTTTGCAAGTTTCTTTTCTGCATACTGGCAGTTGCAGAAACCATTTACGTTTGTAAGTGTAAGTACAGGAATTGAGAAAGCGTCACAGTACTGAACGAATTCAGCTGCCTTTTCACATCCCATTGCAGTAAGTGCTGCATCAAATTCTTCTGCCTTGTTTCCTTCTTCGTCATAAACTTCGCAGCAGTTTGCAACAACACCAACTGTCATGCCGTTTAATTTGATAAATCCTGTTACCATATCCTTAGCATAAGCTGCTTTTGTTTCAAAGAAAATATGGTCATCAGAGATTTCAAATAATACGTATCTTGGATCGCCCTTCATAGCAGAAAGATTTTCGCAAGCACGATTTAAATCATCTTCACACTCTTCTGTATAAACATCGCTTTCGTTGTTAAGTGGAAGCATTGTGATTAAATCACGCATACCAGCGATGATTTCATCTTCACTGCCTGACATATCGATACATCCATTTTCTTCTGCCTGGAATGCAGCTTTAGACATATCACATTTGTCCGCACGATTTCCTTTTACAGCATCTGGAGAGTTGATAAACATCTTTCCTTTGCTTTCTTCGATAAACGCAAAGTCACAAAGAGCTGGAACTACTGAAAGTCCACCGCCACAGTTTCCGAAGATACCACAAATCTGTGGAACGATTCCAGAAGCTGCAACCTGTTTTGCATAAATCTGTCCAAAGCTTTCTAATGCATCTACAGATTCCTGAAGACGAATTCCACCACAGTCAACAAGACCGATTACTGGTGCGCCCATCTTCATTGCCATGTCATAAACATTAGCAATTTTCTTTGCATGCATTTCTCCGATTGTACCATTTAATACGGAAGCATCCTGGCTGTAAATAAATACAAGACTGCCATTTACTAATCCGTGACCGGTAATAACACCATCGGAAGGTGTTTTCGCAGCAGAAAGATTAAAATCTGTGCTACGAGCAGTTACGAGAGAGCCAATTTCCATGAAACTGTTCTCATCCACTAACTTAGCGATGCGCTGCATAGCTAAGCTTGCATTGTTAGTACTCATCTTATTTCCTCCATTTGTTATAATAAAGATTAATATTAAGCAATTAAAACGCGATTCTCTCGCATTATGATATTTATTATATACCAATAATTTTCAAATGCAAGGAAATCATAAAGAAAAAGTTAAGAATTGGTAAAATATTGTGCATAAAATGTCCTTCCACCCCCACATATAGACATTTTCTCTGGCAATCAAAGGAAAACTGTCTATGAACATATCATCCAAATATATATTACATATCCCCATCGTCTGCCCTTCCTCAATGGGTAGTCTGGTATCGGTATATAATATAACTTCTGTTTCTATTTTATCCTCCTCTGTCATAAGTAGCTGATACTCCTGTTTTTGAGTATATAATTCCAAATTTCCACTTTTATTTAGATTTTGGAAACTTGCTTCCGCTACATATCCATCTACGTTCATTTGTTCTTCCAGTTCTTTTACAGTTACCAGTTTTAAATCATAATTTTCCATACCATATTCAAATAAAGTTCTAGCATCCGTCCATTTGTAGGTTTTGTTGTTTGGCCAGCCACAAGCGAGCAGCGCAATACAATACCTCTCACCATTCACTTCCATAGCTGCTACATAGCAATAGCCCGCCTTATTGGTAAAACCTGTTTTTCCAGTCAAGACGCCATCCATTTGATTTAAAAATGTATTTCGATTTACAAAGGAACCATAATTCCTTGTCTGTGTGATTTGCAAAAACTGTTCTTTCATCGGTGATTCCCAAGTGCAATACGCCATAATCCTGCACAAATCCTCTGCTGTCGTATGATGAAAGCTAGTATCATCCTCTGCATCCAATCCATTCGGAGTGATAAAATAGGTATCTTCACAACCAATTTCTATAGCCTTTTCATTCATCATCTTTGCGAACTGTTCTGTACTTCCTGCCACATGTTCCGCAATCGCAACCGCACAATCATTATAGGATTCTAGCATAAGTCCGTATAACATATCCTTTAATGAATATTGTTCCCCTTCGCTCATACCAAGTCTCACCTTAGGCTGAGCGGCTGCATTCGATGAAATCGTTACCACTTCCTCCAAATTACAGTTTTCCAAGGTCACAATGCAGGTCAATATCTTTGTTGTACTGGCATTTGCCATAGGCGTACTTTCTTCTTTTCCTGTCAGAAACCTCCCCGTTGCACCATCCATCAAAGCATAACTGCCCGAATACATACTCAAATTTTCTTCTGCCTGATAAACATCCGCGGGATGTCCTAAAATACCTCCCAATGTTATTCCCATCACTAGAAGTATGTATACAAACATTCTCCTATTCCTCTTGAATCCATAAAAAATAGTCATATCTATTCCACCTTTCATGAAATATATATGACTACTATGCTTGTTTTTATCCAATTTTTTAAATATCCATGGTGATATTCATTTCTGCTTCCGCTTCCTGCTTAAATTCTTCCAACTGAACTGGATTAAGCACCGGAAGATTTTCGATAGAATTCACACCAAAGCTTCTAAGGAACTCTTCTGTGGTTCCAAAAAGAAGTGGACGACCTGGTGCATCTAAACGCCCCAATTCACAAATCAGGTTGTATTCTACCAGCTTACTCACTGCATGGTCCGAAGATACCCCGCGAATTTTCTCGATTTCCGCCTTTGTTACTGGCTGTTTATAGGCAATAATGGATAGCGTTTCTAACAAAACATCCGTAAGCACACGACGCTTTGGCTGTTTTGCAATCTTAATCAAATATTCATACATTTCAGACTTAGTACACATCTGATATGCACCATCTAATTCCATAATGGTCACACCTCTGTCCGAAAGTTTCCATTCTTCTATCATCTGATCCAATATATCTTTTGTCTCTTTTTTCTCTAATTCAATCGCCTCAGCAATTCTCCCAAGTTCCACTGATTCACCCATGGTAAATAAAATTGCTTCAATTATGGCACGATAATTCTTTTCTTCCATGCTATATACTCTCTATCTAAATAATTTTACGCAGCAATCTTAGAGTCAATCTTAATATCATCAAAGATTTTTTCCTGAGAAATAAAGATTTTACCCATCTTCATCAGTTCGAGGATTGCTAAAAAGGTTACGATAATTTCTACTTTAGAGCACTGTGCTTCTAATAAATTTCGGAAACTAAAGTGCTTATGCTGCATCGCATAATTTTCCAAGTAAGACATTTTCTCTTCCAAAGAAACCTCTTCTTTTTCGATTTTACCGTATTTCGAACGAATTGGGTCTATTTTGTCCACCTGTTTCTTCATGATGCTCTTGAAAATATCATTGAGTTGTGCAAGAGTAACATCCGAAACCAGTTCTTCCATATTGATTGGTTCTTCGTAAGCCAATACTTCTTCTGGAATGGTTGGTTCCTTAAACATGTAACGACAGGCATCCATCTGACGATCCTTTAACTCATAAGCCATGCATTTGTACATCTTGTACTCTAACAACTGCTGAACCAATTCGTTTCTTGGATCTTCTTCCTCTTCATCCTCTTCTCCTGTAGATGGAAGTAACATTCTGGATTTAATATCAATCAATGTAGCTGCCATAACAAGGAACTCACTTAAAATATTCAAATCACGACGTTTCATTTCTGCAATGTATTCCATATACTGATTGGTAATCTCTACAATTGGAATATCATAAATATTTACTTTATTCTTGTCCAACAAGTGAAGAAGCAAATCCAATGGACCTTCAAACACCTGTAATTTTACTGTCATATCCATAATAAACACCTATATTTATGCAACAAAAAAGTTCGTGGACATCTTTGTCCACGAACGATTATACCATATCTTGTTCTAATTTCAAGTGGAAATCACAAGATTTTGTATTTTTATAGCAACGGAGAGAACAATCTCATAACACTAAGGAATAGCTGATAGAAGAAGTTTTTGTTCTCGCATTCTTCTAAAAGGATTTCTCTGCTCTTCTGGAAAGTTTCTAACATATCCTCTGTCACCTTATGCACGCTCTCTGTTTTATACATAAGTACTCCACACTCGAAATGCAGATATAAGGCTCTAAAATCTAAATTCGTTGTACCAACGGACGCATATTCATCATCTACCACAAAACATTTCGAATGAATAAAGCCTGGTGTATACTGATAAATCTTCACACCACCCTGAATCAGATTTTCATAATTCGACTGAGTCAAAAGGAATACTATCTTCTTATCAGGAATAGCTGGCGTAACAATTCTTACATCTACACCACTTCTGGCCGCATTAATCAAAGCTGTAGAAATCTCAGAGCCTAAAATCAAATATGGCGTAAAAATATAAATATTTTTACGTGCATGATTAATCAGATTCAAATAGATTCCTTCAATAACATATCGTTTATCCAATGGACAATCTCCATATGGCTGAACAAAACCTTTCTGTTTTTGTATCAAGGTCTGGTTATCATTTTCAATCACTTTAAATCTGCTGAAATCCTCTTTGCCCTTTGTAACATAACTCCACATTTCCAGATACATTGTGGTAAAGGACCAAACCGCATCCCCTGTAATACGTACCCCCGCATCCTTCCAATGTCCAAAACGTTCAATTGCATTGATGTATTCATCTGCAATATTCAAACCGCCTGTGTACGCAACTTTTCCATCCACTACTACGATTTTTCTATGATCACGATTATTCATAATAATGGATAAGAATGGACGGAATGGATTAAAGCAGGCTACATGAATTCCCTTCTCCTGCAAATCCTTATAAAAATAACGTGGAAATTCATCGATACATCCCATGTCATCATAAATAAGACGTACATGTACCCCTGCCTTTGCTCGCTCTGCTAAGGCCTCCACCAAAGTATCAAACATAACGCCCTGTTTCATAATAAAGAATTCTAAGAAAATAAATTCCTTTGCATTTTTGATATCTTCAATCATGTCGACAAACATATCATCTCCAACGGAATAGTATTTAGAATCCTTTTCCATATACACTGGATAACTTCCTGCATTCTGCACAAACCTCATTTGTTTGCAGGCAATATCATCTACTTCTTTTAAATGCTCATTCACATCATCCTGAACCTCGCGCAAAGGGTCTACAAGTTTCTGCAACTCTGCAATCTGTTCACGATTCTTCTTCGTCATTTCCGAACGTCCAAACAGGAAGTAACAAGGACAGCCAATGAATGGCAGTAATAAAATCAAGAAAATCCATGACAATTTATTATGTGGTCGCATATCCTTATACACAACATACAACGCACAAAACAGTGAAATCACACGCAGTCCTAAAGAGAACCATGGGTTTACAGCCCCTGCCTCATATAATGTAAATACAATCCATCCAAACTGAATCAATATGATGATTGCTGTTAAAACTAATCTTCCAAATAACTTACTTAAAACTTTCTTCATCTGATGTGCCTCCAAAGAAATATTTTATAGCATTTTAATCAGATTATCAACATTAAGTATGCCCCAAGCAGGGCTTAAATTCTTAATTTTTCGTGAAACTGAATCATATAATAACAATTTTAGTTCAACCGGCTTCAAATTCGGATTTTTTTCTAACGCCAAAGCCAAGGCCCCACACACAATTGGAGCCGACATCGATGTACCACTTTTATATACATATGCGCCATCCTGCAACGCGAGGCTTCGAATATTGGTCCCAGGAGCTAATATTTCTGGCTTAACAATACAACAGCTAGTTGGTCCTCTTCCACCATAACCGCTCTTTCCTTTTTCTTGATCATCACAAGAACCTACCGTAATCACTTTTCTGGACACCCCTGGAACAGTAATTGTATTCTCTTTTGGTCCGTTATTGCCTGCAGCTGTAACAACTGTAATACCTTCCTCCCACAGTTGCTCAAGCTTTTCAATGAGACGATTTTGCATCACCGCATTTGTATTTGGCAAATACCCCATAGAAAAATTTAGGAGTTTAATATTCTTTTTTTTATGGTTATCGAGAATCCAATCCAAAGCCAAAAGTGCTTTTTCAGTCGTACCATTTCCATTGTTATCCAGAATTTTAAATACCAACAGCTCTGCTCTAGGTGACATTTCACTAATTATTCCTGCAATATGTGTTCCATGTCCATTATCGTCATAACAAAGCTTTTTATAATTAACATAATCTTTAAAAAACACAACCTTATTCTGCAAATCCCTATGCAAAAACACCCCTGTATCCAACAGAGCTATCTTCACTCCTTTTCCTGTGTAGCCTTTTCGATATACATTTTCTGCATGTACTATTTCTTTTGCTCGTTCCATACCTTATCCATTTCACAAACTTCTCCCTATATAATATGCGTTAAATAACCAGTTAGCTAACTAGTGCAGAAAGCTAATCGCAAAATAAAAAGCACTCTGATAGACTCTTGTATGCAAGCATACTCATCTACCAGAGTACTTTTTTTACTTTTCTAACTAGTTAACAACTATATTACGCTTCTGCTGGAACGTCTTTGATAGAGAAGCTGATTCTTCCCATCTTATCTTTTCCAAGACAGATACATTTTACTTTATCACCAAGTGTAAGAACATCTTCTACATGGTTGATTCTTTCTTTTGCAATCTTAGAAATGTGAACCATTCCTTCTTTGCCAGGAGCGAATTCTACGAATGCACCGAATTCTTTAATGCTTGTTACAACACCAGAGAAAATCTGTCCTTCTTCGAAATCTGTTGTAATTGTTTTAATCATATCAATTGCTTTTGCAATCATAGCTTTATCTGTGCCACAAACTGAAACAGCGCCTTCATCTGTAATATCAATCTTAACACCTGTACGAGCGATGATTTCGTTGATTGTTTTACCCTTCTGCCCTACTACTTCACCAATCTTAGCTGGGTCAATAGTAATCTGTTCAATCTTTGGAGCCCATTCGTTTACTTCTTTACGTGGTTCAGCAATAGCTTTGCTCATTACTTCATCCATGATGTAAAGACGAGCTTCACGAGTTCTTGCGATAGCACCTTCTACGATTTCACGTGTTAAACCGTGAATCTTGATATCCATCTGGATTGCTGTGATACCTTTGTGTGTACCTGTTACCTTGAAGTCCATGTCGCCGAAGAAGTCTTCAAGACCCTGGATATCGGTAAGTAATACATAGTCATCATCTGTGTCTCCTGTTACAAGACCACATGAAATACCAGCTACCATAGCTTTGATTGGAACACCTGCAGCCATAAGTGCCATACAAGAAGCACATGTAGAAGCCATAGATGTTGAACCGTTTGATTCAAA
>CAYMTP010000059.1:0-9968 GCA_964393435.1 uncultured Lachnobacterium sp. | reverse complement strand
TTAGTAGAAGATATTAATAACTTCTTAGAACACAATGCATAAAAAAGAGCTGTCCAAAATGGACAGCTTTTTTCGTATTAACCAATCGACTCGAGCACCTGCAATGCGTTTCCTTTCACAAGAAGCTTGCCATGTTCTTTCAAAAAAGCTTCTTTTGCAGGTACATACTTTCTATGAATTGCATATTCACATATAACATTACATACTTTATTGAATTCCTCTGGTGTATGGCTGCTTTTCTGCACGAGCAAATACAAGCAATTTTTTGTTTCGTCCTTGTACAAGTCATTTTCGCCATCGTAAAACCCACCTAAAACCTGTGCTAATCGCTCTATCTGCCCGAGATTTTTAAACTCAAACAGCTTAGTCAGATTGGATAAGCCATCTGCCTTTTCTCCCTGAAGTTCTGGCAAAATTGAGCTTTCACTAATGATTTCTTCTTCCTCTTCCCCCTCTTCCGAAAATTTCGAAAAACGAGTATCCAGCTCTTCCGGATATTCAACCTTGGTAATCTGCAATATTATATTTTCGCCTGATAAAGGAATCGCCTCTATCATGAGTGGTATATCATCTACCTCAAAACCAAATTCATAGTTCGCTTGCTCAATCATGTCTCGAAACAGCCCCTTTGCCTTTTCCGATCCATAGGCGAGCTCACTCAGTTTAATCTGTCTATCCGCCAAATCTTTTTTGCTCAAGGTGCAGCGGATTTGGTTGTCGTTTACCTTTTCAATTTTCATCTAATCACTTCCTTATCCTTGAAAATCGTTAGAAAACGTACACTTATTATAAACAACTCCCCTCCTTCTGTAAAGATAGTGCACAATGAAAAATTTCTAAAAAAAGTTCTTGCATTGCAAGATTTTTTGTGTTATATCTGTTTACACGAGATGCGTTGCTGTCGAGAGGTGTATATGCGACAGGAACAAATAACAAATCTGTTTGGAAAATACCAGATTATTTCTACACTCGGTACTGGTAGTTTTGGTACCGTTTATCTTTCCAAACACAACATTCTAGAGTGCTATCGTGCTATCAAAACTATCCCCAAGACGACTAGTATGACAGACTCTCTGCTACATGAAGCACAACTTCTAAAATCCCTACAGCACCCAGGAATTCCCTGTTTATACGATATTGAGGAAGATGAACATGCCTATTATCTTATCGAGGAATACGTGGAAGGCGAATCTTTAGAAAACTTTTTGCTTCATCAAACAACCATTTCCCAAAATACTTTTTTAGATTTGAGTCTACAATTGTGCAATATTTTTCAGTATTTACATAACCTAAAACCATCTCCGATTCTTTATCTTGATTTAAAACCGGAGCACATTATAGTATGTGGAATGCAGATAAAATTAATTGACTTTAATGTAGCAACATTTCTTTCCAATTTGGGAAATATCTCAACTCTTTTTGGGAACGAAGTATTTAGTGCACCTGAGCTTTCCTTAGGAGAACTAAAGCTTCAATCGGACATTTACAGCATCGGAAAAATTATGCAATATCTTTCTAATCATGTAGATGCACGCATTTCTCCCAATATTCACAAAATTTTAAAAATGGCTACCGCTGAGAATCCAAATCATCGTCTTGAAACGGTAGATGATTTGATATCGGCAATAGAACAGGAAAAAAATTCAATAAAGCAAACGCATTCTCGTAAAAAAATAGCAATTGTCGGCAGTCACGCTGGTAGTGGCTCCACACATATCGGTTTTTCTTTGGTTTCCACCTTAAATTATATGGGATATCAAAGCGTATATTTTGGACAACGGAGCGAAGACAGCCTACGAAAACTTCATCCGTTTTTGTCTCCCATAAAAGAAATTGACGGTATGATTTGCTATCGATATTTCAAAGGATTCCCTTTTTATGGTCCTGGTGTGTCCATATCCACAGATACTGCTGCACAAATATCTGTGTATGATTATGGCACCACTCTTCCTCCAAAGGATATTGACTTCGATGCTATTTTGCTGATTTGCACCAATGGCATCTGGCATTGGCATGAAGCCTTCCAAAAAGGTGAGCTCCTTTCGAATATATCATCACATCGAATTATTATTTGTAACATGGGACAAAAGAATACGCTGCATTGCTTCTCCAAGCAATTTGCACAAGAAGTATATTATTATCCTTACGATCCAAATCCCTTTGGGGTTACTTCAAAAAAGATATCTTTTTTCTCTAAAATTTTACAAATAAAAAGGAGGAAATCATTATTTTTCTATTTAAGAAACAAGTTTATTCCAAAAAAATAATTGGTGTTGGTAGTGTAGACCGCGGATTAGGAACAACTCACGTGGCACTTACATTGGCAAATTATCTATGTAGTAAATTGGGGATGAAGACAGCCTACATCGAATTGAATACCACAAATCAAATCAGTACTCTCGTTCAAAAACAAGGAAAGCCATCCTTTAAATATAAAGGAATCGTATTTTATCCAAATACACCCGTTACCTCCTTGCCCGAGATTTTACACCAGGATTATCGGTATTTTATTTTAGATATGGGTGTTTTAAATACATACACCACCACCGAATTTTTGCGTTGCGATAAACCGTTTCTTGTATGTAGCCAAAGCAAATGGAGAAGTTCACAACTGAAAGAAAAAATAGAAAAACTATTTAAAAATCAACAAAATCAGAATTGTATCAAGCTGATTATGAATTTATGTGAAGAAGAATCCTATTTCTCTATTTTTTTCAACACTTGTGAGCGTCTCTTCTTTCCCTATATCTCAAATCCGTTTCAAATTGAACCAAGGCACTTTCGTGCGCTATCCCTACTTTTAAACAATCTTTAGAAAGGAATTCGTTATTTATTGGGATTTGTATTTGGTTTTGTTTTGACCTCTAAAAAGAACTGGGAGGGGTCTCAATGTCGTAATTGTTTGGCAAAACATAAAAAAGCAAAAAAGACTAAACCTATAAGAAGGACGCCTGAATCGACGTCCTTCTTATTATTTCCTTAAAATCCGACAATATATTTGAAACTAATTACATACAATGATATAATTATTTTGTATAGGATAATTTATATAAGGAAGGTCTTTTATATGAAAAAGAAACAAGTTCTACCGGTTCTAATTATTGTAGGATTTATCATTCTTGTTCTCCTTTTTATAGCGGGTTCTAAGTTAATCGAAAAATATACACCTACAAAAGAACACAAGGAATTAACCGAATATTATAACATTACAGATGAATCTCAGGTTGCAATAACGCTGAATCATACGGTTTTAGAAAACTTTGCAACTTTGATTAATGGTCATGTATATCTAGACTATCAATTCATTCATGATGAATTAAACTCTAGATTTTATTGGGATGCAAATGAAAACATTTTGCTTTATACAACTGCTTCGGATGTTATTTCTGCAAAAGCAGATGAAACCAGCTACAATATTGGCAAATCAAGTAGCGATTATGGCAGACCTATCGTAAAAGCAACCGCTGATTCTGCTTGGGTGGATTTGGAATTTGTAAAATATTATTCTGATTTTACCTATTCCCTTTATGAATCCCCTTCCCGTCTCGTAATCACCAATGAATGGAAAGAAATCACGGTATCTACCTTAAAAGGAAACACCGAGGTTCGTTTCCAGGGTGAAATAAAAAGTCCAATCCTCGCGGATGTGAAAAAAGGCGATGTACTTACAATTCTTGAGACCGATAAAAAATGGACCAAAGTCTGTACTGCAGATGGTATCACAGGTTATGTTCGCTCAAACAAAGTGAAAAATACAGAAACCAAGACTTTAGTCAGTGAATATGAAGAAGAAACCTTCTATCACATTAAAAGGGATAAAGCAATTAACTTCCTTTGGCATCCTGTTTCTAAACCCGCTGCCAATAGTGAGATTACAACCATTCTTTCTACCACCAAAGGTGTGGATGTTGTCAGTCCAACCTGGTTTAAACTGAAAGATAATAAGGGTAATATCTCAAGCTTTGCCAGCTCTGATTATGTCACCTATTGTCACGATCATGATGTTGAAGTTTGGGGACTGGTAAGTAACATAGGTTTAGCTTCCGATGTTGATACAAACTATGTTCTTACACACACCTCTTCCCGCCAGAATTTGGTAAATCAGCTTGTATCACAGGCTTTGCAATACAACTTAGATGGACTCAACGTTGACTTTGAAGCCCTAAATGAATCCGAGATTGGTGATGCTTACATCCAATTTCTTCGAGAATTATCCATTAAATGTGAGAATAACGACATTATTCTATCTACTGCTGTAGGTATACCAGCCTCCTTTAACAGCGAATATAGATATAGCGAACAGGCAAACTTTGTAGATTATATCTGTGTTATGGCTTACAACCAGCATTCTGGTCAGGAAAGTGGTGCGGGTTCTGTTGCTTCCCTCGATTGGGTAGAAGATAGTGTGAAAAACACCTTGAACGAAGGTGTTCCTGCTGATCAGTTGATTTTAGGTATCCCCTTTTACACCAAACTTTGGAATCTGAAACCAACGTCAGATGAAAGTTCTGAAGATGTTACCTATATCATTGGTTTTGACAATAAAGGGCTAAGCTCTGCCAAGCAATGGATGGACAGCAATATCTCTTCTCCAGTGTGGCTGGAGGAAAGTGGACAGTACTACGGCGAGACAGTGCAAAATGGCATAACCTACAAAATGTGGTTAGAAGACGAAGCGTCGATTGAAGCAAAATTAAAAGTAATGCAAGAATACAAGCTTGCAGGTGCGGCTTTCTGGAGCAGCGATTGGGATAATACTTCTATCTGGGAAGTAATCATCAAATATATTAATTAAAAAACATAAACTTTAAACTTTGGCATAAGATATACCAATTGTACATATCAAAAGGTATCTCTTATGCCAAAATTTTTTTATGGAATTATTTTTTCTGTTGTTTTACTACTCTTATTGTATACCTTTACAAAACCATCCGACAAAGATCCTTCTTCCACAGAGGACCTTTCTGCTACTGAAAATAGCACAGAGGAAGACTCTGTTAAGAAAGATTATCCTGTTATTGTCTTAGATGCGGGACACGGGGGATTTGATCCTGGAAAGGTTGGCGTAAATGGAGCTTTAGAAAAAGATATCAATTTATCCATTGTAAAAAAACTTCAGGCACTTTTAGAAGAAGAAGGCTTTATGGTTTATCTTACACGAGAAAAGGATGCTTTACTGTCTTCTGGAAATTCCACCTCAAAAAAGAAAGATGATATGATTGCACGTATTGAGCTGATTACAGAAGTAAATCCGTTCTTTACGGTCAGCATTCATCAAAATAGTTTTACGGACCCATCTTCCAATGGGCCACAGGTTTTCTATTACAAGGATTCCGAAGAGAGTGCGACCATGGCACAGATTATACAGGATGTTATGAACACACAGCTCAATCCTACCAAAAAACGTGCACCTCAGTCCAATGCAAACTACTACCTACTAACAAGAACACCCACACCTACGGTTATTGTAGAGTGTGGGTTCTTAAGCAATCCTACAGAAGCGGATTTATTAACACAGGACGAATATCAATCCCGTGTTGCTAATTCAATTTTCTTAGGAATTCTTTCCTATTACGAAGCTTCTACATCAAATCAGACACCGTCTGAATAAAACTTTCTGCAATATGGTAAAGACGCTTTGTCTGAACAGGTGTTGCTTCTCCTTGTTCAGACAGAGTGTTTTTTTCAAATTGCCATGCAGACAGGTTTTCTACGCGTGTAATGGTGACATCTATCGCTTCCTGATTTCCTTCCTGCATCTTACCAATAAGCTGATTCAGATTTTCTGCCAGATATTGTCTTGTCTGTTCGTCCGTTGTTGCAATCACACCAGAGATTCCTTTTTCTTTTGCTTCAAAGGAAGCTGCTACTTTTTCCATTAACGCTCCTCTAAAGAAAATATCTACCAATCCCTTATCCGCTTTTCCTCGAACGATTTTTAGATTTACTCCTGTTACGGTATCTCCAGTTTCCACTGGAACTAAGAAACTTTCTTCTTTCGCTTTCTCTTTGCAAAGATAAAACTGCTGGCTCATTAATCGCAAGTCATTTAAATCCTTGGCACTAATGGTTTCATTTTCGATAATCATGGTCTGCATTACTCGTTCAGCCACTTCAGCCAAAGTTGCCTGTGCCTTTGCCATTTCTTCTGGAGTCTTTACGGCCTCGCCGAAGTTTTCCAATACCTGTGCCTTTAAATCTCCTATCATCTCCTGATAGTCCAAGCTCTTTCCTTCTGTATCAAACAATTTATCAAACACATTACTTGGATTATTCAACAAGCGTGATGCTGCGAATACGTTTTTCGCACTGTTCTTCATATCATATTTCTCCAAGAAAGCATATACATCATCGGAAGCTTCTAATACACTGGCATATTCCTGTGCAATTTCACTATGATACTGCTGCTCTAATGCAACACTTTCCTCTGTCTGTGCTTGTTTCTGCAAGTTTTCCAAGAGCTGTTCTGGAGTCATCTCTTCCCATTCTTTTATCTGTTCTAACTTTTCAGGAGAAAGAATGTCTACTACTTCCTTCATACAATTTGTCTGGAAGGATGCCATAATCTGATCGTCAATACGAGGGCCTTTTGATGTCGCTTTCGCTCCTGCAAAATTATCATCAACCCTATAGTCCATATCCTTTTTTGCAGAACGCATTGCTGTAAGAATATTTCTCATAGTAATATCTGCACCCTGATTCAATAACGCACCAATAGCTGCACCATCTGTTTTTTCTACCTGAGCAATTAAACGATAAATACCAATATAACTATCTCTTTCTTCTGCAGAGATTTCCTGATTCTGCTCCAGTTTCCAAAGGAATTTGCTGAAACGCTCCTGTTCCTTTTCTCCCATTTCCTCCTGCATGCTTTCTACCACCTGATTCAACTGGCTGATTTCCATATCCAATGGATTTTTTCCTTCACGAATCAGCTCCAAAGTAGCTGCAGGTGTAAGGTTTCGGAACAATTTCTGCATTTGCACATCTACATCTTTAATCGTGGTGATATTTTCAACTGTAATTTCAGTTTGGTTATATGCTAAAATGCGAACGGCCCTTTGATTAAATTCCGTTTTTTCCAAACTTAGGTCGGTTAAAATATCATCCACATTTGCAAATGCTTTCTGGATAGAATCACCCATATCTTTTCTTGGTGCTGTCCAAAGGGTTTCATAACTCTGTAATGCTGCATCCATGGAAGCCTTTAAAGTGCTTCCTACCTGATGAATACTTTGAAGTGTTTCACTAGAGGAACTAATCTCTAATACATATGCTGGCTGGAATTTCAGTTCTTCCACATATTTAGTAGTCGTAGAAAAAATAGATACATTTTCATCCGTTGCCTCTATACCATTTTGGTTCATTAAATCTTTGTAGTATTGATTTTCTAAATCCCTTAAGTTTTCTACTACCTGTTCTAATGGCTTAGTGTCAATAGAAATACCTCTTTTTAGCAGAGCATAGTTCGCCTCCGTTGTCATAGCAAGGCGCGTTTCTTCTAACTGACGTTTTGCAGTAACGAAAGTAATGCTGGTAGACATCTCTACGCTGATAGCTACTTCTGTCTGTTCCCCTCTATTAGAAATTGCAGTCTGCAAGCTTTCCACCGAAATTGTCAACTGCTGCTCTACACAATATGCCACATCACAATCCTGTGCTTCCATAATGGTATTCATGGCACTTTGTGCTCTGTCTTTATAAGAGAACCCATCGATGAGCAGGGCATCCATTGGACGTCTTCCGTCACGGATTGCTTCCATAATGCGTGCAATCACCTGCTGCATATCCAATGATTTTCCTTCATCCTTAGACAATTTCTGAGATAAACCATTTAAATTATCTAAGTATCGAAGATTGGATACGGTTAATCCAATATTTTTCTGAATTAACCACTCACAGTTTGTTTTAGTTTCTTCGGAAATAGTGAGTCCTGCAGCCTGAATAATCTGTTGCATCTGCTTTTCCAATGCTGCAAAATCAATTTGCTGATTTCTCTGTGATGCAACACCACTATGTGATGCCTTATAAATATTTTGAATCGTTGGCTCCCAACCATTTTTTAATAAGTACTCTTTTGTTGCATCATCAAGAGGCATCATTTCTTCTGCTGCCTGGTAAGCCGCTACGCCGTCTTCAATATTTGCTTGCGTTGTTGGCAAATCGGCCTTCTTTAACGCAGTTTCAATCTGTGCTGCGATTGCTGGACTTCCTGTAATCTCCTCTAACTCTGCTGCACTCAAATCATCTCCATAAATCGAAACGTCTACGCCTGCCTTCGCAAGCACTGCTTTGATTTTATCTGTAACGGTTATAATTGTATGACTGTCTGCATCCATACAATCAAATCCGTCTTTTGCCATCTCCTCTAAATCTGTGGAAGAGGTGGTATTTGACACTACTACCATCTGATTCTTACGGTTTGCAGCTGACATATCCATCTGTGTATCTAACTGTTCAACTACGGATTCCTCTTCTTTTCCCTCTGGTTTCTGATAAACTGCATCTGGCATATACAATCCACCGTTTTCGGATATATAGTAGGATTCTTCTACTTTTTTAAAGTCAAAAACAGACTGTGGCTCATAAGCATTTGACCCAATAGTCCTAGAATGCTCTGCTCCAACAGTCTGTCCATATTTTTCGTTTATTTTTGTCTGATCTATATACATACTAAACTCCTATCAGGTAATTCTCTGTATTATATATCGGACATTTTTTTATTTTATTTATTGTGTTTTCATATGTTCTTCATATGTTTCTGTAAAAATGTGACTTCCATCATTCTTTTCATTATTCGCATGATAAAAGAAATAACTATTTTCATCCGGATTCAATACTGCCTGGATGGAAGAAATACTTGGGCAGGAAATTGGCCCAACCGGTAACCCTTCGTACATATATGTATTATATGGTGAATCAATCGCAATATCCTCATATGTTACAGTGGTTTTTTCGTACAAACCATCTGTAATCGGATAAAGTACCGTAGGACACATCTGTAACTTCATCCCGATATCCAAACGGTTCTTTATAACTCCTGCAATAATCGGTTTTTCTTCCTCTATTCCAGTTTCCCTTTCAATGATAGATGCTTCTACAACAACCTCAAATACATTTTTTCCCAAGGTATCCATTTTTTTACGCATTTCTTCTGTAAAAAGTTTGTCGAACTGACTCAGCATTATTTTTACAATATCCTCTGCCGTCATATCTTCATGGATTGCATATGTTTCTGGATATAAAAAACCTTGCAGTCTATATCGAATATTCTCATTCTCTGGTATACTTTCCAAAAACCAATACTCATACTCCTTCTCGACTGCCTCTAAGAAATCTGCTTCCGCACATACTCCCTCTTTTTCCAACTTCTTAGCAATCAATTCGATGGTATAGCCCTCTGGTACTGTAAACATAACTGCATCTTTTTGTGCACCACCTGTTGTCAATACCTCTATAATTTTCTCTAACCCCGATTCTTTCTGGAAGGTGAACTCTCCATACCGCAATTTATTGGCAACTCCCATATTTTTTGCTTTCAAATAAAAGACTACTTTATACTGAATTAGATCTTTTTCCTCTAATTTTGTCGCAATATCCCAAGTGCCTTCTCCTTGTGCTATTTCTATATTGACGGTTTCTTCAATACCTTCACCTTTACTTTGGTATTCCATGTACATGGAAATACCAAAGTATCCTGCAAGTATTATAATAACACAAAAAATACATAGTATAATCTTTCGTATTGGTCCACCTTTTGCTTTTTCCTTTATCACTTCCGTACTCCTAGAATTTAAATACTGCAACACCATATGGTGCAAGTGGATATGCGAAGGAGAACTCTCTTCCATCACATTCTGATGTTTCTGCCTTGTATGAATCTGGTCTTGGTGTTACATCTGTTCCGTTGAATTGAGCATCTTCACTATTTAAGATAAGCTTATAGGTTTTCTTCTTTGGAACACCTA
>CAYMTP010000058.1:0-10112 GCA_964393435.1 uncultured Lachnobacterium sp. | reverse complement strand
CAGATATTAATTCATTACCAAATCTTGCAGATATACTTGGGGTATCAGTTGATGAGCTAATGCAGATTAAGAAAGAAGCAGAAATGCCAAAGAAATCTGTAAAAGAGATAGTAAATCTAATTTTAAAGGCAGTACCAGTTGCAATGGGAGTTGCGGTAGTGGTTTTAGCTATTATAGGCGAAATTGAGGTGAAGAGTGGATTTACTATGCTTGGTTTAGGAATGTTCTGTGTAGGACTTTCGCTATTGAATGATAAAAGATAATGATTAGCTTGGGAGCCAATTTTGTCCCATTAGAGAGCGTATAAGTGTATTTTTATTAGAACTGTTTTGGTTTAGACTCGATATGAGTTGATAACTAGAGCAGTTCTTTTGATTTGGATTGTAGAAAAATATAAAAAGGGGGATGATGAAAAAAACTAGTGATGAAGTTCATCACAGAACGAATAAGAAAAAAGAAACCAGACTTTGAACCAGTCACACTGTATACACTGCGTCACACATTTGCAACAAGGTGCATAGAGAGGGGAATGAACCCCAAAACATTACAAATAATTCTCGGACATTCTACAATCCAAATCACATTAAATCTCTATTGCCATGTAACAGACGATATGCTCATATCTGAAATGAGCAAGTTTGGAGCCGGATCAAATGAAAATCACGAAGGTGTTATACCTATAAATGGTGTAAAAGTGGTGTAATCCATCAATTTCATATCAAAAAATCCTTATTTCTCAAGGAAAAATCCTCTCATTTAACAAAACATTAACATTTCGCGAACATTTCAAAAATAACTACCTAGTAATATAGCATCATCAAGAGGAAAACAAAAAGAAAGAGGTCAAACTTATGGCAGATTACATAGTAAATAATGAAACATTCGAGTTTACTTATTCTGCAAAACAGCAGGAAGAAGTAGAACGAATTAGAAATAAATATATTCCAAAGCAGGAAAGCAAGATGGAACAGCTGATCAAATTAGATAAGAAGGCAGAGCAACCAGGTCAAATTGTTTCCATTGCAACAGGAATCATTGGGGTATTGCTCTTAGGTATAGGAATGTGTTGCACGATGGTTTGGAATAGCAGCATCGGAATGTTTGTAGGTGGTGTGATTCTTGGAATCATCGGAATGGTAATCGCAGGTTTTGCTTTTCCACTTTATAGAAAAGTGACAGAAAAGGAACGTGGAAAAATTGCAGAGCAAATTATCGCTTTAAGTGAAGAATTATCACTTTAATATATAGAGATTTAATAAAGGAGATTGATATCATGGAAAAGAAAAATTTTATTACATTAGTATTAGGCGTAATTGGTGGCTTGTTCTTCTCACTTGGAATGTGCATGTGCTTACTTCCTGAATGGGATATGTTTAACACAGGTGTTATTTGTGCAGCAATCGGTTTAGTAGTACTTTTAATCACGATTCTTGTATATAGAAAAATGTCTGGTGCAGCACCAATCAAAGTAAATTTCAAAGTGCTTGGGAAAGTGCTTTATGGTGTATTTTCATCTTTAGTACTTGGTGCTGGTATGGCACTCGTGCTTGCAGTAGAAGGCATGATGATGGTTGGTATCATTGTTGGTATGGTAGGTATCGTAATGTTACTTTTCCTTATCCCAATGTGTGTTGGTCTGAAAGACAGCAAAAAAGACAACCAGTAGTATTGATAAAAAACGTATGTAATCATGACACTGACAAATTCAGTAGACCCGAATATCCCTTAGCATACGTTTTTTATATACAGGCAGGCTTGGAGCAATCCAGGCCTGTTCTGCTATGAAATAACCATTCGTGTGAAAAAAACGACTTTTTGCGAAAATTTGCAGAAAGTCGTTTTTTTATTGATATGATAAAACAAATAAACTCCCTTATGTTATAATTAGTACAGTTTATATACTTTGGAGAACAGGAGCAGGCTAAAAGGAGAAGAAGCGATGAGTCTAAATTATGAAAAGATTATCCAACAGATGTCATTAGAGGAAAAAGCCCTCATGATGTCAGGTAAAAATACATGGCAGACGCAAGACTATCCACAGTATGGGATTCCGGCGATGATGATGTCTGATGGACCTCATGGTATGCGTACTCAGCCACCGGGAGCAGGGGATCATTTGGGAATCAATGCTAGTATGCCAGCTACCTGTTTCCCAACTGCGGCTACGGTTGCAAATACATGGGACGAAAAGCTAGGTGAAGAAATCGGAAAAGCCTTGGCAGAAGAAACGGTTTCCATGGGGGTAAACGTTATTTTGGGACCAGGACTCAATATCAAGAGAAGTCCTCTTTGTGGACGTAACTTTGAATACTTTTCCGAAGATCCATATCTCGCAGGCAAAATGGCAGCTTCTTATGTAAAAGGAATTCAAAGTTATGGTATTTCTGCGTGTCCAAAACATTTTGCTGTAAATAGCCAGGAACTTCGTCGTATGGCGATGAACTCTGTGGTAGATGAAAGAACACTTCGTGAAATATATTTGACCGGATTTGAAATTGTCGTAAAAGAAGGCAAGACAAAGTCCATCATGTCTTCTTATAATGAAGTCAATGGTGTATATGCCAATGAAAATAAACATTTATTACAGGAAATCCTTGTAGATGAATGGGGATTTGATGGTTATGTGGTTTCCGACTGGGGTGCCAGCAATGACCATGCTCTTGGCGTAAAGAATGGCTCTCACTTGGAGATGCCTGGAACCACCAAAACAGGACAGAAGGAAATTCTAGAAGGAATCAAAAATGGTGTGTTAACAGAAGAAGAATTAGACCAGCGTTTGGATGAGCTCTTGGATGTGATTTTGACCACCCATGAAGGCTTGGAAAATGCAAAGAAAACGCATAATATCGGAAATTCTTCCATGACAGAACAAGCTTTTGACGTAGAGGCTCACCATGCCCTTGCGAGAAAAGTAGCAGAGAAAGGTATCGTCCTTCTGAAAAATGATGGAAATATCCTTCCATTAGCAAAAAAAACAAAGATAGTAGTCATCGGTGATTTTGCCCAGACTCCACGTTATCAGGGTGCAGGTTCATCCTTGGTAAATCCAACAAAAGAACCGGAAAGTATCTTAAATTGTATCAAAGACACAGACTTACATATGGTAAGCTTCGCACAGGGCTACAAACGTAATGCAAAACCTGATGCACAGATGGTAGAGACAGCTGTAAAAGCAGCAGGGGAAGCGGATGTGATTTTGGTGTTTGCAGGTTTGGATGAAATCGGTGAAGCCGAAGGTTTAGATCGAATTCATATGAAAATGCCAGAAGCACAGAATGTTTTGATAGAAGCATTGACTGAAAAATATGACAATGTCATCGTAGTTTTATCCGCAGGTTCTCCTGTTGAGATGCCATGGGTAGATAAAGTAAAGGCTATTGTACAGGGTTACTTAGGGGGACAGGCAGGTGCATCTGCAATGCTTAATGTTCTGACAGGAAAAGTAAATCCATCAGGTCGTTTGAACGAGACCTATCCTGTAAAATATGAAGATACACCTGCATATGCAAACTATCCAAGTAAGGAAAGAAATAGTGAATATCGTGAAGGGCTTTATGTAGGCTATCGATATTACACTACGGTTGGAAAAGAAGTACGTTTCCCATTCGGATATGGACTTAGCTATACTACCTTTGCTTATAGTAATATCGTAGCAAATGAGCATGAAGTTCGTTTTACCATCAAAAACACAGGAGATAGAGATGGTGTAGAAATCCCGCAGCTTTATGTGGGCATGAGTTCAGACACTGTGTTCCGTCCAGTTCGCGAATTAAAGGGTTTTGCTCGTATAGAGTTAAAAGTTGGCGAAGCGAAAGAAGTTGTGATACCTTTTGATGATAAGACCTTCCGATTCTTTGATACCAGAACCAATACTTGGGAAGTTGAAAGTGGTACTTATCGCATACAGATTGGCCGTAATTCCAATGAAATCGAGCTGAAAACGGACATCACCATCGCTGGTACGGTAAAAGAAGGTCCTTACAGCGAGGCGTCACTTCCAACTTATTTTGCAGGAAATATTGCAAAAGTAAGTGATAATGAATTTAAATTGTTATATGGAAAAGAGATTCCAGATGGTAGTTGGAGCGGTGAAATCGGCATCAACGATGCATTTTGTCAGTTCTATTATGCGAAAAGTGGCTTGTGCAGATTGGTGTATAAGGTGCTAAGAGGCAAGCTGGATAAAGCCATGGCAAAGGGTGAACCAAATCTTGATATTTTATTTCTCTATAATATGCCAATCCGCGGTATTTCCCGTATGACGGGTGGTGCTGTAAATATGAAGATGGTATATGGAATTACAGAGATTGCAAATGGACATTTCTTTAAAGGACTAGGAAAGGTGATTTCTGGGTTCATAAAAGGATAAAAGGAGAATTCGTATGATAAAAATTGCAATTGTGGAAGACGAGCATGCATACGCCATGCAATTGCAAGAATATTTACATCAGTATGAAAATGAAAACAGTGAGGTTTTTGAAATCTCGCTTTTTTCTGATGGAGATGAAATCTTAAATAAATATAAGCCAGTCTATGACATTATTCTTATGGATGTTGAAATGAAATTCATGGATGGCATGTCTGCTGCAGAGGAAATTCGAGAAGTTGATAGTGAAGTA
Source organism: uncultured Lachnobacterium sp. (assembly GCA_964393435.1). Classification (GTDB taxonomy): domain Bacteria; phylum Bacillota; class Clostridia; order Lachnospirales; family Lachnospiraceae; genus Roseburia. The sequence continues at coordinate 5,493 of CAYMTP010000058.1, read as the reverse complement.
GTTATCATTTTTATCACGAATATGCCACAGTACGCGATTCGTGGCTATGCCGTAGATGCTTTGGATTATGTATTGAAACCAGTATCTTATTTTGCATTTTCCCAGCGTTTAAATCGAGCTATTAGCCGTATGAAGAAAAGAGAAAGTAAGACTCTTGCTATCAGTATCAAGGGTGGAACAGTGCGACTTGATGTGGCGAATATTACATATATTGAAAGTCGTGGTCATACCTTGATTTTTCACACAGTAGGTGCAAATTATGAGGCATCTGGAACGATGAAAGAGTTAGAGAAAGAATTAGAATCAATGAATTTTTATCGTGGAAATAAGGGATATCTGATTAACCTTGCTCACGTAGATGGTATTAAGGATGGCTGTGCAATAGTGAGAGGAGAACAGCTGATTTTAAGCCGCGCTCGTAAAAAAGACTTTATGGAAGCATTAACCAGATACTGGGGAGAGGTGATGAAATAATGGGAAATGCAATACCGGATATTCCTAGAATATATACAGCCATAGCGGAATGGGCAGCTTGCCTGATTTTCATTGCGGTGCTTCGGCCTCGTTTTGATAGGAAAAAGACGATGGTTATATCAGTAGTAACATTGTTGGTACAAATGATATTTATGCATTTTACGGGAAGAGTTAGTTTATGGTTATGGATTCCATGTATGTTAGTGGCGTATTTTAATATGACGATATTTATTTATGCCTGTTGTAAAACATCTTATTGGGAAAGTTGTTATTACGGATTTTTTGGCTTTGTAATTGCAGAGTGTATTGCATCCTTAGAGTGGCAGATGTTTAACTTCTTTTTTGTAAATGGACAGAATGAAAGCTGGTGGATACAGGGGATTTTTATCCTTTTAGTATATGGAGTAATAGCACTTATTATTTGGAATTTAATGAGAGGGCATGTACCTTCCGATGGATATTTGGATATTAACCGAAAGGACTGGATTACGGCTCTTTTTATAGCTGTAGTGGTATTTGGAGTAAGCAATATTAGTTTTGTTACGAGAGATACACCGTTTAGTGGTGCATATTCCCAGGAAATAGCCAATATTCGTACGCTGGCAGATATTGCAGGGGTTGCAATGCTTTATGCACATTTTGCTTTATGTTGTGAAAACAAGATACGTATGGAGTTGGAATCGGTGCAGAATGTACTTCAGAATCAATATTTGCAGTATAAGCAATCCAAAGACAGTATTGAATTAATTAATTACAAATATCATGATTTAAAGCATCAGATTGAAGTGCTTCGTCGAGAGCAGGATCCAGAAAAGCGTAATGCTTTTTTAAATCAAATGGAGAATGAAATTAAGCAATATGAATTGCAGAATAAAACAGGAAATGGGGTGTTGGATACAGTACTTACTAGTAAGAGCATGTATTGTGATAAACATGGTATCACACTTACCAGTGTAGTGGATGGACATCTACTGGATTTCATGGAAACCATGGACATCTGCAGTATTTTTGGTAATGCTTTGGATAATGCCATTGAATCTGTATTAAAGATTGAAGATAAAGAAAAACGTTTGATACATGTAACTGTTTCTCAACAGAAATCCTTTCTTATGATTCGAGTGGAAAACTATTTTGAGAGTGGATTGGATTATGAGCAAGGACAGTTAAAGACTACGAAAAAAGAAAAACAGTTCCATGGTTATGGAATAAAAAGTATCCGTTATACGGTAAATAAATATGATGGAGCTGTGGATATTAGTGCCAAGAATCAGTGGTTTGAGTTAAAAATATTGATTCCGTTGAAAGAAATGGAAAAAAGTGATAGGAGGAAGATATGAGTTTGTTCAAAAGTTGGTGGAGTGAATTTGCAGAAAAACATCCAAAAGCATCTAAATGGGTAAGAGAGGGTGGATTGTTTTTTATATTTAGTAACCTAGTAACAGTGATTCAGTATATTATTTATGCATTTCTTCCAAATATGTTAGGACTCGAATTGGCAGGCACAGCATGGAGTTGGCCAGCAATTCCAGTAAGTTTGTTTGGAATTGATTTTACATGGAATGCAATCGGATATGATGTGGTGTATGATGCAGCAGGAAATGTAGTCATTGGTGGTGGAGTAGGTTATTTGATAGCCATGTTAGTAGGTTCCTTTCTCGCGCAGTGTATCAATTTCCCACTTCAAAGAAATATCACTTTTCGAAGTAAAGGAAATCCTTGGTATCAAGCTATGTGGTATTTCCTCGCTTGGGTAGTTATTACATTTGTTGTTAATTCGATTAACTGTGTATGGGTAGCAGTTGCTGGACTGTTATTACCAACGTGGATTTATAATATTGGAACCACTGTTCTTATGGGCGGAATTTCCATGGTGGTATTTTTCTTTGTATTTAAGATTATTTTTCCAGAGGGAGAAGCAAAATAATACATTTTGTGCAAAAAAAATACAGTTTATGAAAGCTTTTTTTAAGTAGAAGAGATTTATTGTAAAGTAGAAAAAAATTATGGGAGGAAAGAATTATGAAAGCACGTAAAATTTTAGGAACCATTGCTAGACGCTTGGTGGCAGTTATTTTAGCACTTGTTATGGTACTCCTAACAGTAGTTGTAGCAGTAGCGATTCCATTGGCAAACAACTATGCAAACATGGTTTCCATGGCATTGGGGCAGACTACATTTACAGCAGAGGGTGGTAGCAACCCACAGTACTTTACTTCTGACTATGCTTCCGTAGAAGAAGTAGACAAAGCTGCGACAGAGCTTAGCATTCAGATTGAAAGAGAAGGTATGGTTCTTATGAAAAATGAGAACGATGCTTTGCCATTAGCAAATGGTGCAAAAATCAGCCTTCTTAGCCAAAATTCAGTGGACTTAGTATATGGTGGTGCTGGAGCGGGTTCTATTGACACATCTCAGGTAGATGACTTAAAAACTGTTTTAGAAGAAAATGGTTTCAAGGTGAATCCTACACTTTGGGATTTCTATTTAACAGGCGAAGGTGCTGCATATCGTAAGCAGGTTCCAGATATTACTGGACAGGGTGCATTTGCAGCAAACGAAGTACCTATGGAGGTTTACACAGATGACGTTATCGCAAGCATGGATGATTACAATGACGCAGCTATCATCGTAATCGGTCGAAGCGGTAGTGAAAGTGTAGACTTACCAGCAGATTACTTGGAATTTACAGCAGAAGAAAAAGCTCTTATGGAATTTGCTTGTGGTAAATTCGAAACCGTAATCTTAATGTTAAACGTTACAAACCCAATGAATTTATCAGTATTGAATGAATATGATATCGATGCATGTCTTTGGGTAGGTGCTACAGGTCAGGAAGGTGCTTATGCCATTGGTGAAGTATTAAATGGTACAGTAAGCCCATCTGGTAACACCGTAGACACATGGAGCTACAAACCAAGTGAAGCTCCTGCGGCAGTAAACTTAGGTGATTATACTATTACAAACAGCGACGAATTTGCAGGTAATAAATACATCGTTTACGAAGAAGGTATTTATGTTGGATACCGTTACTATGAAACACGTTATGAAGACGTTGTTTTAGGAAATGAAGCAGCAGAAAACTTTAATTATGAAGAACAGGTACAGTTCCCATTCGGATATGGTCTTTCTTATACTACATTTGAATGGTCTGACTATACTGTAACAGAAGACGCTGACAGCTTTATCGTAAGTGTGAAAGTAACCAATACGGGCAAAGTGGCTGATATGGAAACTGTACAGATTTATATCCAGAAACCATACACTGATTACGACAAAGCAAACCAGTTAGAAAAGGCTTCAGTAGAATTAGTAGGATACGAAAAAACAGCTTTGCTGGAAGCTGGTGCATCAGAAGTCGTAGAAGTAGAAGTTTCAAAGGAACAGATGAAATCTTATGATGCATATGGATATGGTACATATATCGTAGAAGCTGGCAATTATTATTTGGCAGCAGGCGAAAATGCACATGATGCTTTAAATAATATTCTTGCAGAAAAGAGTTTAATCTCTACAGGAGACGCGACAAGTTCACAGGCAAATCCAATTCCAATGAATATAGGTGATCGCACCAAGGTTTATACCTATGTACAGAAAGAACTAGACACAACTACATATGCAACAGCAGATACAGGCAACACCATCGGAAATCAGATGGAAGATGCTGATATCAAAGCGTATGACACAGAATTCAAATATTTGAGCAGAAGTGACTGGACAGGCACATGGCCAACTGTTTATGCAGATGGACAGTGGGAAGCTCCAGAAGAATTGATTAAAGCATTGGAAATCATCATTACAGAAAATCCAGATGCAGAAATGCCAACATTTGATGTGGTAAGCGAAGAATATGGCGAGTTGAAATTAGCAGATATGATTGGTTTGTCATATGATGATCCAAAGTGGGATGCATTTTTAAATCAGTTTGATAAAAATGAACTTTACCAGTACATTAGCCATGCTGGATATGGTACAATAGCTATTGAAGATGAAGGCGTGCCAGGTGTAGTTCACAAGGATGGTCCTGCTGGTATTTCCAGCACATTAGCAGGTGGTAACATCAACTGTATGGGATATCCACCAGCAGTAGTTTTAGCATCTACATGGAATGTAGACTTAGCAGAAGCTAGAGGTAAATTAGTAGGTGAAGATTCCCTTTCAAGTGATATAGCAGTTTGGTATGCACCAGCCATGAACATTCATAGAACAGCCATGAGCGGCCGTAACTTCGAATACTATTCAGAAGATGGATTCCTTTCAGGTGTGATGGGTGCAGCTGAAACAGCAGCCTTCCAGTCAAAGGGTGGCGTTGTTACAATCAAACATTTTGCAATCAATGACCAGGAAACAAACCGTGTCGGTGGTGCGATGTTCTGTAACGAACAGTCTGCTCGTGAACTTTACTTATTACCATTCCAGATGTGTGTAGAAGACGGTGATGCTTGGGGTATCATGAGTAGTATGAACCGTGTTGGAGGCCGTTGGATAGGTGGACATGAAGGTATCATGACCAACATTCTCCGAGGTGAATGGGGCTATGATGGATTTGTAATCACAGACCAGACATCTTTCGCATCCTTTGTTTACTGTGATATCCGTGAAGGTCTTGCAGCTGGTAATGATATCTGGTTATGTACAGGTCAGGATATGTGGCAGTTATCAGACGAAGAACTTACAGCAACTGTTATGACAAACGCGAGACAGGCTATGCATAGATACCTATATGTAATTGCAAACTCTAACGCTATGAATGGTGTTGATAGAGATACCGTCGTTAAGAATGTATTAGCTGGATGGCAGATTGCACTTTACGTAATCGCAGTAGTAATTCTTGTACTTGATGTATTAGCATTTATGGCAGTTCGCAGACTTTGGACAGGAATGAACAAAGCACAAAGATTGGAAGCTAAGGCAACCAAGAAAGCAATAAAAGAGGAAAAAAAAGCTGCGAAAGCAGGAAAGTAGTAAATGGAAACAAAGTTAGTTTTATCGGAGTCATGTAAAAAAAGATTCCAACCAGTT
>CAYMTP010000057.1:0-10332 GCA_964393435.1 uncultured Lachnobacterium sp. | reverse complement strand
GAGACCGCGGGGGAGTGTAAGAGAATATTAGCCGACCGTCTGGGCACTTCAGTTATTCTGAAGTGCCATTTTTTGCGCGAACGAGGAAAGCGAAGCTTTCCGAGTCTGCTTATTTGGTAAATAAGGTGCTTCGAAATATTCACATATAAGGAGAAATCGATTATGGAACACAAGAATTGGAAAGGATTCAAAGCCGGTGTATGGCAGAACGAAATCAATGTACGTGACTTCATTCAGAAGAACTACAAAGAATATACAGGAGACGACAGTTTCCTTGCAGGTGCTACAGAACGTACCAGTGACATGATGAAAAAGGTAAACAGCCTTTTCCAATTAGAAAGACAGTATGGCGGAGTACTGGATATTGATACTACAACCGTATCTTCTCTTACTGCATATGCGCCAGGTTACATAGATAAAGAGAACGAACTTATCGTAGGGTTACAGACCAACCGTCCACTTAAGAGAGGCGTAAATCCTTTCGGTGGTATTCGTATGGCGCGTCAGGCATGTCAGGCCTATGGTTATCATCTTAGTGATAAAATCGAAAACGAATTCAAATATAGAACAACACACAATGATGGTGTATTCCGTGCTTACACAGATGAAATGCGTGATGCTCGTAAATGTCACGTAATCACGGGTCTTCCAGATGCTTACGGCAGAGGTCGTATCATTGGTGACTATCGTCGTGTAGCTCTTTACGGTGTTGACCGACTGATTGAAGAAAAGAAGAGAGATAAAAAAACATTAGAAAAAGGAAATTTCAGTGCAGAAGAGATTCGTTTGTCAGAAGAACTTTTCCAGCAGATTACTTTCTTGACTCATATGAAAGAGATGGCAACCATGTATGGTTATGACATCAGCCATCCAGCAGAAAATGCCTGCGAAGCAATTCAGTGGACCTATTTCGCATATCTTGCTTCGATCAAGGAACAGAATGGTGCGGCTATGTCACTTGGCCGTGTAGCTACTTTCTTTGATATTTATATTGAAAGAGATATTGCAAATGGTGTTCTTACAGAAGAAACTGCACAGGAGCTTATGGACGATTTCGTTATTAAGCTTCGTATGGCTCGTCACCTTCGTACACCAGAATACAACGAACTTTTTGGTGGAGACCCAATGTGGATTACAGAAGCTGTTGGTGGTATGGGTGAAGATGGTAGAACTTTGGTAACAAAGAATTCTTTCCGTATGCTCAATACACTTTATACCCTTGGTTCCTCACCAGAACCAAACCTTACGATTCTCTGGTCAACAGAGCTTCCAGAAGGATTTAAAAAGTTCTGTGCAAAGGTATCTAAGGATACAGATTCGATTCAGTACGAAAATGATGATTTAATGCGTCCAATTTATGGTGACGATTATGCCATTGCTTGTTGTGTATCTGCAATGAAGATTGGAAAACAGATGCAGTTCTTTGGTGCACGCTGTAATTTGCCAAAGCTTTTGCTTATTGCACTTAATGGTGGTTATGATACTTCAAGCAAGATTCACATAGGACCACAGATGCCAGTTATGGACGTAGAAAAATTAGATTATGAAGCAGTAATGGAACGTTATAATATTTACATTGAGTGGCTATCAAACCTATATGTAAATACCATGAATGTTATACACTATATGCATGACAAATATGCTTACGAAAAAACACAGATGGCATTGCATGATACCGATGTTCATCGCTTTATGGCATTTGGTGTGGCTGGACTTTCTGTAGTAGCGGATTCACTCAGTGCAATCAAATTTGCAGACGTAAAACCTATCAAAGATGAAAACGGATTTATCACAGAATTTGAAACAACAGGAGATTTCCCTAAATTCGGTAACGATGATGACAGAGTAGACGTGATTGCGAAAGAGATGACACATCAGGTGATTACAGAGCTTCGCAAGACACCTACTTACCGTAATGCAGAGCATACGCTTTCTGTTTTGACAATTACATCCAATGTAATGTACGGAAAGAATACAGCTTCTACTCCAGATGGTAGAAAGGCTGGAGAAGCTTTTGCACCAGGTGCAAATCCAATGCACAATCGTGAAGAAAATGGTGCAGTCGCATCCCTTAGCTCTGTTGCAAAAATCAGCTATGATGATTGCCGCGATGGTGTTTCAAACACCTTCTCTATCACACCTAGCGCATTAGGTAAAACAGATGAAGAACGAATCGATAACTTAGTAGCTATCCTAGATGGATATTTCGCTAAGAATGCACATCACATCAATGTAAACGTAATGAATCGTGAAACACTTGAGAAAGCTTATGAAGATCCTGAAAGCTATCCAAATCTCACCATCCGTGTTTCAGGTTACGCAGTAAACTTCAACAAGCTTTCTAAAGAACAGCAACGTGAAGTTATCAGCCGTACCTTCCATGATAGATTCTAAACAGATATAAGAAAAGCCCTTCACTCATCAAGCGAAGGGCTTATTTTAGTTGTTCGAAATTTCCTGCTCCATGGAGAGTACTAACTGGCGAATGTTTTCTGTATCATGTTCCATCTGTTCCACATTGCTGCCATAGATTTTAATGGAATCAGCAATATCGTTGATAGAGGATTGATTCTTTTCAGAGTAGGTTGCCATATTGGAAACACTATCCTGAATCATATCAAAGCTTGAGGAGAGGTCGTTTACGCTGCTATCGTGTTCCTCAATGCTTTCGTATAAGGTAGAAAAGCTGGTAAGTAGTTCGTTGAAGCCGTGATTGAGGGCGTCGAGACTTGCAAGAGAGGAATCTACGTTATCCGTACTTTCTGCCATCTGTTGACGAGTTTTATCGACCTGAGTTTCCATGTTGGTTACAATCTGTTCTACGAGATTAGAGCATTTGTTACTATCTACTGCAAGTTGCTGTACCTTTTCTGCAACGACAGCAAAGCCTGCACCTGCAGCACCTGCTCTTGCGGCTTCAATGGAAGCGTTTAAGGAAAGCATGTTGGTGCTGGAAGCAATGGATTTCAACTGTTCGACAACTGTAACAATTTCTTCCATCTGATGCTGGATACCATCGAACACTTCGTTAGTAGCATAAGCAGAATCCTTGATAGAAAGGATTTGCGAGGACATTGCATCAATGTTGCTTTCGTTTTCTTTTAAAACATTTTCAAAATGCTGGATATTTTCTAGTAGGGCGTGAATCTGATTTCTGCATAGAGTGATGTGTTCTAAAGCGTCATCACAGGTACTCATGGTGTCGCTAACGCTTGTAGTGATGTTGCTAGAGTCGTCAATCAATTCGTTGGTACGAAGCTCTACCTGTAGGTTCGCACTGTTAATATCATTGATACGGCCCTGTGTAGTTTCGAAGTTTTTGTTTAATTCTGCATTGATAATTGCCAGCTGTTCGATGACTTTCTCCATTTCCTTGGTACGGGCACGACTTTCTAAGATAAATGAGCGACCGCGAGCAACAACAAAGGCAAAAAGAGTGCCCGCAAGGTTAAATAAAACAACGCACATAATAAATTGACCGATGGCTCCTATTTTTTGTGGAGCACAGAGGCATTGAATGATCAATAAAAGATTTGCTACACCAAGCTGAATCTGAGGATATTGTGGGCGAAGAAAAAGCCCAGACATACCCATGGCAGCTAAATATAGAATAAAGTCATCTCCAAAGGAACTTCCGCTAAAAATTGACACAATGGAGATAACCACCATAAGAGCGATGGAAACGACAAGGTTTCTAGTGTCGGTTGGAATCTTCATTTTGTTCATGATAACCAAAGCCCCGCAATAAACAGTAAGACAAAGACCGATGGCGATAGAGCCAATGATTTCACTGGACAACACATTTTTTATAAGGAAAATAGTAGATACTGCAAGAGTAATGCCATTCATAATCTTATATATATTTTCTTTTGTAATGTTTTTGACGATTTCCGTCATGTTCAATCTCTTTTTCTCTTTCATATTAGACCTCATTTGTGAAATTTTTCTTAAATCTAGGGTACTATAAACCCAAAGAAAACACAAGATGATATAATGGACTTTGAGGTGAAATTTATGACATATACATTTTTAGAACTTCTAACATACTTTATCCTATACTCCTTTATAGGGTGGGTTGTAGAAGTAATCATTATTGCAATTAAAGATAGAAGATTTCGAAATCGAGGCTTCGTGAGTCTGCCATTTTGTGTCATGTATGGTGTGATCATGGATATTTTGATTGTGCTTTGGCCAAATCTAACCAATTACGCGGCGTTCAAGTTTGTGGCTAGTTTTGTAGTGTTTGTGACGATTCAATCCATAGCGGATTTTGGCACAAGCAGAATATGCAATCGCATGGTTTTAAAGTATGACGATATTACACCATATAATGGGCAGTGGATGAATCTGGTAGTTGCGGTACTATTTTCTGTTGGCTTGTGGGGAATGATGGAGGTGTTCCATCCATTTGTCTATATGTTAGTACATATTCTACCAGAAATGGTTTTAAGAATCTTTTGTGGAATCTTTGGCGTAGTAATAATTTTGGATTTTCTGCTTACACTTTATATCATGGGTAAGAATCGTGGAAATCGAAAAGTAAATGAATATCAACAAATGCAACAGAAATACCAAAGTAGCTTAAATGGTAGAATATACGAGAAAATTTGGGACCGTCTAGATAAAGCATATCCAAATATCGAAGATGAACCAGAAGTAGACGAAAAGTATGTTTTTGCCAAAGGGATTTGCTTGGACAAAATCATTTGGATATTCTTAGTATCTGCTTTACTGGGCGATCTCATTGAAACCATTTATTGTTGGGTATTGGGCGGTGAATTGATGAGCCGCTCTAGCGTATTGTATGGTCCATTCAGTATTGTATGGGGAATTGGAGCTGTGGTTCTTACCCTCGTATTGTCCAAGTTTGCTGACAAACCGGATCGATACATTTTCTTAATTGGGGCTTTGATTGGTGGCGTATATGAATATGCCTGCAGTCTTTTTACTGAGATTTTTCTCGGAACAGTTTTCTGGGATTATAGCTGGATGCCATTTAATATTGGTGGTCGAACGAACCTATTATATATGTTTTTCTGGGGACTCCTATCCGTTGTTTGGATTAAAATGATTTATCCAAAGATGAGTTATTTCATTGAAAAGCTGCCAGCATTACAAGGCAAAGTTATCACATGGGTACTGGTGGTATTCATGATATTTAATGCTTTGATTTCAGCTATGGCTATGGTAAGATATACCCAGAGACAGGAGGGAATCGAAGCACAAACTACCATGGAAACTTTTCTGGATTCCAATTATGATGACGCATTGATTGAAAAGGTATGGCCAAATATGGTGATTACCAAATAGAGGTCGTATGGAGGAATAGAATGTCAGAAGAACTTAAGATGACGGTATCGGGAATTGTACCAAAGGATGGAAGAAAAAGTATCTACGTCGTTTTCGAGGACGGAAAAAGGAAAGCAGAGGGCTACGTTCCAGACTGTATCATTACGAAGAATGAAGGCTTCGAGGAAGATGAAGTCAAAATGCTAGAACTCTACATGAAACAGAATCAGGATCAGATTCGAGAAATTGCGAAAGTGATTAATCCAATCAAGGCACTTATGAAATGATTATAGAATTACCAAAAGGGGTTGCCACAAAATGCGTTTAGGCTGTGGCATCCCCTTTTATTATTGATAATGAATTTTATATTTAAATACAATCTCGAAGTAGCTAAGAATTTCACTTAATGGCACAGCTACAGTTTCGGTATAACCATCGTATTCGGTATAGCCGCGGATCATTCCTACTAATCTTCCATAACCATCAAAGAGAGCTGAACCAGAGGTGCCTGAAACGGGGACCATGGAGATAATGGTTTCGTTTACATCTTTGTATTGATTCCAATCACGGACTGCAAGTTTTTCTATAATAGAGCCAGTGGCATTCTTCCAGATATTTCCTTCTTCATTAATACAATTATATCCGATGGTAATACCGCAGTAGTCGGATAAACCATCCCAATAACCTTTGTTGATATGTACAGTTCGCAGTTTCTGTACCTGTTCCGAGGAGAGGGAGGAGCTGCTGCTTTTGCCATCAATAGGAATGCGGATAAATGCAATGTCGCGCTCTGCACTAGAGGCGACGACAGCTCCGCTGCGAGTAGTAGCATTGAAAAAAGTAACATCAACGGTTAGGTCGCTTTTTATGACGTGCTCGTTGGTTGCGATGGTTACAAATTCATCATTGATTTCGATGATGAAGCCACTGCCAAAGGTATCCAATGCATCGTTTTCAATGTGTACGATACAAGGCAGCATAATATTTTGAATAAATTCGATGTTCTCAGTGGTGTAATATCCGCTGTCATATGGATTTTTAGCCCCTATTATCGCATCTGTGGCTAAATTGACTACGTGTGTATTTAAAAGCTCTTGTAAGGCATCCTGCGAACTTACATGGATATTTGCGGTTTGGGTTGCGGTAAGCCCATATTCATCCGTGGCGGAAAAACAAACGGGATAAGTCCCTGCTATGGTTAAATTAAGCTGGGAGGTATCTATTTCGATATTGTCAGCATCTAAATCTTCTGTAATGAAATCCCAAACCTCAATATATTCGGTAAAATCAATTGCCGTTGTGCCTGCGACATAGAAGTCGCTAGGTATTTCTAAAACAGGAGGTTCTTCAACCTTTAAAGCGAGCTCAACTTCGGTGGTGTTGTGGAAGGCGTCACTGACACTAATCGTGAGAGTGTATATGCCACCATAGGCAAACTGAAATTCTTCGGCCTCCATTGCAATCCCTTTGCGATATGCTTCACGCATATTTACGGTTTCTTCCTCTGGTAGACCTGTATAGAATTTGGTCGAGGATATTTTAGTGAATTTTACACTTTCAATTTCACTATAATCCTCGATTTTGAGTCCAAGCGTATTTACAGAAACGGTATCGCCAGGAACGACAGTTTTGTTTTTTATCTCACAGCTTACGACAGGGGCTGTGGTGTCCGTTACATTTACATAAGAAGTGTATTTTTGAAAGCCGTGATAAATATAAATCGGGTATCGTCCGACCTTGGTATGTTTTACGGAGGAAGTATCCACGTGAGAGAAAGAGACACACCAGTCAGTTCCGTCTAGATAAAAGGCAGGATCGGTTTCTGCTTTATTTCCGATTTCCAGATATGTTTCCTGGGTGGTAAATTCCACTTCAAAAAGAGGCGAATTTATAAAAAGAACAAGCAAGAGACAAAGCAAGGTTATAATTCCGAAAAAAATAAGCAGTATTTTGGATTTACGAGTTGGTTTTGTCATGTTGCACCTCCTTTTAAAAATCATCTTATCAAATTATCTATGAAAACCAATGATATTTCAAGAACTTTATATTTTTTTGAACAATTTGCGAAAAGGGTGTATAATAAATACAAAATTTCGTTAAATAGGTAATGTGACTATGAAAGCGAGGGATGTTTTTGAAAGGTATAAAGAAATTAGCAAATGAAATTTTTATTGAAGGCTTAAGTGGTATGGCAACGGGCTTGTTTGCGACACTGATTATTGGAACAATCATTCAGCAAATTGGCAGCTTGATTCCAGGTATGATTGGGGACATGCTCTACATAATTGGAAAAATAGCAGCCAGCGTGACAGGTGTTGGTATTGGTTGTGGAGTTGCTGTGCGTTTTAAGGAGAGTCCGTTGGTTATTATGTCGGCGGCTACCTGTGGTATGATGGGAGCATTTGCCAGCAAGATTTTAGCAGGAACGGTATTAGTAGATGGTAATATTGTATATGCTGGGCCGGGGGAACCACTGGGAGCGTTTATTGCGGCACTGGCTGGCATTTATATGGGACGTTTTGTGTCAGGAAAAACAAAGGTGGATATCATTATAACACCTTTACTTAGCATTCTTACGGGTTCTGTAGTAGGACTTCTCTTGGGACCACCGATTTCAGAGTTTATGATTTTCATCGGGGAAATTATAAATGTAAGTACACAGCAGCAACCATTCCTTATGGGAATTTTTGTTTCGGTGATTATGGGAATTGTGTTGACTCTTCCAATTAGTTCTGCTGCATTAGGGATTATCCTAAATCTTTCTGGATTGGCAGCAGGTGCGGCAACTGTAGGCTGCTGTGCAAATATGGTAGGTTTCGCAGTAGCAAGTTATCGTGAAAATAAAGTGAATGGACTCTTGGCACAGGGATTGGGTACAAGTATGCTTCAGATTGGTAATATCGTAAAGAAACCAATTATCTGGCTGCCTGCCATTATTACAAGTGCGATTTTGGGACCAGTCTCCACACTGGTTTTCCATATGACCAATAATGCAACTGGTTCAGGTATGGGAACCGCTGGACTTGTGGGACAAATCACCACATTCCAGACAATGACCGCAGAGGGTGCAGAGCCAGCCATGGTCTTCATTAAGATACTTGTCATCCAAATCATTTTACCGGCACTACTTTCTCTGGGCATTTCAGAATTCATGCGTAAGAAAGGCTGGATTAAAGACGGCGATATGAAACTAAACGTGTAATAAAAAAAGCTCAGCGAAAATGCTGAGCTTTTTATTGTTATTTTGTTACAAAGATTACTCCGTATGCTCCTGGTCCTACATGACATCCAATAGTAGCACCAATCTGAAGACGTTTTGTTACGCGAACACCACATTCTCCCAATTTTCTTTCAAGTTTCTCTGTATTTTCTTCGCCAACTGCATACAAAGAATAGATTGGGAATGTTGTATCAATTTGTTTTTCGGTAACCATTTTTGTGAGAGTAGAGAGGGCTTTGTTGCGTCCGAGTGCTTTAGCAGGAACACCGATTTTGCCTTCTTCCGTTACAGTAATGATTGGTTTTAGGTTTGCAAGCTCACCAATTGCTGCGGTTGCTTTGTTTAATCGGCCGCCTTTGTATAAATACTCTAATGTATCTACAGCTGCGTAAACTACAACTCGAGATTTGAAGCTTTCTAATTCTGTTGCGATAGTTGCAGCATCCTTTCCTTCTTCTCTCAGTTTGCACGCATATTCAGCCATAAGACGGATAGCACGTGTGGCAGATAATGTATCTATGAGGTAAATTTCATCATATTCTACCATGCTTTTTGCCAATGTCGCACTCTGGAAAGTACCACTAAGTGCTGATGAAAGTGAAAGGTAAATGAGCTGGTCGCCTTTTTCCTTTACATCTTCAAAAATATCTAAAAAGTCCTGTGGTGATGGTTGTGCTGTCATTGGGAATGCTTCACTTGATAATAACAAGTCGTAGAATTCATCCTTGGTGATATCAATACCATCACGATAGTTTTGGTCATTCAAAGTAATGTTGATTGGAACAAGTTCCATGTTACGTGTTTTTACTTCTTCTGCAGAAAAATCTGCGGATGAGTCTAATAAAATTCGAATCATTTTTTTCCTCCCTTAATAGAAAAAACCAATCCGTGACAGATTAGCATAGTAAAAAAAGAATGTCAACAATCTGTTTTAAAACAAATTGTTAACATTCTTTGAACAATTAAATATTATTTATCATGGATCTCGCTATGAAGTTCCTGTAAGGATTTTACTATAGAGTTTCCATTTTCTTTGATATGACGAATACCTTCTGCAGTTGCTTTTGCAGCAGCCATAGTTGTCATATAAGGAATCTTGCCTTTAATAGCAGCTTTACGTAAGTAGCTATCGTCAGCAACAGCTTCTTTTCCAGCTGGTGAGTTGATAATCAACTGGAAGTCACCATTGGTGATAGCATCCAATGTGTTTGGACGACCACCTTCACTCACTTTCTTAATCTTTTTCGCAGGAATGCCTGCTTCAGAGATGAGTTTATGGGTATTTCCTGTAGCTACGATATCAAATCCAATTTCGTGGAAAGCTTTTGCTATATCTAC
Organism: uncultured Lachnobacterium sp.; assembly: GCA_964393435.1. Lineage (GTDB taxonomy): Bacteria > Bacillota > Clostridia > Lachnospirales > Lachnospiraceae > Roseburia. The sequence goes on along the minus strand of CAYMTP010000057.1, from coordinate 485 downwards.
TACTTCAGCCTTATCTTTGTCATTTACAGAGATAAGAACAGTTCCTTCTGTAGGAAGTTTAGACTGTGTTGCTTCCTGTGCTTTGAAGAAGGCTTCACCATAAGATGGAGATAAACCTAATACTTCACCAGTAGAACGCATTTCAGGTCCAAGGATTGGGTCAACTTCCTGGAACATGTTAAATGGGAATACCGCTTCTTTTACACCGTAGTTAGGAATTTCCTGTTCCTTAAGTCCTGGAACTGGAGAAGGGTTTCCAGTAAGTTCTGCAGTAATGATTTCTGTTGCAAGTGGTACCATGCGGATGTTACATACCTTAGATACTAATGGAACAGTACGAGAAGCTCTTGGGTTTGCCTCTAATACATATACAGTATCGTTTTCGATAGCGTACTGCATATTCATTAAGCCTTTAACGCCCATTTCTTCTGCAATCTTACGTGTGTATTCTTTGATTGTTTTTACATTATCTTCTGAAATGTGAA
>CAYMTP010000056.1:0-10696 GCA_964393435.1 uncultured Lachnobacterium sp. | reverse complement strand
CTACGTGAACGTAGTAGAAACCGGAAATTCCTTTTACAATCTTACCTTGCATTATTTACCTATTGATTAAACTATCGCTGATAATCCCTTCTAAAAGTTGCTGCACTTCATCCAAACTAATAGCTGCTTCGTTTATTGTATCCTCACCTGATTCATCGCCTGTACCTGTGCCGTCTTCTGGAACCTGAGAATCTTCTGGTGTCTGTGAATTATCTGGTGCCTGCGAATCATCTGGTTCTTCCGAATTGATTACATCATTACTTACATAAATAGTAACCTTACTTCCAACAGCTACTTCTTTACCTGCGTCAGGAACCTTGAACACAATGCCTTTTGGGTATTTATCATTACTTGTCTGAGTTACAACATCCGCAATGAATCCAAGTTTTTCTAATGCCGCAATTGCTTCCTTCTCTGTCTTACCAATCAAATCTGCTGGAATCATCTTTGTGTTCTGACCTTCGCTGATTACGATAGTAATGCGTGTTCCTTTTTTCTTTTTCGCAGTTGAATCTGGTGTCTGGGAAATAACTTTACCCTTTTCTACGGTATCATCGTACTGATATTCCTTTGTAACAAGGAAGCCTTTATTTTTTAATTTTGTCTCTGCATCCGCTTCTTCTTCACCAACAACATTTGGAACCGCGATTAAGGTTTCACTCTTATTCTCACCTGAAAGAATTACTGAAATAATTGAACCCTTGTCTACCATACTTCCTTTGTTTTCGCTTTGAACCAAAACAGTTCCATCTTCTTCATCTGATTCATCATAACCCATTACTTCGAGTTCAAGACCAATTTTTTCTAATGCTTTTCTTGCTGCATCTTCATCCATACCTACGATGTTAATCATTTCCACCTGATCTTTTTTCTCAGATTCATCATTTTCTGAATCCAACTCAGATTCTGTCTGCTGTGTATTTGGATTTTCTGTATTATTTTTTCCAAAATTAAAGAAGTTACTAGCAATACTGAATACCAACCAGCATACCAAAAGTACGATTACTACAAATAATGCAATCCCTGCAACTGTAACTACTTTTTCCATCTTAGGATCCAAGAAACCTGTTGCATCTTCGCTGTCATCCTCGTCATACTCATACTCATCATCTTCTTCAGAACCTGCAAATTTGTTTTCACTTTCTAAATCAGCCTCTTCTGCAGAATTCTGAATTGCATCTAACTCTTCACCATTGATGATACGTGTATCTCCCATTACTACTGGTGCAATTACTACGAAATCTTCGTCTGGTGTAACCAGTGCCTGACGTAAATCAGCCAATAAATCTACAACATTCTGATATCTGCGTTCTGGATTCTTCTGTGTACATTTTAAGATAATCTTTTCATAGCTGATAGGAAGATCAATTGCGTATGCACTTGGCTCTACCATTTCTTCCTGTAAATGCTGAATAGCAACTGCTACTGTAGTTTCTCCATCAAATGGTACACGTCCTGTCACCATTTCATACATTACGATACCGAGGGAATAAATATCACTTCTTCCATCGATAAAGCCATTTCTCGCCTGCTCTGGAGATGCATAATGAACAGAGCCCATGGCATCTGAGCTAATTGTATTCGAGCTGATAGCTTTTGCGATACCAAAGTCAGTTACCTTCACCTTTCCTTCTGTGGAAATCATGATATTCTGTGGTTTGATATCTCTATGTGTAATATCTTTATTATGAGCAGCTTCAATACCTCTTGCAACCTGAATTGCAATGCTGGTAGCTTCTTTGAAAGAAAGCTGCCCCTTTTTCTCTACATAAGTCTTTAATGTAATACCTTCTACGTATTCCATTACGATAAAATGTAAACCATTTTCACTTCCTACATCATAGATATTTACGATGTTTGGATGCTCCAAGCCAGCTGCTGACTGTGCTTCTGTACGGAATTTCGTCACGAAATTGATATCTTCGGAAAATTCCTGCTTCAATACCTTAATTGATACAATACGGCCAAGAATATGGTCTTTTGCCTTATATACGTCAGACATTCCGCCTGCACCAACTTTACTTAATATTTCATATCTGTCTACTAAAAACATGCCTTCTACTAACATTATTTCACCTCATCATAATATGGCTTCAAAACAACAACAGTAATATTATCCTGCCCACCATTTTTATTTGCTTCATCTACCAATGTTCTCGCAATATCCTCAGTATGTACGGATGATAAAACGATTTGGGAGATCCGTTCATCAGTTACCATATTGGATAAACCATCTGTGCAAAGCAGCACAATATCTCTATCCTCCAAATCAACCTCGAAGAAATCTGTCTTTACCTTCTCCGTTGCTCCAACAGCTCTGGTAATTACATTTTTCTTCTCGTGGGTGCGAGCATCTGCACGATCTACCTTACCCATGCGGACCATTTCCTCTACATAAGAATGATCTTTGGTAATTTGTTTCATTGTCTCTCCGATGACATACAAACGACTATCTCCTACATTCGCCACATATAATCTGTGGTCAATAATGGTAGCTGCTACTACTGTCGTTCCCATGCCTTGCTTTTCTACATCTTCTCTTGACTCAATCACCAAAATCTCATTCGCCTTCTGAATGGCATCTCGCAAAATACGAATAGGATTTTCGGAGCGGCTTCTGGAAGCATGTGCTACGATACGCTCTACGGTGTATCTGGAAGCATATTCCCCAGCCTTATGTCCTCCCATCCCATCACAAACGATGTATAGATTTGGCAAATTGCCAACTGGAGTATCCGAAGAAAAGCAGTAGTCCTGATTCATGTTACGCAGAACTCCTGTGTCCGTAATGGAAAACGTCTTCATTCCTTCGCTGTCCTTTCTTTATATATCGTATGCTGGGCATAGTACCACGCATACTAAATTCATCGTATAATTTTAGCATACAATATAAAAAAGGGCAAGTGTTTGACACTTGCCCTGGAAATTCTTTCCGAATTTTTTATAAATTCCCGCCCGAATCCTTATATCGTTTGCGAAGCTGCCCACAGGCACCATCAATATCACGTCCCATTTCACGACGAACCGTAACATTGATTCCCGCCTTTTCCAGCTTATTCTTGAAAGCCTCGATAACCTTGGCATTAGACTGCACATAGTCACGTTCCTTGATTGGATTTACAGGAATGAGATTGACATGACAGTTGATACCCTTAATGAGCTGTGCCAGTTCTCTAGCATCCTGGTCCGTATCGTTGACACCACCCACCAAGCTGTACTCAAAGGTAATACGTCTGCCTGTTACTTCAAAATAGTATTTGCAGGCATCAATCACTTCGTGGATACCATATTTGTTCGCCACAGGCATAAGCTCTAAACGCTTCTCCTGATTGGAGGCATGTAACGAAAGTGCCAAAGTGATAGCCAGTTTTTCGTCTGCCAATTCTTTCATCCTTGGTACGATACCACAGGTCGAAACCGTCAAATTTCGCTGACTGATATTTAAACCTTTTTCATCGGTCAAAAGTTCAATGAATTTCAGCAGATTATCATAGTTATCCAGCGGTTCACCAGTTCCCATAACTACGACGTTGGAAATACGTTCTCCGATATCCTTGCCAATCTGATAAATCTGGTCCAGCATCTCTCCTGCACTCAAGCCTCTTACCAAGCCATCTAAGGTAGATGCACAGAAACGACAACCCATACGGCAGCCTACCTGAGAAGAAATGCATACCGAGTTTCCATGCTTATAACGCATCAGCACACTTTCGATAACATTGCCATCCTCCAGTAAGAAAAGATATTTTCTGGTTCCATCCAATTTAGAAATCTGAACCTCCTCTTTTTTCAGACTGGTAAGGTATGTTTTCTCTTCTAAAGCATCTATCAGTTTCTTGGAAATATTCGTCATTTCCGCAAAACTATCCACCTGTTTTTCGTGAATCCACTGATAAATCTGCTTCGCACGAAAAGCCTTCTCGCCCATTTCCTCTAGTAGTGCAGTTAGTTCTTTTAAGTTTAATGATTTAATATCAATTTTTTCCGACATAAATCTTCTTCCTGTTTGTTTTCTCTCAAATCGTTTATTTTCGTTTTAGCTTAGCGATGAAAAAACCATCGTGACATTCTTCACCTGGAAACATCTGCTGGCTGGACACCACTTCAAACTCAGGATATTTTTCCACAAACCATGCTACATTTCCTTCATTCTCTTCCTGATGAATCGTACAGGTGCTGTATACCAATGTACCTTGCTTTTTCACATAGGTGTGAACTGTATCCAAAATCTGTCTTTGAAGCTGCACCAAATCCCTTTGTTTCTCTATTGTCATCTTATACCGTATATCCGTCTTCTTACCCATTACTCCTAAGCCTGAGCATGGTAAATCACAAATAAGTACATCTGCTTTTTCTACCGAAGCTGCATCAAAGACCGTTGCGTCCATTTGCACAGCATTCATATTCTTTAATCCATGACGCTCAATATTTTCTTCGATCAAAGACACCTTATATTCGGTCAAATCTCTAGCTTCTACCATACCAGTGCCAGACATCTTCTCTGCCAAATGAGAACTTTTTCCTCCCGGTGCTGCACATACATCAATAATATAGCTATCCCTTTCTGGTGCGGCAATTTCAGCCACCATCATGGAGCTGATATCCTGCACATAAAAGAGCCCTTCTTGAAATGATTCCAGAGACTGCAGATAATCATATCCACTAATCGCGAAGGCATATGGAAGCTTTTCGATTTCTCTTACCGTAACCCCTTCTGCTACCAGTTTCTCTTTTAATTCTTCTGGTGATATTTTGAGCAAATTCACACGTATCGTAATTGGACGTTCCTGCAAAAAGCTTGCACAAATTTCCTTCGCCTGCTCATAACCGCAAGTCTTTATCCACTGTTCCACCATCCATTCTGGAACCGAATATGTAACCTCCAGGAAACGGACTGGCTCTAATTTTTCATCTGGATACTGCAAATGTTCTAACTCTCTTGCAATATTGCGAAGCACACCATTTACAAAGCCACGCAGCTGTCCAAAGCCACGTTTTCTTGCCAGTTTTACAGCCTCGTTACAAACTGCTGCATCTGGAATCGAATCCATATATTTTAACTGATACACACTCATGCGAAGAAGGTTGCGAATGAGTGGTTTCATTTTTTTCACCTTTACTTTAGAAAAAGAATTAATGATAAAATCCATTTCCAGCATGTGCTCAATGGTTCCTTCTGCGAGCCGGGTCAAAAATGCTCTCTCCTGTTTTTCTAAGTACTGGTATTTGTTTAATACATCGCGAATCACCAAATGAGAATACTGTTCCTTCTCGTTCACTTCTATAAGGATGTCCAAAACCAGTTCTCTCGCGCTAACGCCGTTAGTCATCTCGTCTTCTTCCTCCAAACAGCATGATAATACGGAGCAGCTGCAAAATTGCAGAAGCTGCACTTGCCACATAAGTAAGTGCTGCCGCACTTAATACCTTCTTGGTATATGGCAGTTCCTGCTGACTTAAAATCCCCTGTTCTTCCAGTAAAACCAACGCACGGCTAGAGGCATTGAACTCTACAGGCAAAGTAATCAACTGAAAGATTACTGCAAATGAGAACAAAAATATTCCTGCATTAATAATGAGCTGAGAGGACTGTGAATTGATAAACAAGCCAATCAAAATCAATGGCCAAGCCAATTTAGAGCCAAAATTCGCTACTGGCACAAACCATGTTCTGAAAGTTAATGGAAAATAGCCTTTTGCATGCTGAATGGCATGTCCACATTCATGGGCTGCAACACCGATAGCAGCTACCGAAGTAGAGCCATACACCGAATCCGACAAATTTACCACTTTAGTGGCTGGATTATAGTGGTCGGATAATTCGCCTGCTACATGTCCCACTGTTACATCGTTTAGCCCGGCACTTCGAAGCAGACGTTCTGCCACCTGTGCACCTGTCATATTTGTCATACTTCTATACTGTGCATATTTCTTATAAGTGCTTTTTACATTTGCTGATGCAATCATGCAAATGACTGCACCGATTAATACTAGACCATATGTCCAATCAAAATACATATAATTACTCCTTTTTACCCTAAAACAACACCTGGTTCTATACTGTAACCACGTAGAAAAGCATCTACTTCCATACGTTTTTTGCCTTCCAACTGAACCTCTAAAAGAGAAAGCACACCTTCACCAGTCTGTACTTCCATCACGCCTTTGTCTACGCGAACAACACTGCCTGGAAGAGAATCTGTGGATGCAGAAACTACTTTCGCTTTCCAGATTTTGAAAGTCTTTCCATCGAGTTTAGTATACGCACTTGGCCATGGATTTAAACCACGAATCAGGCGTTCAATTTCCACCGCAGATTTATTCCAATCGATATTTCCAAACTCCTTGCTAATCATGGAAACATGAGTCGCCTCTTCATGATTTTGCGGAGTACGAATCGCAGTACCATTTTCAATCTGCACCAAAGCCTCTATACACGCCTCTGCTCCTACGACTGCTAATTTATCAAAAAGACCGCCGCCTGTTTCATCTTCGCTAATTGCCAATTCTTTCGTGACAATAATATCCCCAGTATCTACGCCAATATCCATCTGTTGAATGGTAACACCTGTCACTGGGTCTCCATTGATAACAGCCCACTGAATAGGTGCTGCACCACGGTATTTTGGCAACAAGGATGCATGCACGTTGATACAACCGTACTTTGGCATATCCAAAATACTCTTTGGTAGAATCTGCCCAAAAGCTGCGACAACAAAAATGTCCGCATCATATTTACGCAAAAATTCTACATTTTCTTCCAAGCGAATTTTAGTTGGCTGAAACACTTCGATGCCATGTGCCACTGCACATTCCTTTACAGGTGGAAATTGTAATGCACCGCTTCTTCCCTTTGGTTTATCCGGCTGAGTAACAACCAATACAACCTCATGCCCCGCTTCAATAATCGTTTCTAGTGTCCCCACTGCAAAATCAGGGGTTCCCATAAAGATAACTTTCATGTTAGTCTCCTTTTTTCGATGCTTCAAAAATTTCTACGCTTATTCCTCAACCTCGTAGGTCACATCATGAAGTCCGCCTTCTACCTTTTCTACATAGAGATGTCCGTCTAAATGATCCAATTCATGGCAGATAGCTCTAGCAAGAAGTTCTTCGCCTTCTACTTCACATTCGTTCATTTCTTCGTCAAAAAAACGAGCCATTACATAATTTGGACGAGTTACAACACCTGCTTTTCCAGGAACGCTAAGACATCCTTCATCACCAGTCTGCTCTCCATCCTGAGCCACGATGCGTGGGTTAATCATAACGATTGGACCTTCTCCCACATCAATAACCACGATTCTTTTCAAAATGCCTACCTGAGGTGCTGCAAGACCTACACCATTTGCTTCATACATAGTTTCAATCATGTCATCGATTAAATCCTGAATTCTTGGTGTAATCTCTTTTACCTCTTTACATACCTTTGTAAGCACTGGATCACCCTCTACTCTAATTTCCCTTAATGCCATTTTTCTTCCTCCTTAAAATCCGCTCATAGGGTTGAAATCAAACTGTACAGAAATACTTTGAAAATCCCTGTTGTCTTTCATGTAATATTCCAACTTATTTTTTAATACCACAAGATTATGATAATCCTGTGTTTTTATATAAATCACCTTGCGATAAATATCATTTACTCTGGCTATGGTTGCATCCGCAGGTCCAATCATTTGAATACGTTCACCTGGCAGACACTCTGTAGCAGTGGCTTGCAACCGCTTCATGACTTTCTCACTAACCATTTCAAGCTGTGCTTCATTTTCTGATGTGCACATTAGCAAAAGCAAATTCCAAACCGGTGGGTAAAATCCCAACTGGCGATACATAATCTCCTGCTCGTAAAAGCTTTTGTAATCCTGCTCCTTTGCAGTAAGCACTGCATAATGCTCTGGGTTGTAGGTCTGAATAATTACATCTCCAGGCGTATCTCCTCTTCCTGCCCTGCCAGCAGCCTGAGTCAAAAGCTGAAAGGTTCGTTCTGCTCCATGAAAATCACTGACATGGAGAGACATATCTGCTGCCAATACGCCAACCAAAGTAACATTTGGAAAATCATGCCCTTTTACAATCATCTGCGTTCCAATCAGTATATCTGCTTCCTGATTCGCAAACGCCTGTAAAATCTGTTCATAACTGTCTTTTGTTCGAGTGGTATCAAAATCCATTCGAAGCACTCGTGCCTGTGGGAATCTTCTCTTTACCATCTCTTCTATCTTCTGTGTTCCAGCCTTAAACCCACTAATATATTTGGAACCACAGGATGGACATACGCTTGGTTCCGGCTCTTCGTAACCACAGTAATGACACACCATTTTGCCATCGTTGTGCTGGCTTAAGGACACGTCACAATGCGGACATTTCACCACGTAACCACAGGCTCTACAGGACATAAACCCTGCTACTCCGCGGCGATTGATAAAGAGCATCATCTGCTGTTTTTTCGCCAGGCGGTCTTCCATTAATTCCTGCAATCTTTCACTCAAAATCGAGCGGTTACCATTTCGTAGTTCCTCTCTTAAATCTATGACTTCACAACTTGGAAGCGGTTTTTCCTGTACACGTTGTGTCAGTTCTAATAATTCATACTCACCATTCTTTGCATGATAAAAGCTATCCATGGAAGGTGTAGCCGAACCTAATACCACGGTGGCAGAATTTTGTCTTGCACGCTCTATTGCAGTTTCCCTTGCATGATAGCGAGGTATTGTTTCGCTCTTATAAGATGTTTCGTGCTCCTCATCTATAATAATCAGTCCCAATCGTTCAAATGGTGTAAACAACGCCGAACGTGGTCCAATCATAATATCAATATCTCCATTTTTTGCACGAAGATACTGGTCGTAGCGCTCCCCTTGAGACAATTTAGAATTCATAATCGAAACTCTATCTCCAAAACGATTATAAAAACGCATCACGGTCTGGAAAGTAAGTGCAATTTCTGGAATCAGTACAATCGCCTGCTTTCCATTGGCAATCGTATGTGCAATCAGCTCCATATACACTTCCGTCTTGCCACTGCCCGTTACACCTTTAAGCAAATATGTTTTGTGCAAACCACTCTCCATATCTGCTGTAATATGGTCGACTACCACCTGCTGCTTGTCATTTAAGGTTAGGTGATACCCCTTGCTTTCCAGATGATTCACAGGATTTCGATATTCCTTGGTGGTCTGAATTTCCAAAATCTGATCTTTTTCCAAGGCCTTCACTGTGCTGGCTGATACATGCAGTTTTTGCGTTACGATGGAGTAATCTAATTCCCCCTCTGCCATCAACTCGCGAAGCAATCTTGCCTTTGCCGTAAAATGCTTTGATTCATACAAGGCGAGGGTGTGAATCGCCTCTTCCTTACTGATAAGAAGTTTCAGCAGCTTTCTTTCAATAGCTTTCGTCTTTTGTTTAATCGGAATCACGGTTTTTAATGCCTGATTCATGGTTCCGCCGTAATTTTTTCGTATCCAGCCCGCCAATTCAATGAGCTGGGATTCGATAGGCACACTGCCCTTTTTCACTCCAATAATGGATTTCAGTCGAAACACTTCGAACTCAGCTTCATCGGTCAGTTCCACCACATATCCTGTGATGGTGCGATTCCCAAATGGAATGTCCACCAGCACACCAACACGCACTTCTTCCGCAATTTCTTCCGGAATCAGATACTGAAACGTTTTATCCAGTTTTTCATGAGAAATATCCACAATGATATTTGCGTATTTTGCCACTGGTTCACCTCTTAATTAAGATTATACATTCTATGCATACTCCATTTGATTATAAGGCAAAATATAGAATATTGCAAAAAATTTTTAGGAAGGAAACGAAATATAATGCGTGGAAGAAATTTTATTATTTGCGGATTGACAGGATGGTGTATGGAAGTGGCATTTACCTCTGCTAGTGCACTTGGGAAAAAGGACAAAAAATTGATGGGACAAACCTCTGCCTGGATGTTTCCAATTTATGGAATGGCAGCAGTCATCGGGGAAATCGCCCCAAAAATTTCCCACTGGCCAACACCTATGCGAGGGCTCCTCTATGGCAGTGGCATTATGGCTGGAGAATATGTAAGTGGCACCATTCTTACGAAGCTGGATGTATGTCCTTGGAGCTATGAAGGTTCCAAATATGCGGTAAAAGGAATCGTCCGACTGGACTTTCTCCCTTTTTGGATGGTAGCAGGACTATTATTTGAACGAATTTTAACCAGCGATTTGGCTCAGAATTGAGTTTTATTCCTAAGTTGCGATATTGCACTTCAAGTCTTCATTTTCTGTTAAATACAAGAAATGAGCTATGATCAGCATAGCTCATTTCGTCAAAATGGAATAGTCTTTAAATTATTTTGTTGGAATAAGTTTTTCTTTTCCACCCATGTATGGCTGTAATGCTACTGGAATGTTTACGCTTCCGTCCGCATTTAAGTTATTTTCCAAGAATGCTATAAGCATACGTGGTGGTGCAACTACAGTATTGTTTAATGTATGTGCAAAGTACTTGTTGTTGTCTTTGTCTTTCACGCGGATTTTAAGTCTTCTAGCCTGAGCATCACCTAAGTTCGAACAGCTACCTACTTCGAAGTATTTCTTCTGACGTGGGCTCCAAGCTTCTACGTCACAAGATTTCACCTTAAGGTCTGCTAAGTCACCAGAACAGCATTCTAATGTACGAACTGGGATATCTAAGCTACGGA
>CAYMTP010000055.1:0-10751 GCA_964393435.1 uncultured Lachnobacterium sp. | reverse complement strand
GTAAAATACAAATGTTTCATATGACTGTGCTTTTTCTGGTACTTCAGATTGTTGCAGTGTAACAATTCCTCCACCAATCATTATGTTTGTTTCATCTAATTTCTTCTTTCTTGTATTCTCTTCCATAATGTCCGTCCTTTACTTTGATTCATAATATTCGCGCAACCTTTTTCTTCCCCGGGCAAGCCTTGTCTGCACTGTGCTTTCTGGAATTTTCAGAAATTCTGCTATTTCCTTCACACAATATCCTTCATGTATAGTTGAATCAGTTCTGTAAAAGCATTTGGTCCTTTGTTCTCTCATACATATATTAGACATTAAAAATTATCAAAAAATCTCACTTATAAAAATTATAAGAATTTTCTTCCATATTCTGCACTTGTTTGCTATAATGTAGGTTAGGAAAAAGGTACTATGGAGGAATATGATGGAAGCGATAACGAAAAAACAAGCAGATATCATCGGTGAAGTAGCCAATATCTGTACAGGTAATGCTGCTACGGCACTTAGTATGATTATCAATCGACCAACGAATATTACAACTCCTACGGTTGAAGTTCTCGATAAAGAAGAGAACCTCATCAAACCAGAGCGTATATTGGTTAAGGTTCCATACACAAAGGGGTTAGATGGAACCAATCTCATGATTCTGAAAGAACAGGATGCACTTATCATTGCAAACCTTATGATGGGAGGCAATGGTGACACCACAGGAATGGAGTTTGATGAAATCACTATTTCCGCAATTTCTGAAGCAATGAATCAGATGTGCGGTCGAATTGCTACTTCTATGTCTGAACTCTTACACAGACCAACAGACATCGGTTTTCCACTTATCAATTCGAAGTATAAAACCACATTCGTTATTCCTGATGAATTATGCAATGGCACAGACATTGTAAAAGTTACATTCCGTTTAACAGTAGACGGATTGATTAATAGTACTATTTGGCAATTATATCCACTAAGTATTGTAAAACAGATTTTAGACCAGGAGGGCATATAAAATGGCACAGAGAATTTTAGTAGTAGACGACGCAGCATTTATGAGAATGATGCTCAAAGATATTCTTACAAAAGGCGGTTATGAAGTTTGTGGAGAAGCAGCAGATGGTATCGAAGCTCTCGCTAAATACAACGAATTAAAACCAGACCTTGTTACACTTGACATCACAATGCCAAACAAAGATGGTATTGCAGCATTAAAGGATATCAAAGCAGCTGATCCTAGTGCATTATGCGTAATGTGTTCTGCTATGGGCCAGCAGTCAATGGTTATCGAAGCAATTCAGTCAGGTGCAAAAGACTTTATCGTAAAACCATTCCAGGCTGACCGCGTAATTGAATCTATCAAAAAAGTTTTAGGTTAATTACATATATGAAATAACCCGACCACGTTTGTGGTCGGGTCTTTTTTACTTTGTTATATTTCACGTAACATCTCAAGTGCACGTTCTTTTATAATTTCATTTCCATGTTCATAAATAAAGGCTCTCTTCTCTGCTCCTACGAAAATATCTGCTGCATATTCATCTGTCAACGCAGAAAGACGTTTCACTTCATCCTCTTTACAATCAGTCATATCCATCATTAAGAAATAAACATCATCAAATTTGTACAACTGATTAAATGGAAGTTCCTCAACCTGAACCTGCTTTGCGTATCTCATCAAAACATCTAACTCTTCAAATGCAAACAGAACGATTATTTTTAAATCCTCTAATTTCACACCATATGATTTTTTATTTTCCGAATCCTTTTCCTTAATCGATTTAATTTCATCCCATTTTTGCTTTGGAATGGTATTTAGTAAACCGTTTACAATATCCTTGATATGGTCCATAACCCCTTCCGTACCAGGATGTTCTGAAAAGGTCAGCGATATCGTGTGGTCTGGTAAAATGTCGGCACGCACAGACTTTATACCTAATTCAAATTTCGTATCAAATTCCTGCTCAGCCATATCAAAAATCTGATTCATGAACTGCTGCGTACGAACTCCATTGCTGATGATATCATCAATGGTATATCCTAATTCTTCGATTTCTTCTTCCGAAATCACACAACGGATAATATTGTTTCCATCTCGGCTAAATTCCATGTTCGCTCCCCCTTTCTCTTATTATCATATATATCGACGCAATCCTGCGTTTCAATATATTTTACGCTAAAATTCATCTTTCAGTGTCTTGATTTTGCCACGAATTCTTTGCAATGTATTATCAATGGATTTTGGTGTTTTTCCCATCAATTCTGCAATTTGAGTATAACTACTTCCTTCTAAGTATAAGTATAACACTTTTTTCTCCATTGGGCTCAACTTTTCTTCCAATCTACGATGAAACTCTTCTCTACCCTCTTGCTCTATTAGCATCTGTTCTGGACTAAGTGCCTGATCTGCTATAACCTCTTCCAAATCTACACCTTCTCCATCCCCCTGTGCAGAAAAAGAAATATACGTATTCAATGGAATATGCTTTTTACGATTAGATGCTTCTAACGTAGAGTACAGCTGACGATTGATACACAGTTCTGCAAAAGAAAAGAAACTAACTTCTTTTTGTAAATCAAAGTCCCTCACTGCTTTGAAAAGACCTATCATCCCCTCCTGTATCAAATCCTCTGGCTCACCACCGATTAAATACATTGCGTTGGTTTTCTTTCGCACTAACGGTTTGTATTTTTCCATAATAAAATCTGCAATTTCAGCATCACCTGCACGAAACTTTTCGATGAGTTCTTCGTCGGTAAAATTATTATAATTCATGTGTTTACTTTCCTAATCTCTGACGTACAATTTCGTATGCTAAAACACCAGTGGCTACCGATGCATTCAGGGAATCGATATCTCCCTTCATAGGAATCGTAGCAATCATATCACAATTTTCTTTCACCAGCTTGCTCACACCATCGCCTTCATTACCAATTACAAGACCGATTGATCCTGTAAGATTCAAATCATACATAGGTGTTCCATTCATATCTGCACACACAAACCACATACCCTTGTCTTTTAAGTCCTTAATGGTCTGAGTAATGTTGGTTACCTTTGCAACAGGTGTATAGTTAATAGCTCCTGCAGAAGTTCTGGCAACGGTTGGTGTAAGACCTACCGCACGACGCTTTGGAATGATAATTCCATGAGCCCCCGCCTGATTTGCAGTTCGAATAATCGCACCCAGATTATGTGGGTCTTCGATTCCATCTAAGATAATGATAAATGGAGCCTCGCCCTTCGCCTCAGCATTTGCCAAAATATCATCTACTTCTGCATAATCATAAGCTGCTGAAATCGCGATAACGCCCTGATGTTTTCCAGTTTCTGAAATCTGGTCTAAACGTTCTTTGTTTACATAGTTGATGATTGTGTCGCCTTTCCTAGCTTCTCTCGTGATGGATTTGATTGGTCCATCTTGACAGCCATCCAAAACAAACAATTTATCAATAGTTTTTCCAGAACGAAATGCCTCTAATACAGCGTTACGTCCCTCTATTTTGTTTTCTTCGTATCCCATGTTTTCCTCCCTTTTTGTGCACAAATTACTATTTCATGCAATTTGAACGCCGTTCGAAATCCATCTTTCTATTACAATTTACTATATCGATATGCCAGCCCTTTCCAATCCAAGCTTTGTTAGCTCTACGACTCTAGGAAATTCATCTTTCAGATAAAGATATCCCATCAGTGCTTCGAAGCCTGTGGCTTTTCTATAATCTGACATGGTGGCATTTTTGGCCATAGTTGGTGATTTTGCATTTCGGCCTCTGCGGTAAACATCCGCTTCTTCCTCCGTCAAATCTCCTTCTAGAGCCTCTATGATTTTCGCCTGCGTCTCTGCCTTTACAATATGGCTGGTCTGATAATGGAGCTGACTTGCCTTAGTATTCCCTTTTCCTACGATAAGGGAACGTATCACCAAATCAAAAACACCATCTCCAATATATGCCAACGCCAATGGCGAGTATGTGCGAATATCTACATTTTCAATATCGAACTGTTCTTTAATATAGGAATCAATTTTCATTTCCATTAAACAAGCTCCCATTTTACGCCTTCTCTTGTGTCTTTGATTGCAACACCTTTCGCAAGAAGTTCATCACGAATTGCATCTGCTGTTGCGAAATCTTTTGCTTTCTTTGCGGCTGCACGTTCTTCGATTTTTGCTAGTACAAAAGCTTCTAATTCTGCATCTACACCTGCATTTGCTGGTGTTTCTGCCAGTTTTTTACCTTCTTCATAAAGATTTAAAGACAATACATAATCAAAGTCATTGATTAATGCTAATTTGGTTGCATCGTTTGTATCAGCTTTTACTACATCGTAAAGCACTGTGATAGCCATGGATGTGTTTAAATCATTGCAAAGTGCATCTTCGAATTTTGCTCTGTACTGTGCAAATACTTGGCTGTCTACTTCACCCTCGTTCTTAAGCTCAGCAATTTTCTTTGCCAGCTTATTATATGCAGCAACCATGTTATCCAATGCTTCATAGGAGAATACCAATGGTTTACGGTAATGTGACTGCAAGCAGAACATTCTATATACAAGTGGATTGTAGCCTTTGCTTTCAATTAATGAAACGGTAAGGAAATCCCCTTTTGACTTGCTCATTTTACCAGACTGATCATTTAAATGGTTTACATGGAACCAGTGGTTACACCATTTATGTCCAGTAAAGCTTTCTGACTGTGCGATTTCGTTGGTGTGGTGTGGAAAAATGTTATCGACACCACCACAATGAATATCCATGTATTCGCCTAAATGCTTCATACTAATGCAGGAACATTCGATATGCCAGCCTGGATATCCTACGCCCCATGGACTATCCCATTTCAATGCCTGATCTTCAAATTTGGATTTGGTGAACCAAAGTACGAAGTCATTGGAATTTTTCTTATTATCATCTACATCTACATCGTCACGAACGCCTTCACGCAACTGTTCTTTTTCTACTGCAGAAGAGAATACATAGTAGTCCTCTAATTTGCTGGTGTCAAAGTAAACATTTCCACCTGCTTCATACGCAAATCCTTTATCCAACAATACGGAAACCATGTTGATAAATTCTGGAATACAATTAGTTGCTGGCTCTACTACGTCTGGACGCTTGATGTTTAGCTTTTCACAATCGCTAAAGAAGGCATCTGTGTAAAACTGTGCGATTTCCATAACGGTCTTGTTTTCACGCTTTGCACCCTTAAGCATCTTGTCTTCACCGGTGTCTGCATCGCTGGAAAGGTGTCCTACGTCTGTGATATTCATAACACGTTTTACATCATAACCGATGAAACGAAGTGATTTTTCTAATACATCTTCCATAATATAGCTGCGAAGATTTCCAATATGAGCGAAATGATATACAGTAGGTCCACAAGTGTACATGGCGATTTTGCCTTCCACATTTGGGATGACTGTATCAATATTTCTAGTCAATGTGTTGTAAAACTTAAATCTGTTTTCCATGGGGTTCTCCTTTTATCTCTTCAACTGCCTTATTGGGTTATAGGCAATCGACATTTTCTAATTATTGTTTGCTCCTGCTGTAATTGCCAGCAATGTTTTTAATTCTTCGATTTCCTGCTCCAAGCTGTCTACTCGTTTGCCAAGCTCTGCTTCGTTCATTTCTAAGCAGCCGATTTCATCCTGAATTGGGTCAGGTAAATTGTCGTGATCCAAAAGTTCCTGTGGAACATTGGCATTATTTCTCTTTACGATACGACCTGGAATACCTACTACGGTACAGTTTGGTGGTACTTCTTCCAGCACTACGCTACCGGCACCGATTTTACAATTATCGCCGATTGTAAAGGAACCAAGCACCTTCGCCCCCGCACTTACCATAACATTATTGCCAAGGGTTGGGTGACGCTTGCCCTGCTCTTTGCCTGTACCGCCGAGGGTCACGCCCTGATACAGTGTACAGTTATCACCGAGAATCGCCGTCTCTCCTATTATAACACCAGAACCGTGATCGATAAATAGTCCTTTGCCAATTTGTGCACCTGGATGGATCTCAATTCCAGTCTTTCGTACTGCTTTCTGAGATAGCCATCTCGCCCAGAAATAATGTCCATTTACATACCATTTATGTGCGGTTCGATACATCATTACCGCCTTAAAGCTAGGGTATAAAAACACTTCCCAATTGGAGTGAATAGCTGGGTCTCTTTCGCGTATAATATTAATTTCTTCTTTTATGTTTTGAATAAATCCCATATACGACCTCCTGCATCAGTGGATAAACATAAAAACGGACTATCTCGCCTCATAGAGACGGGATAATCCGTGGTTCCACTCTAATTCAAAGTATTTCTTTGCATTGGTGCAAAAATCACCTGCGTTTGCGCAAATAAACACTTCCTCTTAGCACGTAACGTGTGCGATGCGTACTTAGCTAGGTGCAAACACTTCACCAAGTCAGCTCCCGGATGCACTTTCGAAATATAAGGCTAAAGCTGCTTTCAGCCGGTGACAGCTTCTCTCTTTCGACTTACTTTACTTTCTACTCTTTCCGTTCAAAGCCTTTTTATATAAAACAAAACTTACAATATAGTTTATGCAGAAATTGTGATTTTGTCAAGAATTTTACTGACATCCGCCACAGCCACCATTACAGCCTACCTGAATGCTAGCTTCATACATGGTCGCAAGGGAGCAAATCGCCTGAGCTGCCATACCTTCTTCACGGCCTGTGAATCCGAGGCGTTCTTCTGTAGTAGCTTTGACATTAATCTGATCTCTTTCAATACGGAGAACCTTGGCAATATTTTCCTCCATCTGGTCGATGTATGGACGAAGCTTTGGTTTCTGTGCGATGATAGTAGCATCAATATTTTCAATGACATAACCTTTTTCTTCAATAAGGTCACGTACATGAGCCATCAGTTTCATGCTGTCTGCACCCTTGTATTCTGGGTCGGTATCTGGAAAGTGTTTTCCGATATCGCCTAACGCGGCTGCACCAAGAAGTGCATCCATAATCGCATGTACCAATACATCTGCATCTGAATGACCTAACAATCCGAGTGTATGCGGAATCTTTACGCCACCCAAAATCAACTCCCTGTCTTCTACTAATTTGTGAACATCATATCCTAATCCTACGCGCATTATTTTCCTTCCTGCCTTTCAAACATTGATATATTTTTTATTATACCAAAATTTTTTCCCAACTAATAGTCCAAAGTTGAAAGAGATTTAATAATTTGCAAAATCAAAAGGCAGTCATTTCTGACCGCCTCATACATTCTTAGAGCATACCAAGTAAGCTCTTCCACATTTTCTTTTCTGCTGTAATCTTACCGTCTCCTTGCTTGTAACCTAATACTTCCACCTGGTAACGATTTACAGCTGCTTCCATTCCCGTTCCGAACGCAGGTGTTTTACCTTCATCCGCCTCAATGCTACCTGTGTAATAACCAAGTGCCTTTAATCTACGTTCAAGAGCAGTTACTACAGGATGATTCTTATTGATTGTACGTGAAACAGTTGGTGTATTTCCGATTGTTTTATTTCCTGCCTTACCATCGACTTCTGAACCTGTAGCCTTCTGAACATCTCGGATGAAATCCTTAAGATCATATTCATCCACCAACATGCCAAGCAATGATTTCCACATCTTGCCGCCAGCAGTAAGTTCGCCATCTCCTTGTTTATAACCTAATACTTCCACTTGGTAACGATTTACAGCTGCTTCCATTCCCGTTCCGAACGCAGGTGTTTTACCTTCATCCGCCTCAATGCTACCTGTGTAATAACCAAGTGCCTTTAATCTACGTTCAAGAGCAGTTACTACAGGATGATTCTTATTGACTGTACGTGAAACAGTGGGTGTATTTTTGATTGTTTCATGCCCTGCCTTACCATCAACCGCTGAACCTGTAGCCTTCTGAACATCCATGATGAATTGTGTACGTTCGTACTCGGTTACTTCGTTGACCTCTTCTTTTGCTTCTTCACCATTTGATTGCCATGTATCCATAAACTTTTCAGGTGTTCCGTATTCATTTTTCAGTTTAGTAGCTGTACTGCCCCAATCTGGCAAGTATACGTGTGGAGCATCTACAAATGAGGTCCAGTTACCACCCCAGCCTAGCCCACATTCATTAACTGCGATAGCTCCTACTTTATCGTATAATTTTGTAGTGTTATTAAAAGCATCGTCTGACTTTGCTCCATCACCATCTACATCCATATCAATGTAAAAGTCTACTGCGATTCCCCACTGGTGCTGTGAAGAATATGTGTTACCTTTTGCATTGGTGATAATACTTCCTGCTTCTGTTCTGCCTTGTGCATATAAAGCATCCTGTTCTACTTTCGTTCTAACACATTCACCAAAGAGAATATTGATTCCCTGTGCTGCACATTTTGCTTTTAATATGATTGCTTTCTCCTGTAATTTAGGGTGTAATGCTGAAAAATTTCTCATATTATTTTCCTCGTATTCTTGGTTCGTGCTCCTATAACATATGCGAAGATACCTTTTACCGTGCTTACTTTGTTTATTTTCTTTATAAAATTAAAAGCCTAACACCAGCGTTTAAACTGATGTCAGGCTTCTAGGCTCTTAGATATAACTATGGTAGATATTCTGTTTTAGCGAAAACATTTTATGCAAGAGCTGCTGTAATGATAGCCATTGCGTAAACTTCTTCTGCGTTACATCCACGAGATAAGTCGTTGATTGGTGCATTTAAACCTAAAAGGATTGGTCCGTATGCATCGAATCCACCAAGTCTCTGTGCAATCTTGTAACCGATGTTACCAGCGTTGATGTCAGGGAATACGAATGTATTAGCCTGTCCTGCAACTTTGCTGTCTGGACATTTTGTCTTAGCAACTGTTGGAGAAACTGCTGCGTCAAACTGTAATTCGCCATCGATAGCGAGTTCTGGATATCTTTCTTTTGCTTTGTTAGCAGCTGAACGAACTTTGTCTACTGCTTCGCCTTTTCCTGAGCCAAGTGTTGAGTAGCTAAGGAATGCAACCTTTGGATCAATACCGAAGATTTCAGCACATTTAGCTGTTTCACCAGCGATTTCTACTAATTCATCATCAGTTGGGAATAAGTTAATCGCACAGTCACCCATTGCTAACATTTCGTTTCCGCCATTGCCATCTGGACGAGCCAAGATGAAGCAAGAAGATACGATTGTGTTGCCTGGTTTTGTTTTGATAAGCTGTAATGCTGGACGTACTGTATCAGCTGTAGAGTATGTTGCTCCACCAAGTAAGCTTTCAGCTTTGCCCATTTTTACGAGCATTGTTCCGAAGTAGTTAGAAGCTGATAATACTTTACGAGCTTCTTCTGGTGTAACACCTTTTTTCTTACGAAGTTCACAGTACATATCAACCATTTCTTCAAATCCATCATAGTTTTCTGGATCGATGATTTCTGCACCTGCGATGTCAAAGTTACCAGCTGCTGCAGCTGCTTCGATTTCTTCTTTGTTTCCTACTAAGATAGGAGTAAGAATGCCGTCTGCAAGTAATCTAGCAGATGCTTCCAAGATACGTGGATCGCTTCCTTCTGGGAAAACGATTTTTCTTGGGTTTTCTTTTAAGATGTTAATCATTTTTGTAAACATAATATACACTTCTCCTTTTTGGTATTTATTTACTAGTTATCTTTAATAATATACCCGTTTGGCTAGAAAAACAAGTTGTAATTGTGTACTATTTCGAATATATATTTGCAAAATTGCTCCATTGGTGTAAAATAGCAAAGATTGAAAACGAAAAGGAATGATTTACTTATGAATAAAAACTCTCTAAAGGGGGCATCCCTTTTATTTATCGGCGCATTTATCTGGGGAACCGCCTTTGTAGCACAAAGTGTCGGTGCAGAACATCTGAATGCGTTCGCCTTTAATAGTATAAGAAACTTTATCGGGGCGTTTACCCTAATGCCAGTGTTGTTGTGGCAGATATGCACAAAGAAAGCAGATATGAACAACGTTCAAAATCTATCTTCTAGTGAATTTTCACTAGAAAGCAAGATTAAAGGTATCTTCACAAAAGATTTACTCCTTGGTGGAGCGATCTGCGGTGTTTCCCTCTGTGTTGCTTCCAACTTCCAGCAAATGGGACTTGAACAATCCACAGTTGGAAAATCCGCATTCATTACAACTCTTTACATTGTGTTTGTTCCACTTCTAGGGCTCTTCTTTAAAAAGAAACTGCCCCTACAAGTTTGGATTAGTGTTGTACTCGCTATGGTTGGATTATATCTACTCTGCATGAAGGACGAAGCTTTTGTACTTAGTATCGGAGATATCTACCTGCTTTTATCTGCATTTTTCTTCACAATACAGATTACTGCTGTAGGACATTTCGCCCCAAAGGTAAATGGCATAGCCTTAAGCATGACGCAGTTTCTCGTGACTGCTACTTTATCTGCAGTAGGCATGCTTTTTACTCAAATACCTACCTTGGAAAACATTATGGATGCTGCATTTCCGCTCTTTTATGCTGGTGCAATTTCCTGTGGCATCGCATATACCTTACAGATTGTAGGACAAAAACACCTTCCTGCCACCGTAGCTTCCCTTATCATGAGTTTGGAATCTGTATTTGCCGCTCTGGCTGGATGGATTATTTTAAAGGAAGTATTGTCCACCAAAGAATTAATAGGGTGTGGACTCGTATTTGCTGCAGTTATTTTGACACAGTTACCTAGTCATAAAAACTAATCAAAAAGGGGCTGTAAAAAAACTCCCCTAAAAGAAAAATCGCTTAGACCGTGAGG
>CAYMTP010000054.1:0-10930 GCA_964393435.1 uncultured Lachnobacterium sp. | reverse complement strand
CTATCTTTGCATGGACGGGTGCCCTTAGAAAACGTGGTGAATTAGATAATATTCCAAAGTTATGTGCTTTTGCCGATAAATTAGAACAGGCATGTGTAAAAACCATTGAATCTGGAAAGATGACAAAAGACCTTGCACTTATTACTTCTTTAGAAAATGTTACTGTATTAAACAGTGAAGGTTTTATCAAAGCAATTCGTGAAGAATTAGAAGCAATGTTATAGTTATAGAAATGGGGGAAGAGATTGTGGAAAAAGGAATCTCACAGGCAGTTGTACGTCGTATGCCTAGATACTACAGATACTTAGGGGACCTTTTGGAAAAGGGAGTAGAAAGAGTATCTTCTAATGAATTAAGCAAGCTAATGAAGGTTACGGCATCACAGATTCGCCAGGATTTAAATAATTTTGGCGGATTTGGACAGCAGGGCTATGGATATAATGTGCGTTTTTTGTATGAAGAAATCGGAAAAATTCTTGGATTGGACCAGACACATAACCTCATTATAATCGGTGCAGGTAATCTTGGACAGGCAATTGCAAATTATGGTAGATTTGACCGATTAGGCTTTGTTACGGTCGCTTTATTTGATGTTAATCCAGAGATAATCGGAAAAGAAGTGCGAGGCGTGAAAGTTTACGCATTGAATGATTTAGAAGATTTTTGTAAAAAGAATAAGGTGGATATTGCTGCACTTACAATGCCAAAGCAAAGTGCAGATAATACCGCACAGCGTTTGGTCGAGTTAGGAATTCATGCAATCTGGAATTTTGCACATGTAGATTTGGATGTGGATGATGAAAGTGTTGTTGTAGAAAATGTGCATTTGTCGGATAGTCTTATGCAGTTGTCTTATAATATTGCAAAGAATAAAAAATAGTTTTTTGAGGGCTCTTTTATGAAAGAAAGACAGGATTTTAAGTCAGCTTTAATTGGAAAAACAGTTCCACTTTTGGTTTTAGACCAGAAGTGGCACCGTTTGTTTGCGGTTCACGGCAAGACGGAAGAAATTAAAGAATTAGAATCAAAACTGAATAATCTTTTGGCGGAGCAGGGAAGACTGAACAATCGTTTAAAAGAGCTGAAAAAACTAAAAGGCAGATTATTGGATGAAATCGTTCAGGGAATGGATGATAAAGACAAGAAACTGGATGAGAATAAACGTCTGGTGGATGAAATCAATGAAAAGATGGAAGAATGCGAAGATGAACTAATGGATATTCCACATCAGATTCGAGAAACGAATGATGAACTCATGCTTCTTTCTATGGATTATTTCTATGAGAAAATACGTGTAAATCAGACAGAGTCCACAGAAATTGAAGAGTGGATTAATCAGGTTCGTATAGATTTGAAGAAAAATATCATTCGAAAACAAAATCGAGATATTAATAACCGAGAAATTTATGCCTATCTTCATGATATTTTTGGTGTAGAAGTCATAAATATCTTTGACATCAAATATGATGGAGATAAAAAGGAGACAACTTGAAGTATCTTGTAACAGGAAAAGAAATGAAGCTTCTAGATCAGAATACATCAGGCTATTTCAAGGTGCCAGAATTGGTGCTTATGGAACAGGCGGCGATGCACTTTGTCTGGAGGCTTTGTGACGTTTTAAAAGAAACAATTGAAAATAGAAATGTAAAGGGACTTGTCTTTTGTGGATTGGGAAATAATGGTGCAGATGGCTTGGCGATTGCACGTTTGTTAAACGAAAGAGGAATATGTGCAGAAGTATGTAAGATAAATGACTTTTTGAAGGAAAAAGGAGCAACATCGGCTTCTTACCAGATTCAGGAGGATATTTATCAAGTATATAAATATCCAACACAAAATAATATCGAACAGATATTAGCGACAGACTATACTTTTGTCATTGATGCTGTATTTGGCATCGGTTTGTGTAGAAATCTAAATGAAGAATACACTAAAATAGTGGAATTAATCAATCAGACAAAAGGTGTAAAATTTGCGGTAGATATGCCTTCTGGAATCAATGCGGATAATGGTCAGGTTATGGGGATGGCCGTACAATGTGACCATACCATTACCTTTTCTTTTGGGAAAAATGGACAATTTTTATGGCCTGGCTGCGATTATGCAGGAAAAACGCATGTGGTTGATATGGGGATTACAAAGGCAAGCTGGTTGGATAAGAAGCCTTCTATGGCTTATTTGGAAAAACAGGATTTGTCACGGTTTCCAAAGCGTCCTGCTCATTCCAATAAAGGCACCTTTGGTAAACTTTTGGTTATTGCTGGAAGTGCCAATATGGCAGGTGCGGCGATTTTTGCAGCGAAAGCCGCATATCGTTGTGGTGTTGGACTTGTAAAGATATTTACACAGGAAGAAAATAGAACGATTATTCAGGAAGCTATACCAGAAGCCATCCTTTCAATCTATGGAAATTCTTTGAAAAAAGAGCAGTTGATAGAGGATATTAACTGGGCAGATGCGATTGTGATTGGTCCAGGACTTGGAAAATCGAAAACAGCGAAGGAAACGGTTCGACTTGTACAGCAGTCAGCGAGTGTGCCAGTGGTATGGGATGCAGATGCTATCAATATTTTAGCAGAAGAACCAGAAAGTCTGTTGCTTCCGCACACGGAATATATTATGACCCCTCATTTAGGTGAGTTTTCTCGATTAACCAATAATTCGGTATCATGGATTCAAAAGCATTTGGTAGAATCCTCCATCGATTTTGCCAGAACCTATGATGTTATTTGTGTGCTAAAGGATTTTCGTACTGTGACAGCAAATCCATATGGTCTTTCATTTTTGAATTTATCAGGAAATAATGGAATGGCTACAGGAGGCAGCGGAGATGTTTTAGCTGGGATTATAGGTGCTTTATTAGCACAGGGACAAAAGGGAATGGAAGCGTCCTCTTTTGGTGTATTCATTCACGGCTTAGCAGGAGATTATGCAAGAGAAAAAATGGGTACACATTCTATTATGGCAAGTGATATAATAGATGCATTAAAAGATGTTTGGAAAGGAATTGACTATGCAGAATAGTAGAGTATATGCAGGTATCAATTTATCTGCAGTTTTACACAACTTAGAAGAAATGCATAAGAATATAGATAAAAACACAAAGATCGTGGCAGTCATTAAAACCGATGGCTATGGTCATGGTGCATTGCCTATTGCAAAAGCGATTGAAGAGGTTCCATATTTATGGGGATATGCTGTAGCAACTGTTGATGAAGCAATGGCTCTGATAGATGATGGTAGAAAAAAACCAATTTTGATTTTAGGAATTAGTTTTGCAGAACAGTTTGATTCGATTATTCGCAATGATATTCGTCCTTGTGTCTGTGATTTCGATACTGCAAAGAAATTATCGGAAATTGCTGTAGCAAAAAATAAAATTTGTCATATCCATATAAAAATTGATACGGGTATGAGTAGAATTGGTTTCCAAGTAAATCAGGAGACAGCAAATATCATCTATGAAATCTCCAAACTTCCTAATGTGGAAATCGAAGGGATTTTTACACATTTTGCAAATGCGGATGAATTGGATAAGCAACCAACCTTTGCACAAATGGATTTATTCCAACAGATGTGTCAGATGCTTGCAGAAAAAGGGGTACAGATTCCTATTAAACATTGCTCCAATAGTGCTGGCATTGTAGATATTCCGGAGGCGAATATGAATATGGTACGTGCAGGTATCATTTTATATGGAATGTGGCCTTCTGATGAAGTAAATAAAAGAAATATGGAATTACAGCCAGTAATGTCATTAAAGAGTCATATTTCTTATATCAAGGATTTGGAAGCAGGGCGTAAGATTAGCTATGGAGGTACCTATACTACGCCAGAATCTCAGAAAATAGCTACTGTTCCAGTAGGATATGGTGATGGATATGCTAGAAGCTTATCCGATAAAGGATATGTACTGGTACGTGGTCAAAAGGCTCCAATTTGCGGTAGAATCTGTATGGATCAATTTATGATTGATGTATCTCATATTGAAGGTGTTCGAGTTGGAGATGCAGTAACCTTGTTAGGCAAGGATGGAGCAGAGCAGATTACCATGGAAGAGTTAGGTGATTTGTCTGAACGCTTTAATTATGAATTTGCTTGTCTGATTACACCTAGAGTTCCTAGAGTGTATTATGAAAAATAAAAGAATATAGTTCTTAGAATTGGAAATACTACTCCTATACCTAGTAAATGGAGTGTGACAAGATGATTTTAAGAGGCGATATCTATTATGCAGATTTAAGACCAGTGGTAGGTTCGGAACAGGGCGGCATTCGTCCTGTACTCATTGTGCAGAATGATGTGGGAAATCGTCATAGCCCAACGGTTATTTGTGCGGCGATTACTTCCCAGATGCACAAAGCCAAGCTGCCTACACATGTAGCCTTAGATAGTGATAAATATGATTTGGCGAAGGATTCGGTTGTCCTATTGGAGCAATTGAGAACGATAGACAAAAAACGTTTAAAGGACAAGGTTTGTCACCTGGATAGTCAAATGTTAAAAGAAGTAGATAAAGCACTTGGAATCAGTTTGGAGCTGTATACATAACTTGACGATAATACAGCTTCATGGTATGATTTTTAATTGTATAACACATAGGAAAAAATAAAAAGGAGATAAAAAATGGAAGACGGTGCTAATCCGTATTTGATTCCAATGTTGATTGGAATTATTATTGTATTATTATTAGCTTTGGTGGCAGTGATTTATGTTTGCCGCGAAAGCCTGATAAAGGATTTTCGAAAGAAAAAGAATATTAAACTGAATAATGTTTCAGAAGATGAAGTCATTGAAGAAGAAATCATTTCCATGGTAAAGGAAGGACATGAGCAGGGTGTGCTTATGGAATCCGAGGCGGAAATGATACATAATATTTTCGAGTACGCAGACAAAGAAGCAAAGGACATCATGACTCATCGTAAAAATATTGTTGCTATTGATGGAGATATGAGTTTTTACGATATGGTTGCTTATGTGGATGATACTGGTAAATCACGTTTTCCTGTATATGAAGGAGATATTGATAATATTATCGGTGTATTGTTGATTAAGGATGCTTTTCTGTTTTGTCAGAAAAATGAGATTTTCCGAACCTCAGTAAAGAATATTCCAGGTTTAGTTCGTGAGGTCGATTTTATTACAGAAACTATCAAAATCAATAACCTGTTTCAGAAAATGCAGTCTGATAAGAGTCAGATTTGTATCGTAATTGATGAGTATGGACAAACCTCAGGCTTAGTCGCCATGGAAGATATTTTAGAAGAAATCGTTGGAGAAATTGAAGACGAGCATGATGAAGAGGAACAGACCTTCCAAATGGAATTGGATGGCAGTTATACCTTTGATGGTTTAACAGAGCTTCCAGATGTATTAGAAGTGATGGATTTACCAATTGAAGAGGATGCGTTTGAAACTTTAAATGGTTATGTGATATCTCTTTTAGAGAAGGTTCCATATGATGATGAATGTGAAACGATTGAAAAACAGGGATATCGTTTTGAAATTCAAAAAGTAGAGAACAGAATTATTCGAGAGGTTCGAATTACAAAACTTGCGTGATACGAAAATAAGTTGTATAATAGTAATATTAAGAAAGTAACTAGAAAAGAGGATTATTTATTATGTCAGGACATTCCAAGTTTGCGAATATCAAACATAAAAAAGAAAAGAACGATGCAGCAAAAGGTAAGATTTTTACCATTATTGGTCGTGAAATCGCAGTTGCTGTAAAAGAAGGCGGACCTGATCCAGCTAACAACTATAAACTTGCTCAGATTATTGCAAAAGCAAAATCAAACAATATGCCAAACGACACCATCGAAAGAGGTATCAAAAAAGCTTCTGGTGAAGGCAGTAATGTTAACTATGAATATTGTACATACGAAGGCTATGGTCCAAGTGGTACAGCAATTATAGTAAAATGTTTAACAGATAATAAGAATCGTACCGCATCAAACGTACGTAATGCTTTTACAAAGGGTTATGGTAGCATTGGTACACAGGGGTGTGTATCTTATATGTTCGATGAAAAAGGTCAGATTCTTATCGATAGAGAAGAATGTGATATGGATGCAGATGAGCTTATGATGATTGCTTTGGATGCAGGTGCAGATGATTTCGTAGAGGAAGAGGATAGCTATGAAGTTACTACAGCTCCAGATGATTTTGAAGCAGTTCGTAAGGCGTTAGAAGACGCTGGTATCAAGATGGCTTCTGCTGAAGTTAGCATGATTCCACAGACTTATGTTACATTAACAGATGAAACAGATCTGAAAAATATTAACAAGATTTTAGATCTTCTTGATGATGATGACGACGTTCAGGAAGTATATCATAACTGGGAAGAGTAAAAATAATTTTTAATTTATGAGGGGGTAAATATGAAAAGAATCCTTTTTGCAGCATCTGAATGTGTACCTTTTATTAAAACAGGTGGTCTTGCAGACGTATGTGGTGCTTTACCAAAAGAATTTGACAAAGAAAACTGGGATGTACGTGTAGTAATGCCAAATTACAGCTGTATTCCTGAGTATTTTCGTAATCAAATGCAGTATGTAACTCACTTTTATATGAGTACTGGTGCTTACATCCAAAACAAATATGTAGGTGTACTTCAGTATGAGTTTGAAGGTGTTACATATTACTTTATTGATAATCAGGAATATTTCAGCGGTGACAAGCCATATGGTGATTTCCGTACAGATATTGAAAAATTCACATTCTTTGATAAAGCGGTATTATCAATGCTTCCACTTATCGGTTTTAGACCTGACCTTATTCACTGTCATGACTGGCAGACAGGTCTTATTCCAGTATACTTAAAGAATGAATTCCAGGGAGATATGTTCTTCTGGGGAATCAAAACAATTATGACAATCCATAACTTAAAATTCCAGGGCGTATGGGATGTTAAGACTATGCAGGGACTTACAGGTTTCCCTAAGGAATTATTCACTCCAGACAAGTTAGAATTTAAGAAGGATGCTAACATGTTAAAGGGTGGTCTTGTTTATGCAGACTACATCACAACTGTTAGTGATACATATGCTTACGAAATCCAGACTGAAGAATATGGTGAAGGCTTAGAAGGACTTCTTTCTGCACGTCACTTTGATATGCAGGGTATCGTAAATGGTATTGACTATACAAACTACAATCCAGAAACAGATGCTAAGCTTTATGTAAACTATAATGCTGAAAACTGGCGTAAGAAAAAAGCATTAAACAAAGAAAGATTACAGCAGGATTTAGGACTTGCAGTAGATAAGAACAAATTCATGATCGGTCTTGTTTCTCGTTTAACAGATCAGAAAGGTCTTGACCTTATCAATCATGTAATGGAAGGTATCGTAGATGAACATACACAGTTCGTTATTATCGGTACTGGTGAACCACAGTATGAAAACATGTTCCGTCATTATGCATGGAAATATCCAGATCGCGTATCTGCAAACATCTGCTACAATGATGATTTAGCGCGTAAACTTTACGCTGCTGCAGATGCCTTCTTAATGCCATCTAGATTTGAACCATGTGGACTTACACAGCTCATTTCATTCCGTCATGGTACAGTTCCAATTGTACGTGAAACAGGTGGTTTAAAAGATACAATCATTCCATACAATGAATTTGAAAATACTGGTGATGGTTTCTCATTCCATGATTACAATGCAGACGATATGCTCTATGTAATCAACTATGCAAAACATGTTTACTATGATTGCAAACGTCAGTGGAATCAGATGGTTGACAGAGGTATCACAAAAGACTTCTCATGGAATGCTTCTAAATTCCGTTATGAAGGATTGTATAGATATCTTCTTGGAGAATAAAAATAGAATAAGTGCAAATACTGATAAGGGTATCCCAATGTGGATACCCTTATTTTCATATGGATTTCTTTAGAGACCTCTAGGTGATTGGAAGAATGAAAATAAGAAGAGCAATGTAAAAATAGTATGGAGGTATTTGCGTGATGAAAGACAATAATAGAAATATGGAAGAATATATGGAAAACAGTAATTCGGAAAATGATGTAGATGATAAAAAAGGGAATGAAAATGAAAATTTAGTAAACGAAAGCATTGAGGATTATGGGCAAAGTATCGTGAAAGATAATGAAGCGACTATATATCTTATTTCTATTATCGGAGAAATTGAAGGGCATGAGTGTTTACCATCCAATTCAAAAACAACAAAGTACGAGCATATTCTTCCGAAATTGGCTGAAATTGAAGATGATAAAAATATAGATGGTGTTTTATTGCTGATTAATACTGTGGGTGGTGATGTAGAAAGCGGTTTGGCAATCGCCGAGATGGTGGCGTCTTTAAGTAAACCAACAGTTTCACTTGTGCTGGGTGGCAGTCATTCAATAGGGGTTCCTTTGGCGGTTTCTACGGATTATTCTATGATAGTTCCTAGTGGTACGATGGTGATTCATCCGGTTCGTATGAGCGGAACTGTCATAGGGGCACCAGCTACGTATGACTATTTTAAACGCATGCAGGATAGAATTATTCACTTTATTACCACACATTGTGATGCTGCCTATGAGAAAATAGAGGAACTGATGATGAATACTCAGATGTTGACAAAGGATGTAGGTACGATTTTGGTAGGAAAAGAAGCGGTAGATGTAGGACTAATCAATGAAATTGGTGGTATTGCCGATGCTTTTCGTAAACTTAAGGAATTGATTGTTGATGGACATTGTAAATAATGTTCGGAATAGAGCAATGAACTTGTTATTTAGTAACTTTTCAAGGATTTGTACAAGTGAAAAGACATAATTCAGTGATGACAACCGAAATAAAATGTGATAACATAACCATACTTGGCATTTTATGCCTAAATTATGATGGAGGTTGTTTTATGGCAACAAAAAGAAGGTCTACAAAACGTAAATCAAACAGACCTAAAGCAGAGGATATTCGAAAAGCAGAAGAATTTCGCACAGAGATGATGCTGTGGGGAATCATCGCAGTCGCAGCCTTATTATTCATTAGTAATTTTGGAATTGGCGGTGTTGTGGGAAATGCTGTGAGTTCTTTTTTATTTGGTGTATTTGGTGTTATCGCATATATCGTTCCTATTATCTTGATTATTGGCAGTTTTTTTGCTGTTTCTAATAAGGACAATATGTTTGCAATGGTGAAACTGGTAGCAGGATGCCTGTTTGCAGCATTTTTATGTATGTTCGTAGCACTGATTACATCTGGTGATACGGTAATGACTCCGATGGAATCTTTCCAGTATAGCAGGGAAAACAAATTTGGCGGTGGAATCATTGGCGGATGTCTGGCATATTTTATCAGTCAGGCATTTGATGTTGCAGGTGCATATATAATCAATGTAGTTACACTGATTATTTGTCTGGTATGCATTACAGGAAAATCTGCTATGAAAGGGTTCAAGAATGGCGGAGAAAAAGTGTACAAATCTGCAAAAGAAAGTAACGAACGATATAGAGAATACAAAAAAGTTGTTGCAGAAGAAAGAGAAAAGAACAGACGTCTTGACAATAAAGTATCTGGTGTATCTATAGATACAAAGATTGTGGACAAACAGGAAGCAGTTCTATCAAAAAAATCAAATGTATTGGACAAATTTGAGAATATGAAGGAAATACAGGCAGAGCAGTTAGAAATGCCAAAGGTTCGCAGTGAAAAGAAAACCAGACTTTCTTCAAATGGAAGTGTAGAATCTGTAAATGATATGAAATCAGCAGAGACTATGAAAACAAGTGAAGAAAAAACACTCGAAAAAGAAGTAAAGAACGAATTTCGAAGTGAACCAAATATTGTAGGTGATTTTGTAAGGGATGAAGTTTCATCTGAACCAGTACCAGTAACTGTTCAGGAAGAACGACCTGTGAAAAAGACAAAGGCCAGCGTCGAAGAGATTGAAAAAGCAGTAGACAATGTAGCAAATGAAATTATTGCAGAAGAAACTGTACAGCAGAAGCCTTATGTCTTTCCTCCAATTTCTCTATTAAAGCCGGGAGACAAGAAACGTTCGGGAAATACACAGACCGAACTTCGGGAAACCGCACAAAAACTAGAGACAACATTACGAACCTTCGGTGTAAATGTGACGGTTACAGACATCAGTTGTGGACCATCTGTTACCAGATACGAGATTCAGCCTGAAATGGGAGTGAAAGTCAGCAAGATCGTGAACCTTGCCGATGACATAAAATTGAATCTTGCAGCCGCAGATATCCGTATTGAAGCACCTATCCCTGGAAAAGCGGCGGTAGGTATTGAAGTTCCGAACAAAGAAAATGTAACGGTATCTTTCCGCGATTTATTAGAATCCAATGAATTCAAAAATTCGGCATCCAAGATTACCTTTGCAGTAGGAAAAGATATTTCAGGACAGACTAAAGTAGCAGATATTGCAAAAATGCCGCATATGCTCATTGCTGGTGCTACAGGTTCTGGTAAATCCGTATGTATCAATACCATTATTATGAGTATTTTATATAAGGCAGATCCAAAAGATGTAAAACTGATCATGATTGACCCTAAGGTAGTAGAGCTTAGTGTTTATAATGGTATTCCTCATCTTATGATTCCTGTTGTAACGGATCCAAAGAAAGCCGCAGGTGCTCTTCACTGGGCAGTTGCAGAGATGACGGAACGTTATCAGAAATTTGCAGAAATTGGTGTTCGAGATATCCACGGATATAATGCACGGATTGATTCTGTGGATGTTCCAGAAGGACAGGAAGCACCAAAGAAAATGCCACAGATTGTCATTATCGTAGACGAATTAGCAGACCTTATGATGGTAGCTTCCAATGACGTGGAAGAAGCCATCTGTCGTTTAGCGCAGTTGGCCCGTGCCTGTGGTATTCACCTTATCATCGCTACACAGAGACCTTCTGTAAATGTTATTACAGGTTTGATTAAAGCAAATATGC
>CAYMTP010000053.1:0-10932 GCA_964393435.1 uncultured Lachnobacterium sp. | reverse complement strand
TTTTACCATCTATCACAAGACGTTCTCTTATGGTAGTTGCAGAAAAATATCTTGGAATGACTGTAGAAAACAGAGAGGTTCTCTTTGAAGAAGTAAAAGACTTCGCTGAATGTGGTCTTTGCGGTACTGCAGCAGTTATTTCTCCAGTTGGAAAAATCAATGACCATGGTAACGAAATCTGCTTCCCAAGCGGAATGGATGAAATGGGACCAGTAACCAAGAAACTCTATGAAACATTAACAGGTATTCAGATGGGTACTGTAGAAGCTCCAGAAGGCTGGGTACACACAATTGTATAAAGACCAGAAGGCTCAGCGAAGGCTGAGCCTTTTCTTTGCCAAATTGTAAATTTTCCTAGTGATAAAAGAAAGGAACTGTGGTAAAATAATATAGATAAACTAGGTAAACTGTGCACAGGAGTCGTACAGTAGAAAGCGACGGTGGGGTTATGAATTTATTTGATATTATTGGGCCAGTTATGGTTGGACCATCCAGTTCGCACACAGCGGGGGCAGTGCGAATTGGGAATGTGGCGAGAAAACTCGTAGGTAGTGATATTAAAATTGCAAAGATATATTTCCATGGTTCTTTCCAGTTGACAGGAAAGGGGCATGGTACAGATAAGGCGCTTTTGGCGGGGCTTATGGGAATGCCAGTAGATGATGTCCGTATTCCACGCAGCTATGCAGAAGCAGATATTCGTGAAATGGCATATGGATTTTTCCCAATTGACTTGGGCGATGTGCATCCAAACAGTGTGAAACTGGTATTGGATGGAAAAAATGGCAGACATCGTGAAATCGTTGCTTGCTCCATTGGAGGCGGACGAATTGAAATCACCGAAATAGATGGACTAGCTGTAAGATTCGGAGGAGACTACCCTACACTGGTTATCCGCAATCAGGATATTCCAGGACAGGTACAGCAGGTAACCACTTTCCTTGCAGAAGAAAACATAAACATTGGTGCGATGCAGCTCTATCGTTCACAGAGAGGTGCAGATGCTGTTATGGTAATCGAGTGTGACAAAGAGGTTCCAGAAGATGTGATAGGTGCATTAGAAGGTCTAAACGGAATCGTTCGTGTTACATACTTAAGCTTAAAGTAGGAGTGGGAGGATTTTATGTATAAATCATTAGAAGACATTATCGTAGCAGAGAAGGAGAAAAACCTGCCATTTTGGAAAATAGTTATGCTGGATGATTGTATCGAATTAGATATTTCAGAGGAAGAGTCCTTCAGTAGAATGAAACGTATGTATGAGGTTATGAAGGAATCCGATAATGCTTATGAGGACACATTGATGTCACGTAGCGGCTTAGTTGGAACCGATGGTAAAAAGGTTCACGATGCGAGACTTGCGGGAAAATTAGTATGTGGTGATTTTGTTGGTCGCGTGATTGAGCGTGCCATTAAAATGGGCGAATCTAATGCGTGTATGAAACGTATTGTAGCTGCTCCAACCGCAGGATCCTGTGGTGTTATTCCAGCAGTATTTATTACTGTGCAGGAAGAAAAGGGATATACCGATGATCAGATGACAGAGGCGATGTTCGTAGCAGCAGGCATTGGTGGCGTAATTGCACATCGTGCATTTTTAGCTGGTGCGGCTGGTGGATGTCAGGCGGAAATCGGCTCTGCTTCTTCTATGGCAGCAGGTGCTATTGCATATTTGAATGGTGCTGATGCGGCAGGTATTGCACACGCAGCAGCCATTGCGATGAAGAATTTATTGGGACTAGCTTGTGATCCAGTAGCTGGTCTGGTAGAGGTTCCATGTGTAAAACGTAATGTTGTGGGTGCGGTAAATGCGTTGACTTCATGCGATATGGTTTTGGCGGGAATGATTAGTAAAATTCCACCAGATGAAGTATTTGATGCTATGCGAGCAGTGGGCAGAGCGATGCCAGAAAACGTAAGAGAAACAGGAACAGGAGGGCTTGCAGCTACTCCAACAGGTGTGGAAATGAGAGAACGAATTACCTCATTGTAGTTGCTGCAAATCACAAATTGGAAAATTTTGAGAGAATTAACGAACTGAAAAAAGAAAGAATTCTTGCCAGAAGACGAAAAAGAAGAAAGAAGCTTTTGTGGCATGTGCTGATTTGTTCTGCAGTGGTAGTCATTTTTTTATCCATTGCAGCAGTATGGTTGCAGGCGGAGGCGAATGAAAAAGAAACCAGCAAAGTAGATGAATTGACTCCAAAGGTTGTAAATTGCCCAGCAGTAACCCAACAGCTTTTGACAGTAAATGAATATTCCCGTCCAGGGACGAAGCTGGAACAGGTCAATGGTGTAGTGATTCATTACACTGGAAATCCTGGAACCACAGCTATGCAAAATCGCAACTACTTTGAAGGCTTGGCAGAGAGCAAGACGACCAAGGCAAGTAGTCATTATATTATAGGATTATCGGGGGAGATTATCCAATGCGTACCTTTGGATGAGGTGGCGTATGCCTCCAATGAAAGAAACGATGACACCATATCCATTGAGTGCTGTATCGACAACAGTGCTGGCAAGTTCAATGAAAAGACCTATGATGCCTTAGTGGAACTGACCGCATGGCTGATTGGAGAATATGATTTGAAGATAGATGATGTCATTCGACATTATGATGTGACAGGGAAGGCTTGTCCGAAGTACTTCGTAGAGCATGAGAGTGCATGGGAGGATTTCAAACTGGATGTGGAGAAATATATAGATACATTCGGTGTCAAAAAATAAAACGAAAGAGGTAATCTTTTGGAAAAGATTTTAAAAGAATTAGCAGAAAATAATAATATCAGAACCAATCTAAGTGCTCTTAGACAGATGATTAAGGAGCAGGATAAAAAGAAGAAAGTACTGTTTCAGGTGGAAAAACAGGAAGAGTTGTTTTTGAGCTTTTTAAAAAATGAAGATGCCAAAACAAGAAAAAATGTAGCCCTTTTGTTTGGTGATTTGGCATATCAGAATGCATTAGAGGATTTGTATAAAGCTTATGTATCGGAAACCACCCTGTTTGTAAAAGCCTCTTATTTGCAGGCGATGGCAGAACTGGAGGTGGCAGATATGCTTCCAGCAGTGAAAGAGAGACTTGCACAGCTTTTAGAAACAGAAGCAGAACCTGAAAATAAAAAACATATAGACGAGGAGGTCAGAGCCCTTCGAAAGATTGTGCTGCGTGAAGAGGGTATTTGCCGACATACGCCAGATATCAAAGGAAAAAAGGTAAAGGTTCTTCTTTTTACCAACCGCACCCAGAGGGAAACCATTCGTAGAACTATTGATTGTGGTGTAGCAAACGTACATCCTTTGGGCGTACTGGTGGAAACAGAGGATTTGGAAAAGCTTATGCAGCTTCGTACCTATCGGGAAATGGCATTTCCACTTAACATAGAGGATTATTTGCCTGACAATCCAGTGGAGGCAGCGAAAACCATTTGGGAATCCAATATGATGGAGCTTTTGAATGGACTTCACCAAGAAGCGGGCGAATACTATTTCCGAATCGATTGCAAGAGTGCTATGGATTTGGAAAAACGTAGTGTTTTTACCAGAAAATTGGCAGCAGAATTAGAAGACTTGTCCAAGGGACAACTGATTAATTCCACTAGTGATTATGAAGTGGAACTTCGTTTGATTGCAAATAAGGAAGGAAACTTTTTCCCTTGTCTTAGACTTCTTACCATCAAAAACCAACGTTTTGATTATCGTAAGAATTCTATCGCAGCTTCCATTCATCCTTCGACAGCAGCACTTATTATGGAGCTTGCAAAGGATTATTTGAAAGAAGATGCACAGATTATGGACCCATTCTGTGGAGTGGGAACTATGCTGATTGAAAGAAATAAAAAGGTACCTGCCAGGGAAATGTATGGAACGGATATTTTTGGCGAGGCGATTGTTTTTGGGAGAGAAAATGCCCAGCTGGCAGGCGTGAGAGTAAACTATATCCATCGTGATTTTATGGACTTTAAGCACGACTATTTGTTTAATGAAATCGTGACGAATATGCCGCAGAGAGGCCAGAAGACCAAGCAGGAAATGGATGTGTTTTATGGTGCATTTTTTGAAAAAGTGAAGACACATTTGACGAAGGATGCTGTGATTATCATGTATACCAATGAGATGGGCTTTGTGAAGAAGCAGCTTCGTCTGCACAAGGAATTCTCGCTTTTGCAGGAGACATGCTTACAGCCAAAGAACGATTTTAATTTACTAATTATGGGGTATAAGGGGTAAACCATGAGAAAAAATCTCATAGATACAGAATTATTAGAAAAATTACAAAAGCACTTTTGCAGAGCCAATGATGTGTATCTGGCATGTGTAGATAGGGAACGCAATGTTTTGACCTCGCACTATGGTAGCGAAGACGAGCAGGCATTTTTGAACCAGTATCGTCCTGCGGATGTAGGGGAAAGACTGTTCCAGGCAGTGTCCATGAGTCAGGTAGAAACCATCGTGGAAATCGATATGGATGTTCCATTCCTCAAGCAGTGTGCCATCATCAATCGAGTCAATGGCTCTGTTGCCATTATTTGGGTAGTGGTTGCGGTAATTGAGGAAAAGCTTCCAGCAGATGTACAGGTGCCAGACTGTGTATGTAGAACGACAGAGAATCATTTCTATCGTTCGATGGCGTTTTTGGAAGCTCTGTCACGTCAGATATTTATTATCAAAGAACATGAATTGCAGGCACACGAAGCCATGGAACAGGCACTTGCAGCAGAGGAAAAATACAAAGTCCAGCTACATCGCAGTCAAGCCATGGCAGCCGTAGTTCGCATGATGGAATCTGAGGATGCCTTTTCTCAGATTGTAGATAATGCAGTTCGTGAGGTTTGCGAAGTGTTGGACATCCAGGGCGGATGTCTGGTTAGAATCAATGCAGATGGCAAAACAATGGATGCTTTGTGTGAATATAGTGCACAGAAAACTTGGAGTCTTGGCGAAAAGATTCAGGGTAAATTGGTGGCGAATCTACCGTTTTTTGATGGAAAACCGTACATGCTTTCTTCGGACTCTATGATGCGAGAAGATTTGGAGAATTTCTTTATCCGTTATCATTTGACGGCGGGTGTGTTCCAGCCAATCGAAATCAATGGTCGAAATGATATGTATCTGTGCTTCTATGAGTTTGAAAAGGAACGTACCTGGAGCATGGAGGATATCAAGTTTATCAATGATGTCAAACGTGTGATTCAGGGAATTTTGGAGCGTCGCATTGCAAAGAACTCCTTAGCAGGTTCTTACGCTTCATTAGAAGCTATCCTGGAAAATGTGGGATGTGCCATCTATGTGGTGGATTATGACAACAAAGAGGTTTTATACATAAATCAGTCCTTCCGTCAGATGATTGCAAAAGATATGGACAAAAATGGAATGCAGCAGTATTTCTTTGCTATGGAAAACCCAGAGAGAGAATTTCCACCAAGAGAAATTCACTTAAAGAAACATAATATGTGGCTGGATATGAATCAGGTACAGATTACCTGGGTAGATGGAAGACAGGTAAGTCTTGGAACTATTTACGATATCACCGATAAGAAATTATATCAGCAGAAGATTGAACGCCAGATTAGTAATGACAATTTAACAGGGCTTTACAATCGTATGCGTTGCGAACAGGATTTGGAGCATTATATCAAGGATGCAGAGAAAAATGGTAGTGAAGGTGCATATCTTTGTATTGATTTGGATGACTTTCAGAACATTAACGACGGCTTGGGTCATCAGTATGGAGATACATTGCTTAAAGCAATTGCACACAATCTTCCAAGAATCGAAGGCATTGAAAATAATTGCTATCGCATCAGCGGCGATGAATTTGCGGTTATCGTACATGGAGATACATATAAGGAACTTAGCAGAATCTGTAAGGAACTTCGCGAAATCTTCGAACGCCCATGGTTTTTAAAGAATGAGGATTACTATTGTACCATGAGTATGGGTGTCGTTTGCTTTCCAACGGATGGTAATACAGTAGATGATTTAACCAGAAAAGTAGGTATGGCGTTGCAGACGGCTAAGAAGAAGGGTAAAAACTGCGTGGAGTTCTATAATGAAAAAGTGGAGGATACATCTTTCTATCGTCTGGACTTAGAACAGAATATGCGTCGTGCTACCTTAAACTCCTGCAATGAGTTTGAAGTATATTATCAGCCAATCATTGCACATGGCAAAGAAGGCAATCCTTGTTGTGGTGCAGAGGCTTTGGTGCGTTGGAACTCCACAGAACTGGGATTTATTCCACCAAATGATTTTATTCCATTGGCAGAATACCTAGGTCTGATTAATCCAATTGGGGAACATGTATTATATGAGGCACTAAAACGTTGCAAATACTGGAATGATTGCGGTCATCCTGAGTACAAGGTCAATGTGAATATTTCGGTGATTCAGCTTCTGCAGCCAGATTTTGTGGCAAAGGTAAAGCAGGTATTGGATAGAGTCAAAATCAATCCCAAGAACGTGATCTTAGAGGTGACCGAAAGCCTTGCAATCAATGATATGAATCGTATGAAGAAGGTATTAAAAAATCTCAAAGCATTAGGAGTATGTGTAGCGTTGGATGATTTTGGTACAGGTTATTCCTCGCTGAATCATATTCGTGAAATGCCGATTGATGTGATCAAGATTGACAGATGTTTCGTAGAACCGCTTTCCGAAGACGAATTTGCGGGGGCATTTGTGAAGATGGTTTCTGAACTGGCGAAGACCATCGGCGTACAGGTTTGTGTGGAAGGCGTAGAGCAGCGTAAACAACTGGAGGTCTTAAAAGATATGAACGTAGACATGATTCAGGGCTTCTATTATGGCAAGCCAATGCCTGTGAAAGAATTCGAAAAAATTTATTTGTAAAAAATGAAAAATTCCTATTGACAATAGAAAAATCATTTGCTATTATAATCAAGTCGCTGCGAGAAATCGTAGCGAACATGCGGAAGTGCTGGAATTGGCAGACAGGCAAGACTAAGGATCTTGTGTTTGTATAGACGTGTGGGTTCAAGTCCCATCTTCCGCATTGAAAACAAAAAGACTCAGACGAGTAATCGTCTGGGTCTTTTTTGTTTTCACATGCCGAGGAGTCCCTTGAACCCAGGGTTCAAGGTCTCCTCGCCACGGAGTGGCTTCGTCGGTCGGTTCGACGGGAAAAAGGTCCACTGGACCTTTTTCTATTTCCGTCTCACCCCATCTTCCGCAAGTTATATCTATTTGTTCTAGAGTTGCACAAGAGCAGGCGTTGGCATTTTCATGATATCGGTGTGAATTGTGATAAGTTGAAATTTGAAAAGAGTGGCATTGTTAAAAATGGGAAAGAAATCTATAACATCAATAAGCGTAGTTTCAAATATGGTTTCACTACCGCCACCAAAATAGAAAGCACCGAAAAAGTGAGCAACTACATCACAAAGTACATAACCAAAGAACTAATTACTATGTCAAAAGGACAGCACCGCTATTTGTACAGCAAGAACCTAGCCAAACCACAAAGTGAAACGCTATTTGAAGAAGATTTGAAATTTATGGAGTTGCTTCTTTCCAAGCATAAAGACTTAGTAAAGAGTAAAAAGGTAAAAGACGAAGAGTGTGGAATTGAAACGACATACATCACTATTAAGAAAGCAGAATAAAATTTGATTGCTCATGTCGGAAAGAGTGATATAATGATAGAGATGAAGCAGTAAAATTCTTGAAAAGCTTGTGGAGTGAAATGCCACAGCCTTGCCCGCTATGTGGCGGAAAACTAGATTTTCTTCATAAAAAAGAAAAGAAAAGCAATTGCGATTGGGTTTGTACTGAAAGATATGATACTATAAAAATATTAAATCAATTAAATGAGAGATAGGAATAATTTGGGGAATAGGTTTACAGGTTATTGATTATTTTATTATAAGTATTCCTTATGCGATAATTATTTCGCTTGGCTAACATGAAATTTTTTGAGAGTGAATGATATGAACGAGTTAAGAAAGAGAAATATCGGCATTACAGTGATTGTAGTATGTGCCTTGGTAATGATAATATTTTTAGTTGTATTTGCCCAGATGGGGAATGAGAATGAAAAATGGAAGGACAGCGAAGACTCTGCATTGACGGAATTTGATACGGAGTCATCTGCGGGAGAAAAGCTCGAAGAGGAAAGTGAAACGCAGACTGAAACATCACAGTATACCTTTACTGATTTAGATAAAGTCATGTATGCAGAATCATCTGTAAATGTAAGGGATTTACCAAGTATAGATGGTACTAAATTAGGTGGATTGTCAAAGGCACAGGAAGTACATGTTACAGGACAATGTAACGAATCAAATTGGTATCGTATAGAATATGATGGTGCGGTTGGTTATGTAAGTAACGATTACCTTGTGAATGAGAAGCCAGTCGTACAAACCTCTAGTTGGGTGAAAGACTTGGACGCTGCACAAGATACAACACAAATGATTGTTGTGGTGGCAGAGGGGACTTATGCAACGGTTTCTATGCATACCAAGGATGAAAATGGCATTTGGAACGAGAATTTTTCTGTAGTAGGAAGAATCGGTAGAAATGGTATTGGTAAGGAAAAAGAAGGGGATGGGAAAACACCGATTGGAATATTTAAGTTTCATGCGGCATTTGGTATTTTACCAAACCCTGGGGTTTCGGTTTTGCCATATTTGCAGGTAGACGAAACTCACCATTGGGTAGATGATCCGAATTCGAAGTATTATAACAAATGCGTTTCCACAAGAGATGTAGAAATTGATTGGACATCATCGGAGCATCTTTATACATATGTTCCGTCCTATAATTATGCGTTAGCATTGAATTATAATGAAGCATGTGTTCCTGGAGTAGGATGTGCAATATTTTTACATTGTCCATCGGCTACCTTCGGAACTACTGCAGGGTGTATTGCAATTCCTGAGGCGAATATGATTCAAGCCATGAAACTGCTGCGAGAGGATTGTATTATAATCATTGATAGCGAAGCAAATATTTTTAATTACTAAATTACTGCAAGAGTAACTTTTGCTTTACTTTTTCGGAGGAGTGTGGTAATGTATTCACGTTGAGCAGGAGTGGCGGAACGGCAGACGCGCTGGCTTCAGGTGCCAGTGGTAGCAATATCGTGTGGGTTCAAATCCCATCTCCTGCATAGTATGAATGGATAGGTATTCCTATCCATTCTGTTTTTTGAAAGAAGGAGATAGAAACATGGATTTTATTAAGAAATTATTCCCACAGGCAATGCAGGCAAATGATCTTAAAGGATTATTAATCGCAATTCTTATTTATGCAGTAGTAAATTTTGTAGGAGGCTTTGTACTTGGCCTTTTGGATGCTATTCCATTGGTAGGTTTTGTATTCGGCGTTTTAGGATGGGTTTTAAGCATCTACTGTGCAGTAGGTATTATTGTAGCATTACTTGTGTTCTTCAAAATTGTGAAATAAGTACACATTCATATGATACATACGAAATCCCCTTATATATATTGGTTTATTGTTGTACTAGTGTAAGGCTTCTAAATTAATATATATAAGGGGATTTCTTTTGTAATGAAAAATGCGAAGCTGTTGTAAAAGAATAGATAAGGTATACAAGTCAGGAAAAATTAGGAAATTGACACAAACGCTAGTATCAAGTATAGTAAGGGTATGAAGAAGATAAATAATATACTTAGAAAAAACAAAAAGTTAATATCGCTATTTTTAGTCGCTTGTTTTCTCATAGCAGTGCCTTATGTGACCGAGCAGTATTGGGCATCGAGTGCACAGAATAAGAAAGATGAGGCAGAAGAGAATCTGAAGGATGTTGAGGATCAGATGAATGCCATTGAGGATAAGCAGGAACAGGTCGAAGGAGAACTTAAGGATGTTCGTACCCAGTTATCAAAGCTTATCAATAAGCAGAATGAACTAAAGGCAGAAATCAATGGCACACAGGAATCCATTGAGCAGACCCAAGCGGAGCTGGAAGTGGCAAGAGAAGATGCTGCCAGACAGTATGAAGCTATGAAGCTTCGTATTAAGTTTATGTACGAAAACAGTAGCAATGATAGCTTGTGGACAGCTATTTTTGAGTCTGATGGTATCGCAGATATGTTGAATCGTGTGGAATATATTTCTACGATTTACGAATCCGACAGAGAGCTTACAGAAGCCTACAAGGAAACTGTTGCTCAGGTGGAAGAGAAGGAACGCCAGCTTTTCCTTAAAATGGATGAGCTTTTGGTGAAGCA
Source organism: uncultured Lachnobacterium sp. (assembly GCA_964393435.1). GTDB lineage: Bacteria > Bacillota > Clostridia > Lachnospirales > Lachnospiraceae > Roseburia. The sequence continues at coordinate 718 of CAYMTP010000053.1, read as the reverse complement.
GGAAACTTTCCTGGGACAGCAATTGGAAATCGAATCCATGATTGCAACCTTGGAAGATACACAAAATGAATATGCAGCTCAGTTAGCATCTGCTAAGAAGCAGGCAGAAGAGTACAAAAAGACCATTGAAGAGCAGGAAGAAATTATCCGCCAACAGCAGGCGGCGAATAATAACTCTTCTTATCCTGGCGGAAAGAATGTATCGGGTGAAACTGTTGTTAACTATGCACTTCAGTTCGTTGGAAATCCTTACGTTTGGGGTGGCAATAGCTTAACAAATGGATGCGACTGTTCTGGTTTTGTACATCAGGTATATAAATACTTTGGATATAATTTGGTTCGTTACTCTTTATCCTTCTTATATGAGGGCGTTCCAGTAGACAAAGAGGACATTATGCCAGGCGATATTGTAGTATATCCAAGAAACAGCGAAGGTATCGGACACGTAGCCATTTATATTGGAAATGGCAAGATTGTAGAAGCACAGTCTACCAAAGCGGGTATTACTGACACCCGTTCCGTATTTTACAGAGAGCCACTTGGAATTCGAAGAGTTTTACCAAATCCATAAAGAAAGGCGTGACACCGTATCATTTTTCGATACGGTGTTTTTTTACGCCATTTCTAAGTCGCCGCATCTGCCTGCTTGAAACTTGAAATTTTGGTCAAATGACAAGGTAAATGCAAGTTTGTCAAAGTAAATATAAGTTTAGAAATA
>CAYMTP010000052.1:0-11212 GCA_964393435.1 uncultured Lachnobacterium sp. | reverse complement strand
CAGACGAAGATGGTATCCGTGCCAGCGAATTAGAAGGCGAATTTGCAGAAATGGACGGCTGGAACGCAGAATCAGATGCAGCTACTCTTCTTAACGGACTTGGCATTGATACAGAATATCACTATACGTTAATGGCAGACCTTCCAGGTGCATTAAAGGTTAAGGTTCTCTTAGCACAGGCATTGTTTGGCAATCCAGACATCCTTCTTCTCGACGAACCTACCAACCACTTGGATTTGGACGCTATCGCTTGGTTAGAAGAATTCTTAATCAACTTTGAAAACACTGTAGTAGTTGTATCCCACGACCGTTACTTCTTAAATAAAGTATGTACTCATATCGCAGATATGGACTACGGCAAAATCCAGCTCTACGCTGGTAACTACGACTTCTGGTATGAATCCAGTCAGTTACTTGTTCGCCAGATGAAAGAAGCAAACAAGAAGAAAGAAGAAAAAATCAAAGAATTACAGGAATTCATTTCCCGATTCTCTGCAAACGCTTCTAAATCAAAGCAGGCTACTTCTCGTAAACGTGCTTTGGAAAAAATTCAGCTCGATGAAATCAAACCTTCCAGCCGTAAATATCCATACATCGATTTCCGTCCACAGCGCGAAATCGGTAATGAAGTTCTTACGGTTGATGGAATTTCAAAAACCATCGATGGCGTAAAAGTATTAGATAACATTTCTTTCGTAGTAGGACGCGAAGACAAAATCGCTTTTGTAGGTGGTAACGAACTTGCCAAAACTACATTCTTCAAAATCCTTGCTGGAGAAATGGAACCAGACGAAGGTTCATACAAATGGGGAATCACAACCAGCCAGGCTTACTTCCCTAAAGACAACACAGAAATCTTCGATACAGACGAACTTATCGTAGACTGGCTGACTGGCTACTCGGAAATCAAAGACGCGACTTATGTACGTGGTTTCTTGGGACGTATGCTTTTCGCAGGAGAAGACGGCGTTAAGAAAATGCGCGTACTATCCGGTGGTGAAAAAGTACGTGTACTGCTCTCTCGTATGATGATTCAGGCAGCAAACGTTCTCATGTTTGACGAACCTACTGACCACTTAGACATGGAATCTATCACCGCACTTAACAATGGTATGATGAAATTCTCTGGTGTCATCCTCTTCTCATGTCGTGACCACCAGGTAGTACAGACTACAGCAAATCGTATCATCGAATTCCTTCCTGATGGAAGCTTCATCGATAAGATGACCACATACGACGAATACTTAGAAAGCGACGTAATGGCTCGAAAACGTACGGTATACAATGTAAATCTTGATGAAGATAATGAGTAAAATGAAGGCTGTCACAAATTTATATTTTGTGACAGCCACTTGTATCATTGGGTCAAGATTTACATTTTAAACTGTATCGCTAAAGATTGTACCTGTATTGTAATTATTGGAATATGTTGCATTATCTGTATATGTATTCGCTTTGTTGGCTTCTGTTTCAGCCTGGTTAGCAACCATAGTAGCCTTCAAAGTTACCTGATATGCATAGGTTCCTGTACCTACAAACAATGCCTTTGCATCCTTCATATCTGAGTTCAAGAAGCTTTCCTCATCAAAGCTCAATGTGCCATCTTCTTTATCCACCGTAATTCCGATTGCAGCTAAATCTTTCTTATAAGCATCTGTAATGCTTTCCAAAGTTTTCATAGCACTTGCAATTCCAGAACTCTTAGTATTTTCTGCACCAATAATCAAATCATTGTAATCCTTGATAAATGCACTGATTTCTTCCACGATTTCATTGGTATCATATTCTCCATCATAGTTCTTATTGAATAATGTTCTGTTCTGGTAGAGGTCTGTACCTGTAGAAACCAAATCATCTGCTCTATCTTTTATTTTCGCAATGGTATTAGCCGTATCTTTTGAAGTACTGCTAGAAGTGTCTGTTCTACTAGATTTGTATCCACTAGAAGAAACCTTATCTTCTACCATGCTATAAATTCTAGAAGCCTTTGCTCCTACCTGATATGCAAAGGAACCCACACCACTGAACATACTCTTGATATCCGCAATGTTTGACTCCATAAATTTCTCTTTATCAATGGAAAGTGTGAAATCAGATCCGCTAACGGAAATCCCCATTTTCGATAACATATCAATATTGTTTGTAGTAGCATTTACCAGATTTGCACCAGCATTTGCAATACTTTCTGTTTCTGCAGAACCTACACTTTCAATCATGAAATTGTAATCTTCAATGAATGCATTTACTTTTTCGTAAATGGCCTCCATATCATATTCGCCGTTTGCATCTTTCTCGTACAAGCTTTTTGAAGAATATAACGCTGCTGCACTATCTTTCAAATCATCGGATGCACTTTTGATGCTACGAATGGTCGCATCTGTATCATCGGTATCGTTTTTCGACTTTTTATCCTTTGTTGTATTTTCATCGTCTAAAGCATAATAAGACTTCATCAACTTTCCATATGAGCCATTTTTAATGCTGGCGTAATCAGAAAGATTGATTCCATACAAACCATCGGATGAGGATGAACTAGAACTACTTGTTCCCAAGCTAGAGAACAAAGAACTAATTGAGTTCGAATCATAACCGTTAATTGTTGACATAAACCTACCCCTTTCTTCGTATCTATTCCCTTAGATATCTGCAATCTGCCAGTCAATTGCTTCCAATCCATTGGAAGTCAAAAAATCATTGGTCTGGCTGAAGTGTTTACACCCAAAAAATCCACGATAAGCAGATAGCGGACTTGGATGAGGTGCTTTTAATATTAAATGCTTAGGATTATCAAGCATTGAAATCTTACTCTGTGCTGGTCTACCCCAAAGAAGATAAACCACTGGTCTGTCAATTTTGTTTACTTCTCGAATAACGGCATCTGTAAACTGCTCCCAACCCTTATTCTGGTGAGAATTCGCTTGGTGGGCTCTTACCGTAAGCACGGTATTTAGCATCAGCACACCCTGCTTCGCCCATTTCTCCAAATAACCATTATTTGGAATTTTACATCCCAAATCGGATTCCAGTTCCTTGTAGATATTCTGCAAAGATGGTGGAATCTCAGGCTGCGATGGCAACACTGAAAAACATAATCCATGAGCCTGATTCACATTATGATATGGGTCCTGCCCCAAAATTACTACTTTCACATCACTGAGAGGAGTGTAATGCAACGCATTGAAAATATCCTCTGCTGGTGGATAAACTGTCGTTTTCGAATATTCCTCTTTTACAAAATTATATAAATCTCTGTAATAGGGCTTTTTGAACTCGCCATCCAAGGCTTTTGCCCAGTCATTTGTAAGCATTGCCATATCTATTCTCTTTCTATATCGGATATTTTTTCCAATATCTTAAGTGCTTTAAAATTTATCTTCTAACTGATACGCCTTTTCCTGCCAGATATTCTTTTAAATCCATAATTTCCAACTCTTTAAAATGGAACAAAGACGCTGCCAAAGCCGCATCTGCACACCCTTCTGTAAGTGCATCATAAAAATGTTCCTTAGTTCCTGCGCCACCGGAAGCAATTACTGGAATAGAGACATTCTGAGAAATCAGACGAGTAAGCTCAATATCATATCCAGCCTTGGTACCATCACAATCCATACTGGTAAGCAGGATTTCTCCAGCACCCATTCTATCAGCCTTCATAGCCCATTCAATCGCGTCTAAACCAGTATCGATTCGTCCGCCATTTTTGTATACATTCCAACCGCTTCCATCCTCGCGACGACGTGCATCGATAGCAACCACAACACACTGGCTGCCGAAACGATCTGCCGCATTACCGATGAGCTCTGGTGTATTTATCGCAGAGGAATTGATAGAAATCTTGTCTGCACCTTCACGAAGAAGCACCTTAAAATCCTCTACGGTGCGGATACCACCACCTACCGTAAATGGGATGAACACTTTTTCTGCCACACGACGAACCATATCTACTACTGTACCTCGATTATCGGAAGACGCTGTGATATCCAAGAATACTAACTCATCTGCCCCTGCTTTATCATAGGCAGCCGCGATAGCAACTGGATCGCCAGCATCAATTAAATTCACGAAATTTACACCCTTTACGACGCGTCCGCCATTTACATCCAGACAAGGGATAATTCTTTTGGTAAACATACTAACAAACTCCCCCTATCTGCGTAAAATTCTTCAAAATAGCAAGCCCCACATCACTGCTCTTTTCTGGGTGGAACTGACATGCGAATACATTATCCTTTTCCACCGAAGCATGAATACAGGTACTATAATCACAGGTAGCTTTGACAATTGATTCATCTGCCGCCTTCAAATAATAGGAATGCACAAAGTACACATAAGGATTCTGTTTCATATTCTGGAACAAACGTCCATCGTTCTGCAACTCTAGAGAATTCCAGCCTATATGAGGAATTTTGAGACCTTCTTTGTCAGGAATACGAAGAATCTTCCCATCCAAAATATGAAGACCTTCTACGCCCTGACTTTCATCACTACCTTCAAACATAAGCTGCAGACCGAGACAAATTCCTAAGAATGGTTTCTTCGCATCGACCACCTCACGGATGACCTTGTCCAGTTCATATTTTTTCAGCTGGTCCATGGCTTCTCCGAACGCACCTACCCCTGGCAAAATCACATGATCCGCAGACATAATCGTGTGAAAATCTCTCGTAATCACACTTTCCTGCCCCACTGCCGCAAGTGCCTTTTCTACACTTTTCAAATTTCCCGCGTTGTAATCAATAATTGCTACCATTATTCCCAATCAATTCCTAGTTCTGTTAATTTTTTATACAAAGCCAATGTATAGTCATCTCTATCACGAATCGTATACATTTCAATCGCTTCATCATATGTCATGTTATACTTCTGTTCTAATTCATTGGAAACGGTTTTCTTCAAAATCTCCAACTGTCCCAAACATCCATATACATCTGCATTTTCTTCATTGATATAACATCTTCCTGCTGCACAAATCAATGAATCAAAAGCTTTATCATTCATTTCCGCTTTAGAAAAGACTTCATACTGATTCAATTCACTGTCCACAGTAGATAAAACCGCCAACTGATTGTAGAATTCCATATCCTTTTCTTTCACTTCAAGGCCCTTTATCTCAGCAAACGCCTCTGCATAATGTCCCTGATTCTGCAAGCTCTTCGCATTTGCGATAGGAGTATTATATTTGATTAAATTGACTCCCAATAAAACCAAAGCAACAAGAGATACTACCATCAACCAAATCATAAAAACAGGTCCCTTTGGAAGCGGAGGTGTATTATCCACTTCTTTTGGTTTCTTCTCTTTCTTTGGTTTTGGAGTTTTAGGTTTCTTTTCTTTCTTTGGTTTATTTTCTTTTTTCTTCTTTTCTTTTTTCTTCTTTTCTTTTTTGCCAGAAGTTTTTTCTTCCAGTTTATCTAACTCAGCTAGAATATCTGCATTTTCTCCAGATAACGCTTCTGCAGTAGGAGCCTTTCCTGACTTAAGTGCAACTTCATCATCTTCATCATCCTTCATGAGGGTTGTTAAGAGAGTCTTAATCTTGCCGATAAAATTGCCTTTTTTATCCTTCTTTCCAGCTTGAATCTCTTCTTCCACAGGTTCTGCTGATACCTGCTGTGCAGACATTTCATTTTCTGCAAACATTGCAAATGCCTCTAATTCCTCCAGTGGAATCTCTGTCACTTCACTCTGAGAAAGCATATTACCAATATCCGACAAATCATCTGCGCCTGCCAAGAGGTTCATTAGATCTTCTTCACCTAAATTACCTAAATCAATACCTTCCGAAGATACAGGCTGTGCAGGTACACTCTCTGCTAAGTCTATACCAGCTTCCTCACCAAACAAATCTCCCAAAACATCCATTGGCATTTCGTCTAGTGGAGTCTCATCCAATGGTACATCATCCATCGGAATATCATCTGCTGGAATATTCTCTACAGCAGTTGCCTCCATAACTCCTGCCGCTTCATTCACTAAGGAAGCTAAATCCACATCACCTAAGGTGAAACTATCCGCTTCATGCTGTTCAATATGTATATCTTCTGCCTCTAATCTATCCTCCGGCTTGATTTCCGTTTCCAATTCGTCATCCTGATTAAATGCAGCAAACAGGTCTGAAAAATCATCATCCCCACCAGCCAATTCCGCTTCAAACTCTCTTAGGAAATCTGCTTCTGATCTTGAGACGCGACGGGAATACATAGAGTTTGGATTGTCCTTTTTCTTGTTCATTCCAAACTCCGTATTCTGTGCACCTGACAACAACGCATCCAGAAAATCTTCCTGTTCTGACCTCTTTTCTCCATTGACTGCCGCTTTATTCTCTACTTCTTCAAAATCTAAATAGGCACCGTCTTTTTCCCAAAAGCTCATAGCGTCTTCTAGCATTTTGGCCGTTTCTTTGAATTTTTCTTTTTTTACTTTTTCATCGTTCACAGAATTTAACAACTTATCAAGATAATCTTCTGCCGACTTCTTTTTCATAATGTTTCTCCGTAAAAAATAATTATAATAAATGTCATAAAGGGATGTGACAGTTTCATCACATCCCTTAATTCACATACACTAAATTAGATTCCTGCTTCTGCAATCAAACGGTCAATTGCATCTACAAGCATTCCGATTTCAGGTTTTGTCAACTGTGCATCTGCTCCAAGCTGTTCCCCTTTACGTCTCATTTCTTCGTTTACAAGAGATGAGAAAATAACAAGTGGAATTTGCTTAATTGTATCATCTGACTTACAAAGCTTTGTAAGACGATGTCCATCCATCTGTGGCATTTCAATATCTGTAATGATACACTGAACGGAATCAAGCAAGTTGCCTTTCTGTTTCATCTCAGAAATCCTATCCCAAGCTTCCTGTCCGTTGTTCGTTACAATCAAATCCTGATAGCCAGCTTTTTTCAAGCAGTCTGTGATGAGTTTGCTAAGAAGTGGCGAATCCTCTGCAATAAGAATTCTTGAATCACTTCTATCCCTTGCCTGAAGATCATCAATATCAGCAGTACGAAGTCCTGTTTCAGGGCTAATATCTGATACGATAGATTCAAAGTCAAGGATAACTACCAATCTGTCATTCATCTTAATTACACCAGTAGACACACTACCATTCTGTCCGTTGATAGTAGAATCTGGTTTGATAATTTCTTCCCAAGAAACTCTGTGAATACCAATTACCTGATCCACATGGAATGCGATATTTAATTTGTTAAAGTTTGTAATGATAAACAAACCGTCTACTTCTGATTCAGGCATGCCGAGACAACGTCTAAGGTTGATAACCGTAATCATAACATCTCGTGGCATGAAAATTCCTTCTACGCTTGGATGTGCATTTGGCACTGGTGTTACAGGCGAATATTGTAAAATCTCACGAATCTTGGCTACGTTGATACCATAGTGGTTATTTCCTAACGCAAATTCAAGTATCTCCAATTCATTTGTCCCAGACTCTAAAAGAATATTAGTATCCATAGTTTCCCTCCCAAAATCATCTATATGGTACATTATAACATATTGTTATACATTTTGTAGTTATTTTTTAAAAATTTTTACAATTTAATGGTTTTTGTCGAATTGCCAATCGTAATTTGCAGGGTTGGTGCCGTAATTTTGTCCGCTACCGACTCTGAAACCTCAAATAATAGGATAGTTTCTACAGATTCTCCTACCCCAATCGTTCCCTGGTAAGTAGAAAAATCACTAGTTAAGAAGGTAACCTCCGACTTTACTGTCACTACATCGCTGACTAATTTTACAATTGGACTCTTAGTTGCATTATTTACGGTTACATCCTGACCTGTCGTATTCGTTAGCTTGAACTTCATAACATAGAAAGTTTTACCCGCCTCTGCATCTACAACATATGCAGAACCTTCCATGTAGCTGTTTGCCACATAACTACCCTCGTAAGTAACCTTAAGGTCATCTTCGTGTCCAATCAACTGTGCCAATGAAACCATATCCTCAGATGGCTTGGAACTGTCCGTTTGGCTCCCCGCACCACTTCCATCGTTTGTTCCTTCCGATTCTGTTTCACTGGTTTCAGACTCTGACTCACTATCTTCCTCATCAAAGCTATCTGGAAGCGTTACTCCACTTACACCGTCCTTCTGCTGAATATTATGTTTTGCTACAAAATATGCTGCTGAATGAATAATGAGTTCCTCTTCCTCTGCTGTCAACTCATAAAGCTGTGTTCCACAGCCAGTTAGAAACAGGGTCATCACTGCAATACCGATAAATAGATATCTCCTAAATTTTTTCATATCTACTCCTATAAAATATTACCAAAAATCTTCTATTTATCGTACCACATTTCACAAAATTGTACAACTATTTGTACAATTATTTTCCAATTCAAACCAGAATTCTACACCATTTTCTCGGTTTTCCACGCCACATTTACGATTCATGGAGTCCATAATCGCCTTTACAATGGATAAACCGATGCCACTTCCACCGTATTCACGGGTTCTGGCCTTGTCGACCTTGTAGAATTTCACCCAGATTTTATCCAATTCCTCCTCTGGAATCGGATTCCCAGTATTAAATACCTTCACACGTAAGAGATCTTCTTTTTGCTCGAAAGAGATTCTTATCTGCTTTTCTCCATCCACATGATGTAGTGCATTGCTCAAATAATTCGTCAACACCTCTTCCACCTTAAATTCATCGCCCCATACATAAACAGGCTGCGACTCCGTAAAAGTAATCTCCACTCCATCCTGCTGTGCCAGCATTGCATTGGTCTGAACCAGGCCCTCAACCATTTCTGTAATGTTAAATCGAGTCATTTCCACCACATCATTGCCAAATTCCAGTTGGTTCAAGGTAAGCAGCTTCTTTACCATGCGATTCATCTTGTCCGACTCATCCATAATGACATCGCAGTAAAAATCCTTGCTCTCTGGATCCTCGTTAATATTCTCTTTTAATCCTTCCGCATAGCCCTGAATCAAAGCAATCGGTGTTTTCAGTTCGTGCGACACGTTCGAAAGGAATTCCTTTCGCATTTCATCTATCTGTTCCTTTTTCTCAATATCCTTCTTTAATTCATTATTTGCCACCTTCAAATCGGAGATGGTCTTTTCCAGCGTATGCGACAGGAAATTCATATGTTCTCCCAGCTCCGCAACTTCCGTGCTATCCTGCTGCTTTGGCTCATACTTCACTTCAAACTTCAAATCCGCCATGGACTTGGATACGTCCTTCAGTTCCTTCATCGGCTTCGAAATAGTGCGGGAAATAAAGAAAATCACCACTGCTCCCACTGCCATTCCAAATAGCCCTACAATGATAAAAAACTGATTTGTAATACGGGCACTCTCACGAATACTCTCCAAGGCTGAACGCATATAAACAAAGCTGCCGCTATCATCCAACTGTCCCCACAGCACCAGATATTCCGACTTCAGCCTAGGATCCGTTTGACGCATAATCATATAATCCTCTGTGGACACCAGCAACTGAGACTGCGAAAACTTATTATTCATTCCACCACCCAGCATATCTTCTAATTGCATAAAAATCATCGACTCATCCATCATGGACGTACGAATTACCTTACCATTCGCATCAATGACTAAAATATTCAAGTTGTCCTTTGCACAGAGATTTTCAAAGGTCACATCAAACTCATCCGTACTGAGCACCCCTTCCTCACTAGCCTCATGCAAAACATCAAAAGTCTCTAAGAGACTTTTTTGTTTATCATACATATAAAACTGCTCTAAAAAGGTGTGGTTCAGCACCCAGCATAACCCAATAATCCCTGCTAAAAGAAGCAGCATCGTCACTGTTAATTTTATCGATAAAGAAACTTTTTTCTGCATAACTATTCCCTTTTTATTACCATCATCCAACTTCGAACCTATACCCCAGTCCCCAAACAGTCTGGATATACTCGCCCTTCTCCCCCAGTTTCGCACGCAACTTCTTCACATGCGTGTCGATAGTTCTCGCATCTCCGAAATAATCATAGTTCCATACCGCATCCAGTATTTTGTCACGTGATAAGGCGATACCTTGGTTTTCCATGAAGTAATCCAGAAGCTCGAATTCCTTGTAGCTGAGCTCGATTTTCTCATCACCGATAGTTACAGTGTGGGAGGTTTTGTCGATGGTAATGCCGCCGACAGTTTTAGTCTGGGCTGTTTCGCCGATTTTGTTGGCACGGCGAAGAATTGCTTCCACGCGGGCTACTAGAATTTTAGGTGAAAATGGTTTGGAGATGTATTCATCTACGCCAAGCTCGAAACCTAAAAGTTCGTCTGCTTCATCCGCCTTGGCTGTGAGCATGATGATAGGCACCTTTGAGGTCTGGCGGATTTCTTTGACCACCTCCCAGCCGTTTAAGCGTGGCATCATAACATCCAAGAGAATGAGAGAAATGCCTTTCTCTTCGTAGAAGAGGTCTAAGGCTTCTTCGCCATTCCCTGCCTCGAATACTTCATAGTCCTGACGCACCAGGAAATCCCTTACTAATTTTCGCATACGCGACTCGTCATCCACAACGAGAATCTTTATTTTATCCATGTCTTACTCCTTTTTTGAAAAAGGGAAATCCTACGATTTCCCTTTTACCACACTATATGATTCACTTATGAAAAATCTGTGAACGGCTATTATTTTATTCGCCACCATTCATATTTTCGCGTAGCTGGTTTTCACGTTCTTCTAAGAGGGTCTCCCATTTTTCCAAACGTTCTTCCTCAGTTTTGAGTTCTGCTTCCCAACTGGAATACTCGTCCAAAATCTGTTCGCGGTAGTTGATAATGTTTACATTGTTTCCACTAATTGCGTTAATTGCAAACATGCCAAGAACAGATATCCCGAAAATAATAGCAAAAAATAGTGCCACAAAAAACGGTTTTTTATAGTTTCCGCCTACTTTATCATCCACCTTCTTATTCGCCTTTTTCACTGCCTCCACTGGTTTCTGTACGACCTTCTCCACTGGAGTAGTCGCTTCCTCCTTCTTGGTGCCTTCCGCAGCCTTCACTGGAATCGGTGGAATTTCTTCCCTTGCGATATAAACCGATGTCAAAAGGATGTTTTGTAATTCTATAAGAAAACGAATTCCTACTGGTGTGACAAAAAGCTCCTGTTCCAACAATTTTTTATATAATTTCAAAACCACCTCTGGATTGTTTAGGGCAGTACGCTCCTTTATGAAACGGATACCTTCTTCCTCTTTGCGGGCAATCTGT
>CAYMTP010000051.1:0-11272 GCA_964393435.1 uncultured Lachnobacterium sp. | reverse complement strand
GTGGAACCTTGACCAATAACCAAACCGAGGTTATTGAGTTTAGCATTAGTGATTTTTCCACTAGTTTAAATATCCAGCTTTGGAAAAATTACTGGGATGAATTTGCAGTAAGTTTATCACCTCCTGTTGGAGCTGCCGTTACGCTCCCATCGGAGCCAGGAAGCTGGCGATATTCCTTTGCCGAAACTGAAGTTTACTCCTACAATGGCGAGCCAACTCCTTACACCCCATTTCAGGAAATCTATCTGGACTTTATTCCCACAAATACTTATCTCACGCCTGGCATCTGGACACTACGATTAATTCCACAAAATTTAAGAAGCGGACGATGGGATATGTGGCTTCCTTCTTCTGCCATCCGCAATGAGGCAACTGCCTTTTTACTTCCAACTCCCGACACCACATTAACCATTCCTTCAACTGCCGCACGTACAATCACCGTAGGTGCTTACGATTCCAAACAAAATACTATTGCTGCATTTTCTGGCAGAGGATTTACCTGGAACAATCAAATGATAAAACCCGATTTGGTCGCACCTGGAGTAGATATTATTTCCTGCTCACCTGGCGGCGGTTACGAAACCCGCACTGGTACCTCTATGGCAACCCCTTTTGTAACAGGTAGTGCGAGTCTTTTGATGCAATGGGGAATTTTACAAGGGAATGACTTATTTCTGTATGGGGAAAAAATGCGTGCTTATCTCATCAATGGTGCAAGGACTCTGCCTGGTTTTGACACTTATCCAAATCCACAGACTGGCTGGGGAGCACTATGTGCTCTAGATTCTTTATTTTCCAGATGAAATATATAAAAAAATATGCTAATATAAAAAGAACGAAAGAAAAACTTTTGGAGTACCGCTATGAAAAAATCAAAAAAATCTTTATATATAATATTAGGTATACTCGCAAGCGTTATCCTGCTTTTCCTTGGTGGCTATTTCTTGCTCCAACCAAAACAAGAAATACCTCCTCTTGAAACAGAAAACGAAACAGTTACAGAAAGTACTGAAAATACAGAAAATTCGGAAGACACTGAGAGTACAGAAACAATTGCACCATCTGTTCTTACTCCACTCAGTTATGTAGATCAGATTGCGTTAGATTTCGTAGAACAGCCTAAAAAACGTACCAGAGAGGAAGCAGTTCTTAAGATAAAGGAGCTCTCTCGCTGGTACCCTGCATTATACTTTGTATATCAAAATGAAGCACAATACCATATTGAACTTCTATTATCTGGTGCAGGCAATCCTGAGATGACGGACTTCCTATATGGATACCTCACCACTGACGGAAGTGTTACCGGTGGCTTCACCGATGAGGAACAACCAGAAAATTATCCTCTTTTCCTTCAATTTGACACCCGATGGGGGTATTCATCTTACGGCGGTGGCAACCTCGGCAGCTCAGGCTGTGGCCCAACCTGCTTAGCCATGGCGGTATTTTATCTGACTGGAGACCGCACCTGTACACCAGATGCCATTGCTCAATACAGTCTGGATAACAATCACTATGTTGATGGTGTGGGAACTGCATGGAGTCTATTAACTGCTTATCCAGCAGAATACGGTTTATCCTCATATCAAATACGCTGGACGGAAGCAAATTTAAAGGCAGAACTCGACAAAGGACGTGTCCTTATCTGTTCCGTTCGGCCAGGCGATTTCACTTCTTCTGGTCACTTTATTGTAATTTATGGCTATGATGAAAATGGTTTTAAGATTAATGATCCTAAATCTGTTTATCGTAGTCGCTTAACCTGGACCTATGCACAAATTCAAGACGACATAAAAGCCACATGGACGATAGGAAAATAACGATTTCGTGTAAAAAGATAGCTTTTTACACGAAATCGTTATCTACATAAATAATTCATAGAATTTCTCTTCTGGTTCCGGTCTTCCAAAGAAGAAGCCCTGTACGGTGTCGCAGCCAAGTTCTGCTAAAACCTCAACCTGCTCTGCTGTTTCTACACCTTCAATGATGATTTGCATTCCAAGCTCTTTTAACATCGCTATGGTATGTTTCAAAATCATCTTATTTTTTTCGTCATCTACGATATTCAAAATCATGGAACGATCGATTTTAACCGTATCGAAATCGAACTGTGTCAATACCGCCATGTTGGAGTACTGTGTACCAAAGTCATCCATGGAAATAGAGAAACCCATGGCATGAAGTGTTCTAGCGATATTGTTTACTTCCATGTGATCCATATTGCTGATGGTTTCTGTAATTTCAATTCGAATCATACCATTTGGTAAACCGTAAGCATCACATTGCTCAGTTATAAATTCCATCAGCTTTGGATACATCAAAGTATTCTTCGAAAAGTTAACCGAAATTGGAACAATTTCTTTTCCTGCATCACGTGCTGCCTTTTGGAACTGGAATGCACGGCTCAAAATAAACATATCAATAAGATGTACTTCATTCTGTTTTTCCAAAACTGGAATAAACAGTGCTGGTGAAATATATCCTTTTTCTGGATGATACAAACGAATCAAAGCTTCCGAACCAACTGTTTTTCCTGTATGGATATTTACCTTTGGCTGAAGGAACATTCGGAAGTTTCCTTGTTCGATTTGTTCATTGACATCCTTCTCTATTTTTCTCGCCAATTTTTCTGCTGTGGCATTTTCTTTTTCCAAGTATTGTCTGTGGATTCCCAAATACTCTTCAGCTTCCTTGATTGCATCATCTGCATTTGGCTCTGGTTTCCATGAATATCCACGGCTGACCTCAAAATCCAATTCCTCAATGAGTTCTTTGGCATAATCTACCATCTTTTGGAATTGTCGCTGGTCCACATTATGACATATTGCAAGCATCTGATCATCGTCATAACGGAACATACTGTATCCTGTAAACACCTGACGAAACAAATTTGCCAAGGTCACAATACGGTTATTGCCTGTTTCATATCCCAACTGCTTATTTACATCCTTCAAACGGAAAATATCTGCAGTGAAAACACCCATACCACTTTTAAACAATGGTAGATAATCTATTTTCCAGCTATTATTATAGAAATCCCTGCTCCACATGCGGGTCATAACATCATGGTCTTCTTCATAGGTTTTGTTATCTGTCAATTTCTTACGAACCAAATCCGTTCCAAAGAACACGCCTAGCTGTCCCAGTATTACATAATCGCTGGAATGATGACGTGGATTAATAATCAAAAGAATACCAATAATCTCACCAAATTTTCGCAAAGCAATACCAATGGTATTATGTACAAAACGCTTTGCTAAAGCCTCTGCAAGTGCTGGATTCTCTCTTAGCTTTTCTTCAATATATCTTGGACGCATAAAGCCTTCATCATCCAACAAAACTTCACATCTTTCGAACATATCTTGTCCCAAAGACATACGAAGACCTTCTGCTACACCATTGCCTGAACTCTTATGATATTCAAAAATCTCCTGGTACTTGTCTCCATCCTTCGTAACAATGGCACTACAATCTGCATCATAATAATCCGTTAATACACGTAATATTTTTTCGTATTCTGTATCACCAGAATTGGATTCCAAAATAAGTGACCAGCATTTTGAGAACGTTTCGTTACTTTCCATCTCTGCTTCAAGACAGCGTTCTACGTGCTCTGCATCATTTACATTTAAGAACATAATCGCTCTAGCGGACACACCTTTCCATACGGTATGTCTGCTTTGTAGGATAAACTTGCCATGTGGAATATACTTTTTTAAGCCTGAATTCTGTTCATCCCCAATTACTTCTGCATGATTCGCATGTAATTCACACATTTCACAGCCCTGGCTCTTATCTTTAAATAATTCATAACAGCACATACTCTGAGCCTGCTCTAATGTGATTCCCAAAACATTTCTAGCAGCTTCATTCATATATAAAATCTTCTTTTGGATTGGTTCTACAATAGCTACATACTGTATTTTTTGATCCAAAGCAATTTCTTCTTCTGTCAATGCATATTCGCTCTTGGATTCTACGAAACGCTCTGCTTTTAACTTTTCAATTTCATCCTTGAATACAATCTGATTCTTTCCATTTTCTTTCGCAAAATAAACTGCTTCATCTGCCTCAAAATATAACTCTTTAAAGGTCATTTTACGTCCATTGCTCATAGTGACACCAATGGAAACGGTAAATGGAACTATATTTACATAATGATTAATCGCATTCTTTATTGCAACAAACTTTTCTACTACTTCTTTTCTTGAGAAATAATCATATAAGCAAATGGAAAATTCATCTCCACCAATACGACCTGCGTATCCACGTCCTTTTACTACAGTTTCTAACACATGACCTACATGCTGAATAATCTGGTCCCCTGCATGGTGTCCCTTGGTGTCATTCAACTGCTTAAAGCTATCAATATCTATCATGGCATAAACTAGACCATTATCCGTTTTGTCTGCCAGTTCTGCACAGAGACGTTCATATGTGGCATGATTATATACGCCGGATAACAAATCCCTCTCTGCCCTGCTCTGCATTTGCTCCTGTGCAACTTTTTGCTCTTGAATATTGACCATACGTGCTGCAAATTTGGTTACATAACCATTCTCATCTGCAACGCTCATCAAAAACATTCGATACCATCTTGGTCCAAAATCCGGAACGATATATCGTAAATCAAACATACTGTTTCCTGCTTTTGCAAGACATTTTTGTATCTGTTTACGATACGTTGCTTTATCCTTTTCATAAATACGGTCTAATGCCATATCTTCTTTGGATATGAAGCCTTCCACCGTTTCTATTATATGAAAACGTCCTTCTTGAATGTCACTCATTACAATGGTATCCGTTTCTCTATCATATTCTAGAAACCTATCACGACTCTGTTCCGCCATTATTTTCATAAGCCCCAGCTGCAACTCACCGCGTTCTAATATTTCATTACTTATCACTGTTTCATTGCGATTAAATACAGACATATTTTCCCCCAAAGATATTTTTCTCTTTATGCCTCATCAATTGCTTTACCAATATCGCTACGCATATATTTGTTGTCAAAGTGAATCCACTCTGTTGCCGCATAAGCTTTTGCTCTAGCTTCTTTTAAATCCGTTCCTGTAGCAGTGATACCAAGCACTCGACCACCGTTGGTTACGATATTTCCGTTTTCATCAAACTTGGTTCCAGCATGAAAACAGAAGTAATCATCCTTGTCTTCGAAGTTTTCAAAGCCTGTGATTGGAAGACCTTTTTCGTATGCAAGTGGGTATCCATCCGAAGCCAATACTACACATACATTTGCCTTATCTTCAAATTCTAATTTGATTGAATTCAAAGTGCCGTCAACACATGCTTCCATCACATCAATAATATCATTTTTCAAACGTGGTAAAACCACCTGTGTTTCTGGATCGCCGAAGCGAGCATTGTATTCTAACACCTTTGGTCCATCGGAAGTAAGCATAAGTCCAAAGAAAATAACTCCTTTGAATTCACGTCCTTCTTCTGCCATAGCATCTACCGTTGCCTGGTAAATGTATTTCTGACAAAACTCATCTACTTCTGCTGTATAGAATGGACTTGGTGAGAAGGTTCCCATACCACCAGTATTTAAGCCCTGATCCCCGTCCTTCGCACGTTTATGATCCTGTGCTGAAGACATAATCTGGATGGTTTTTCCATCTACAAAAGAAAGCACAGATACTTCACGACCTGTCATAAATTCTTCTACTACCATAGTGTTCCCAGCTGTACCGAATTTCTTGTCTTCCATGATTTCTTTTACACCAGCAAGTGCTTCTTCTAAAGTGTTACAGATAAGTACACCTTTTCCAAGAGCAAGACCGTCAGCTTTCAGTACGATAGGCATCTTTGCTGTCTTTAAATACTCGATTGCCTTTTCAGCATCATCGAAGTTCTCATAAGCAGCCGTTGGGATATTGTATTTTTTCATCAAATCCTTAGAAAATGCTTTTGAGCCTTCTAAAATAGCTGCATTTTTGCGTGGTCCAAATACCTTTAAGCCTTCTGCTTCGAAAGCATCTACTACACCGCCTACCAATGGGTCATCCATACCAATGATTGTAAAGTCGATGGCATTTTCTTTAGCAAATGCAACGAGCTTTTCAAATTCCATCGCACCAATAGCTACACATTCTGCAATAGCAGCAATACCTGCGTTGCCTGGGGCACAATAAATCTTGTCTACTCTAGGGCTTTTGGCCACTGCTGTTGCGATAGCATGTTCTCTACCGCCACTTCCTACGATTAAAACTTTCATATTATTAAACCTTTCCGTTTGCAATCATATCAATCGCCTGTGGCAAAATAATCCATTCTGCCTGTTCCATAACACGACGCTGTAAAATTTCAGGTGTATCACCATCTAAAACTTCTACTGCCTTCTGTAAAATGATAGGACCTGTATCAGTTCCTTCATCTACGAAGTGTACAGTAGCACCTGTTACTTTTACGCCTCTTTCTAACGCACCTTCGTGAACCTTTAATCCGTAGAAACCTGTTCCACAGAAAGAAGGAATGAGGGATGGATGTACGTTGATGATACGATTACGGTATTTTGCAATCATTTCTGGTGGAATTACTACGAGGAAGCCTGCCAATACCACGAGGTCTACTTCGTAAGAATCCAATTTTTCTAAAAATGCTTTGTTAAACTCCGCACGGGTTTCATAATCCTTAGGAGAAATACAAATTCCATCAATATTATGATTTTTCGCACGTTCCAAAGCATATGCATTTTTATTGTTACTGATAACAACTTTGATTTCGGTGTTGGTAATACCTCCCTTTTCTACGGCGTCGATAATCGCCTGAAGATTGGTGCCGCCACCAGATACACAAACTGCTACTTTTAGCATAATGTAACTCCTTTTTCTCCGTCGATAATCTTACCGATGACATATGGTGTGTCGCCTGCACTTCTCATAGCTTCCATTGCTTTTTCTACATCTGCTGGATCTACGCAAACCATCATACCAATACCCATATTATAAGTATTGTACATCATATCTTCTGCTACGTTTCCTTCACGAGCCATTAGTTTAAAAAGTGCTGGCACTTCGTAGCTGTTCTTTTCAATCACTGCATGTTTTCCTTCTGGAAGCATACGTGGAACATTTTCCTGGAAACCGCCACCTGTGATATGGCTGCAGGCTTTTACAGTAACACCTGCTGCTTTTACAGCTTTCAGTGCCTTTACATAGATTCTTGTTGGAGCGATAAGTGCTTCACCAAGAGTTGTTCCTAATTCATCATAATATGTATTTAATGTTTCTTCGTCCATGTTAAAAATCTTACGAACGAGAGAGAATCCATTGGAATGAACACCTGTAGATGCCATACCAATAATCACATCACCATCCTTTAAGTTTTCTCCAGTAATGATGTCCTTTTTATCAACAACACCTACTGCAAAACCAGCAAGGTCGTATTCGTCTTCTGGCATAAGACCTGGATGCTCTGCTGTTTCGCCACCGATAAGAGCACATTCAGACTGGAGACAGCCTTCTGCAACACCTTTTACGATAGTAGCGATTTTTTCTGGGTAGTTCTTGCCACATGCAATATAATCTAAGAAAAATAATGGTTCACCACCTGCACATGCGATATCATTTACACACATCGCAACTGCATCGATACCGATCGTATCATGCTTATCCATAACAAAAGCGAGTTTTACTTTTGTTCCACATCCGTCTGTACCTGATACTAAAGTAGGTTCTTCCATTTCCTTGATCTTTGCTAAAGAGAAAGCACCAGAGAAACCTCCAAGACCACCTAATACTTCTGGTCTCATAGTTTTCTTTACATGCTCCTTCATAAGTTCCACTGATTTGTAACCAGCTTCGATATCAACACCGGAACTCTTGTAATCCATTATGTTTTCCTCCTGTATATAAAAAAATAGTGAACAAAGTTATACAAATATAGTATACCTTTGAACACTATCTTTTTCCAATTATATATTGTAATGATTATAATTAGTTTTTCTTATAGAATATATTCATTTATAAATTTCTACTTATATCCTAAAATATCCCTGTAACAAAGATTTCGATTCCGATAATAATCAAAATCACACCACCAAAAATAGATGCTTTGTTTGCTAATTTGTTACCGAATTTCTTACCAATGTATAAGCCACCCATGCAGATAAAGAAAGTAAGTACCGCAATAATAAGGGCACATACGATAGCCATCAAAAGACCATATTCTGCAATGGTAAAGCCTACTGATAATGCATCAATAGAAGTTGCAATTCCCTGAATGATGAGTGCTTTCACACCAACACCTGATTTTTCTACTTCTTCATCTTTGTTTTCAATACCTTCTTTTAACATCTTTCCACCAATGAAAACAAGTAAGATTAATGCAATCCAAGGAATCAGTGATTCAAAAGCTTGAAAATACTGCACGATGGTGTGTACACATACCCAACCAATCATTGGCATAAGCGCCTGGAAAAATGCAAAAGTTCCAGCTACACCAGCCATTTTTCTCTTTTTCATTTTTGGCTCATTCAAACCATTTGCAAGAGATACGGAAAATGCATCCATAGCTAGTCCAATACCAAGCATAGCACTGTTAACAAAAAACAATAAATTCCATTCCATTCTTTCGTTCCTCCAATTATTAAAACTTTTTTATCAAATAAAAATCCCAAGCACAGTCGCGAAACCGTACTTGGGATAAACGTCAAAAAAAAATAGACTCCATGTATAGCTTCACAGTTATACATGAGTCTCGCGATTTAAAACAAGCCAGACCTTTCGGCCAGTATGTTGACTTGCTACGTTAAAATAACGCTCACTACTCCCTCATGGGATATTTCATTAAAAAGGACTCTATCATAAGACAAAGCCCTTGTCAATAAAATTTTTCGTTTTTTGAATTTTAATAATTCTTGTAACCAACTTCCTGAAGGCGAGCATCCTTCGCTACAACCTGGTCTTTTAACTTTGTGCTGTAGTCTTTTAACTTACCAAGCAACTCTGCATCTGATGTAGCCAGAATTTTTGCTGCAAGTAAACCTGCGTTGGCACCACCATTGATGGCAACTGTTGCAACTGGGATTCCAGATGGCATCTGCACGATGCTGTAAAGGGAATCACGTCCACCAAGGGATGTAGTATGCATTGGAATGCCAATAACCGGCATTGGAAAAATAGCCGCACACATACCTGGAAGATGTGCTGCCATACCTGCTCCTGCAATAATTACCTTGAAGCCTTTTGCTTCTGCTGATTTTGCATATTCAAAAAATACATCCGGTTCTCTATGAGCTGAAATGATCGTCATTTCATAGCTGATTCCTAATTCTTCTAAAATGTCAGCGGCTTTTGCCATAACAGGCATATCTGAGTCGCTTCCCATAACAATTCCTACAAGTGCCATGGTCTTGTCCTCCTATTTCATTTCATCTAATGGTTTATTAAGCTCTTCTGTACCTGGAACCACGAATCTACCATCCACGATAATATCCTCTGTACTTCCATCCTTTTTAATTACTGTAATACGTCCCAATTCATCGTATGGGATAGTAATATCGGTATGACAATTATAATATGCCTTTGACACATCTGTTTTTCTCTGGATAGATACTTCGTTGTCGCGGGCTACGATAGCTTTGCCATCTGGGTTGTATGTGATGTTGTCCTCATCATAGGTAAAGCAGGTGTCGCCTACTGCAAAGTGTGGACCTGTCTTTTCTGCAATTAGGATAGGAAGTTTAGCAGCAATATCATATTCACGAGCCATTTTATAAGCTGTGGTATTTGTTCCAATCGCAAACTCCCCGAGAGCCAATGTCTCATGATGGAACAGTACGTTGTCCTGCATATATTTCTTATTTTCTTCCTCATTTTCAAAGTTGGTACAGGTATATTGATCAATCATACCATCTACAAAATCGATTTCTAAATTGAGGAAGTTGTAATCATTCAGGTACACCTGACTTACGTGAAGCTTACCTGTGGTTCCCTTTAATACTGGAGAAGTAAATACTTCACCAACTGGGATATTAACATCTGCTACGCAGTTTTCAAAAGCTGTTTCTTTTTCTGGATTTTCCAATGGATAAATAGACACATAAAGGTCTGTCCTATTTCCATTTGTTCCTACGATGTGTACCTTTTCTGCCTGATCTAATACATCAATCAGTTTCTGCTGCATATCACGGTAAAGCACATAATCCAAGGTATTTAACTTCACGGTTTCTGCAAAGATTTCCTGGAACTTCTCGCCAATCTCTGGAATAGGATAAGCAATAACTGTAAAGCTGCGTTCCTCTCCGTGAATGTATTTGTTTAACATCTGACCGAACTGACTTCTTTCATAAATATGAAGCTGTTGCTGTTTTTCATTTAAACGAATATTGGCTTCCTTTGCCTCTGGAGAGAAAGGCTCTTCACCAAACACTTCAATCACTGCTGGACCTGCATATCCGCGACAAATATCCTTGTATTTTTCAAAAACAGTACGATATACTTCCAAACTTCTTTCTACATATGCCTTGTCCATCCAAAGTGCCTGATTTTCTTTGTGATCATAATCATACTGCTTGTTTGCAGAAGTACTATATGGTTTCATTACACAGCGAAGATTTAACTTTTCAAAATTCTTCACAGCCACACGAACCATACGTTCAAAGCCGATTGGATAACGAATCTCTACTGTAGTTTTGATGCTTAAGTCCTTCTGTGTAGCCACAAATCCCATGCGATAACCTTCGGTAAAGGTATCTGCCATAGCCTGCATTTCTTCCTCAGAAAATGTATTCAAAAACTGCGAAATACCAGTTTCATTTTCTCCCACGAATAAACCATAACTGTAAAGATATTCGGTATTGGACAAATCACTATCCATTACGATATCCATGTAGTAATCATAGTCTGGGTTCATAAGACGTGCAATCGCATCTTCGTTGAATACCTCTGTGTAATCATGCATGAAAGAGTATAATGCTTCCTTTACTAAAGAAATCTCTACCTCTTCTTCACAGAAATAACTATATAATTCCACGAATAATTCGCTCAAAATACATACATTCTGAAGATTTCCTTCAAACACGCTGAGACGACAAGCTCGGATTCTCGCATGAAGTGCAGTTAAAATATGACCTGCTTCTGTGCCAAACTGTTCTACGGCATAGGTTGGGTTTGCATAACTTGTGGCATAAGCATCACCAAGGATATCTGCATAAAGCTTCTCATTGATTGCTTTTCCTTTTGCCTCATCCATGCTGCAAATCTTACCATTTTTTGCGTCTTCTACAATTGTATTTAAAAGCACCAGATACTGT
>CAYMTP010000050.1:0-11359 GCA_964393435.1 uncultured Lachnobacterium sp. | reverse complement strand
TTACCAATACACCTTTACCCATTTTGCTTGGAAGCTGGAAGATGGTCTGGTTTACATGACATCCTGCCTGCTTGTCCAAAAGCATGTATTCACCTTTACGAGCGATAATCTGTAATTTTTTTTCAGAAACCATGTTGTTGAAATCATCGGAATAAACACCGGCTGCGTTTACCACAACCTTAGCTTCAAAAGTATCTTTGTTTGTGGTGATTACATAAGCTTCTGAAACTTTTTCAATTTTTTCAACATTTGTATTTAAGAAAAATTCTACCCCATTTTCTACTGCGTTTTCTGCAAATGCCATTGTCATGTGGAATGGACAAACAATAGCACCTGTAGGTGCGTGAAGTGCTGCCACAACATCATCACTTAAATTTGGCTCCATAGCAATGAGTTCGTCACGATCCAAAATACGGCATCTAGGAACACCATTTGCTTTGGCTTTTTCTAAAAGTTCTTCCAAACCTGCTGGGTCCTGGTCTTTGGTACATACAACCAGAGAACCATTTCTCTTAAATGGAATATCCAAATCTTTGGATAACTGATCCATCATTTCGTTACCACGAACATTTAATTTGGCTTTTAATGTTCCAGGTTTTGCATCAAATCCAGCGTGGATAATGGCACTGTTTGCCTTTGAGGTGCCACAGCAAACGTCCTCTTCACGTTCGATGACACATGCAGTTATGTCATATTTGGAAAGCTCTCTTGCGATTGCACTTCCGATGACCCCAGCACCGATAATCGCTACATCGTACATCATAAATAAACTCCCTTCCCTTATCAGTTTCTTGTATACAAGAAACAATTTGTCAGTTAGAAATATTATAACACTTAGTGGGTGTAAAAGAAAGTCATCAGACGCTATTTTACGTGGAATTTACAAGGGATAATCGTTGCACGATGTTCCACATTGTGCTAGAATGAAACCAGTTTTTAAGGTGTCCGCTTTATTGGTCGGATGCAGGTGGAGGGTATATGCCAAAGTCAGAAAATCAAAAACAAAAATTATTACATATTGCACAGTATTTGATGGAAAATACGGATGAAACCCATGCGGTAACGACACCACAGCTTATCGAGTATTTAAAGAGTCAGGGAATAAAGGCGGAAAGAAAGAGTATATATAATGATATTGATACTCTAAATGATTTTGGAATGGATATTATTCGCTCGGATGAACATCGAGGTGGTTACATGCTTGCCAGCCGCCCATTTGAATTGGCGGAGGTGAAGCTGTTGGTGGATTTGGTACAGTCCTCTAAATTTATTACCGAGAAAAAGTCTAGAGAATTGATTAGCAAATTAGAAACTTTGACTAGTAAATATGATGCGAAAGCAATGCGCCGTCAGGTGGAAATCATGGGACGAAGTAAGACCCATAACGAAAATATTTATTACAATGTAGATATGGTTCATACAGCCATTCTGAAGAATGCAAAGATACGTTTTCACTATTTTGATTGGGATGTGAATAAAAAAATGAAGCTTCGTCATGATGGTGCATGGTATGAAGTAAGCCCTTGGAAATTGACTTGGGATGATGAAAACTATTACCTTATGGCTTTTGATGAAAAGGCTAATCAAATTAGATTTTATCGTGTAGATAAAATCTTGGATATTACTTTGACAGAAGATTTTCGTGTGGGAAAAGAAGCGTTCGAGAACATGGATATGGCAGAGTTTTCCAAAAAGACGTTTGGCATGTTTGCAGGCAATGAAAAGACAGTTCGACTTCGCTGTGAGAATTCTCTGGCAGGGGTTATTGTTGATACCTTTGGAACAGATGTAGCGATTCGTCCTGACGGGGAAACACATTTTGTTGTCCGCATGGAGGTGTTAGTAAGTACTCAGTTTTTTGGTTGGCTTGCAGGTCTTGGAAGCCGTGTGGAAATCATTTCTCCAGATGAAGTTCGAGAGGAATACAAAGCATATCTTGCAAATATTATTTCGTGTTATAAATAGAAAAGGAGAAATTTATGAGTTTACCAAAAGACCCAGTTATGCTGCTTAGTGTGATAAATACAAAACTTCGCGACTACTATCCAAACTTAGAAGAGCTTGCAGCGGCAGAAGGAACCACCGCGGAGGAGATAATTCAGAAATTAGGAGTAATTAATTATAGTTACGACATAGAACGCAATCAGTTCATATAATGGATTGTGTAGAATAAAAGGAGAGTTAATTATGCAAACGAACTGCGATTTTTGTGCATACAACGAATACGACGAGGAGGACGAATGCTATTACTGCTCGGTTAATATGGACGAAGACGATATGGCACGCTTTATTCAAAGCAGTTATAAAAACTGTCCATACTTCAAGTCAGGAGACGAATATCAGGTGGTTCGACATCAAATGTAGTACAAAGCCTTGCAAAGTTATAAAAACTTTATAAAGATTAGTAAAGTTCCCACTGAAAATGTTGATTTCACAGGGCGAATTCTTTATAATAGGTTATTGTACGATTAGAAAAATGGAGGAAATATGAGTAGTTCAAACGAATACAATAACCCAGAACTTGGACCAGAAAACAATAGTCCAAATGGGAATGGAAATAATAACGATAATAAAGGAAACGGAGACAACAATGGAAATGGACCTAAAAAACCAAATCCACAGAATGCCTTAGTGTTTATCATGTTTACATTGATTGCACTTTTGGTGATGTCGTTCTTCACAGACCGTTTCAACAATATGACTACAGAGGAAACCACCTATACAGCCTTCTTGGAAGAATTAGAAGCAGGTAATGTAGAAAGTGTAACCTTTGGTTCCTATCAGATTGATTACACGCTGGTAGACGATAAAGAGGATTATGAAATCACCTATTACACTGGATACATTAATGACGAAGAACTTGTACAGTCCGTAAAAACCATGACTACCAAAAATGGTGAAAAGGTAGAGGTGAAGGCAACTGTACCAGATACCACATCATCCTTAATTTTAGAAATAGTAGGCTGGGTACTCCCTCTTGTTTTAATGTGGATTCTCCTTGGATTCCTTATGAGAAAAATGGGTAACGGAACCATGGGAGTTGGCAAATCAACAGCTAAGGTTTATGTAGAAAGAACCACCGGTGTTACATTTAAGGATGTAGCAGGACAGGATGAAGCAAAGGAAACCCTACAGGAAATGGTAGACTTCCTTCATAATCCAGCAAAGTATAAAGAAATCGGTGCTAAGCTTCCAAAGGGTGCTCTTTTAGTAGGACCTCCAGGAACTGGTAAAACCCTTCTTGCAAAAGCTGTAGCAGGAGAAGCAAATGTACCGTTCTTCTCATTAGCAGGTTCTGATTTTGTGGAAATGTTCGTAGGTGTAGGTGCTTCTCGAGTAAGAGACTTATTTAAGGAAGCACAGAAAATGGCACCATGTATCATTTTTATTGATGAAATCGATGCCATCGGTAAAAGTCGTGATTCTAGCCGTTATGGCGGAGGCAATGATGAACGTGAACAGACTTTAAATCAGCTCCTTGCAGAAATGGATGGCTTCGACACATCAAAGGGTATCTTGATTTTGGCAGCAACCAATCGTCCAGAAGTATTAGATAAAGCGTTGCTTCGTCCAGGCCGTTTTGACAGACGAGTTATCGTAGATAAGCCAGACTTAAAGGGACGTTTGGAAACCTTGAAGGTACATTCTAAGGATGTAAATATGGATGAAACCGTAGACTTAGATGCACTTGCTTTAGCAACTGCGGGACTTGTAGGTTCAGACCTTGCCAATATGATTAACGAAGCTGCTATTTTGGCAGTAAAAGATGGTCGTAAGTTTGTAAATCAAAAAGACCTTTTCGAAGCCTTTGAATTGGTTGCTGTAGGCGGTAAAGAAAAGAAAGACCGTGTCATGAGTGAAAAGGAACGCAAGATAGTAGCTTACCATGAAGTAGGTCACGCACTTGTATCTGCTCTTCAAAAAGACACAGAACCAGTACAGAAGATTACTATCGTACCACGTACCATGGGTGCACTGGGATATACACTTCAGACCCCAGAAGAAGAAAAATATCTGGAAACAAAAGATGAGCTTGTTGCAAAAATCACTACTTACATGGCTGGACGTGCAGCAGAAATGCTTCAGTTTAATTCAGCAACCAGTGGTGCGGCAAACGACATTGAAAATGCCACAAGAATCGCTCGTGCGATGATTACGATGTATGGTATGTCAGACCGCTTCGGTATGATGTGTCTCGCAACGGTAGAGCATCAGTATTTAAATGGTGCAGCAGGACTTATCTGTGGTGAAGATACAGCAGCTCAGATTGATGAAGAAGTACTTGCATTAATTAATGCATGTTACACCAATGCTTACAATATGTTAGAAGAAAACAAAGAAGTTCTGGATAAGATTTCCGACTACCTCTTCGAAAAAGAAACTATTACAGGTAAAGAGTTCATGAAGATGTATCGTGAGATGAAGGGTATTCCAGAGGAAGAGGATATCTTTGTAGAAGAAGCTATTTCAGAAGCAACAGATATTAAAGAAGTAGTAGAGCTTGTTGACGATTATTTCGAAGAAGATTAAATGACACAATCAAAAAAGAGGATTCATATGTTTGATATACAGGATGAATTAAAAAAACTCCCGGATTTGCCGGGAGTTTATATTATGCATGACAAATCAGACGCCATTATATATATTGGGAAGGCACTCAGTCTTCGAAAACGTGTACGGCAGTATTTCCAACCAAGTCATAATGAGGGAATTAAAAAGAAACAGATGGTGGAACATATTGAACGCTTTGAATATATTATTACTGATTCGGAATTAGAAGCACTGGTATTGGAATGTAATCTGATTAAAGAGCATACACCAAAATATAATACAATGCTCCGAGATGACAAAACCTATCCTTACATTCGTGTAACGGTGGGAGAGGATTTTCCACGTGTGCTTTTTTCTCGCCAGATGAAAAAGGACAAGTCTAGGTATTTTGGACCATATACCAGTGCAGGTGCAGTAAAAGATACGATTGATTTGATTAACAAAATATATCGTCTTCGTACCTGCAATCGTATTTTGCCAAGAGATATTGGGTTAGACAGAGCTTGTTTGAATTATCATATTCATCAGTGCGAAGCCCCTTGCCAAGGTTACATCACAAAGGAAGAATATGCAGAAAAAATCCAAGGCGTTATAGAGTTTTTAAATGGCAACTATGGACCAGTTATCAGAGACTTAGAAGCAAAGATGAATCAGGCATCCATGGATATGGAATTTGAAAAAGCCATTGAATATCGTGAGCTTCTGTCTAGTGTGAAGCAGATTGCCCAGAAACAGAAAATGACAAATACAGATGGAGAGGACAAAGATATCATCGCATTAGCAGCAGATGATGTGGATGCAGTAGTACAAGTGTTTTTTATCCGTAGTGGAAAGCTGATAGGTCGAGATCATTTCCATGTACGTGTGGGAACTGACGAAACAAGAAGCGATATCCTTTCTACCTTTATCAAACAATTTTATTCTGGAACGCCATTTATACCAAGAGAGATATTGTTACAGGAAACAATTGATGAAGCTAGTTTGGTGGAAGAATGGTTAGGGAAAAAACGTGGGACTAAAGTAATGATTCATACCCCTCAGAAGGGGATGAAAAACAAATTAGTAGATTTAGCTGCACGCAATGCACAGATGGTATTAGACCAGGATAAAGAAAAAATAAAACGTGAAGAAGGCCGTACGATTGGTGCAGTCAAAGAAATCGAAGGTCTTTTAGGTTTAAAGGGTTTGAATCGAATGGAAGCTTTCGATATCTCCAATATCAATGGTTTCGAAACCGTAGGTTCTATGGTGGTTTATGAAAAAGGAAAGCCAAAGCGAAGCGATTATCGTAAGTTTAAGCTTCGCACCATATCAGGACCAGATGATTATGCATCAATGCATGAAGTTCTGACTAGACGTTTCTTACATGGTATGGAAGAACAGAATGAATTGAAGGATAAAAATCTTCCAGAAGAGATGGGGGCTTTTACACGTTTTCCAGACATTATTATGATGGATGGTGGACGTGGACAGGTAAATATTTGTCTTCAGGTATTAGAGGAATTAGGTCTTGATATTCCAGTTTGCGGTATGGTAAAGGACGACAATCATCGTACTAGAGGACTGTACTTTAACAACGTGGAGATTCCTATCGATCGTCATGGGGAAGGCTTCAAGCTGATTACGCGAATTCAGGATGAAGCACATAGATTTGCGATTGAATATCATAGAAGTTTAAGAAGTAAATCCCAGGTGAAATCCGTTTTGGATGACATTCCAGGAATTGGTCCAACTCGTAGAAAAGCATTGATGAAAAAGTTCCAATCGCTGGATAATATTCGCAATGCATCTATGGAGGAATTGGCACAAGCAGATGGAATGAATCAAAAGAGTGCAGAGGCAGTATACTTGTTCTTCCATAAGGAAGGATTGGAATAGGGCTTTTCTGGTTTGGAAAGAATTGAACAATACAGGCAAATATGATAAAATCATTATAAGTGTGGGTGCATATACCTATACAAATAATAGGAGGTACAAACCATGAACAAAAATGGCGTTAGTGTTTCCAAAATTGTTGAACGATTAGACCTAAAAGTCTATACAGACGACATTGATTTAAAAAAACGTAAAATCGAAAGGTCCGATATCAATCGACCAGCACTTCAGTTGGCGGGATACTTTTTGCACTTTGATAGTTCCCGTGTACAGGTAATTGGTAATGTAGAATATTTCTATACCAAGCAGTTGGAAGAAGAAAAGAAATTAGAAATTTATAAAGAACTTTTAAGCTATGATATTCCTTGTATCATTTATAGTCGTGAACTAGTGCCAGACGAAGATTTCATCCGTATTGCGGAAGAGAATGGAATTCCAGTTTTGGGAACTTCTCGTCCGACCTCGGAATTTACCGCGGAGCTGATTTATGCTTTGGGTGAATTATTGGCACCATGTATTACTATTCATGGTGTTTTGGTAGATGTTTACGGTGAAGGTGTTCTGATTACAGGAGAAAGTGGCATTGGTAAGAGTGAAGCAGCACTTGAACTGGTAAGACGTGGACATCGTCTTGTGTCTGATGACGTAGTAGAAATCAGTCGAATCAATGACCATACGCTGATAGGAACAGCACCAGATATTACCCGTAACTTTATTGAACTTCGTGGTATTGGCATCGTAGATGTAAAGTCTTTGTATGGCGTAGAATGTATCAGAGAAAAGCAGGAAATCGATCTGGTAATCAATCTATCCGAATGGAAAAAGGATGCAGAGTATGATCGCATGGGCTTGGAGGATGAGCATATTGAATACCTTGGCAACAAGGTAGTATGTTACTCGGTACCAATTCGTCCAGGTCGAAACCTTGCGGTTATTTGC
Organism: uncultured Lachnobacterium sp.; assembly: GCA_964393435.1. Classification (GTDB taxonomy): domain Bacteria; phylum Bacillota; class Clostridia; order Lachnospirales; family Lachnospiraceae; genus Roseburia. Next base: position 3,994 of record CAYMTP010000050.1, on the reverse strand, counting down.
GAAACAGCAGCAGTCAACCATAGACAGAAGAAGATGGGGTACCATGCAGCACAGGAACTATATCGTAGAGTGCAGCAAAATTTAGTAAGAAATAGAGAAGAGGATTAAAAAATGGAGAGAAAAAATGCTTGGGGAAAATACCCACAGGGAGAAAAAAGAAATGAAGTTTTTGCTTTTGCAGAAGACTATCGTAAATTTATAAGCGAATGTAAAACAGAACGCGAATGTACCACATATATTTACGACTTAGCAAAAGAAGCAGGTTTTGTAGATTTAGATGAAGCCATCGCCGCAGGAACAGTTTTAAAGGCTGGAGACAAAGTGATGGCGAACAACATGGGTAAAGGTCTTGCAATGTTTGTTTTAGGTGAAAAGAGTATGGAGGCAGGTATGAATATCCTTGGTGCTCATATCGACTCACCACGTATCGACTTAAAACAGGTTCCGATGTTTGAAGATACTGAAATGGCAATGCTTGATACGCATTACTATGGTGGTATCAAAAAATATCAGTGGGTTGCACTTCCACTTGCACTACATGGTGTAATCTGTAAAAAAGATGGTACAACTGTGAATGTAAACATTGGTGACAAACCAGAAGATCCAGTGTTTGGTATCAGCGATTTATTGATTCATCTTTCTGCTGATCAGTTGGACAAAAAAGCAGCAAAGGTAATTGAAGGTGAAAACCTTGATGTGCTCATCGGAAGTATTCCAATGACAGAAGAGGAAGATGCGGAAGAAAAGGTAAAAGAAAAAGTAAAAGGTAATATTCTTAGAATTTTAGAAGAAACCTATGGAATCGACGAAGAAGATTTCCTTTCTGCAGAAATAGAAGTAGTTCCAGCAGGCGCTGCAAGAGACTATGGTTTTGACCGCAGTATGATTATGGGTTACGGACATGATGATAGAGTATGTGCATGGCCATCTTATAAAGCAATGTTAGAAGTAGATGTACCAGAATACACAAGTGTATGTCTTTTAGTGGATAAAGAAGAAATCGGCAGCGTTGGTGCAACAGGTATGCAGTCCAAATTCTTTGAAAACTGCGTAGCAGAAGTAATGAACTTAGCCGGCTGCTATTCAGAGCTTGCACTTCGCCGTGCATTAAAGAACTCTAAGGTGCTTTCTTCTGACGTATCAGCAGCCTTCGATCCAAACTTCCCATCTGTTATGGAAAAGAAGAATGCTGCTTACTTTGGAAAAGGCCTTGTATTTAACAAATACACGGGTTCAAGAGGAAAAGGCGGCTCAAATGATGCAAATCCTGAATACTTTGCAACACTTCGTAATATTATGGATACAAACGAGGTGTCCTTCCAGACTGCAGAACTTGGTAAAGTAGACCAGGGTGGCGGTGGAACTATAGCGTATATTCTTGCAAATTACGGTATGAATGTTATCGATAGTGGCGTAGCAGTATTAAATATGCATGCTCCATGGGAAATTATCAGCAAGGTAGATTTATACGAAGCTTATAGAGGATATGTTGCATTCTTAAAAGAAGCATAATAAAAGGAATCGAAGATTATGATGAATCGAGAGTTCTATAATAAATTAGCAGAGATTGTTTCTCCTGAAGCAATACTAGAAAACGAACCAATGACCAAACATACAACATTCCGCATCGGTGGTAATGCAGATTTGTTTGTATCACCAAAGGTCTCTCAGGTTGAGGATATTATGGCATTAGCAAAACAATATGATGTGCCAGTTACTGTTATTGGTAATGGAAGTAATCTTTTGGTTGGAGACAAAGGCATCCGAGGCTTGGTTCTTTCCTTTGGAAAGGAAGCAGAGGATATTCAATTGGACGGAACTCGTATGACTGTAGCAGCGGGAACTATTTTGGCGAAAGCTGCAGCAGAAGCGGCAAAAAGTAGTCTGACTGGTTTGGAATTTGCTGCTGGTATCCCAGGTTCTTTAGGTGGTGCCATTGTAATGAACGCAGGAGCCTATGGTGGCGAAATGAAAGACGTAGTTGTAAGTGCAAAGGTGCTTACGCCAGAAGGCGAAGTAGAGGAATTATCCAAGGATGAATTAGATTTGTCCTATCGCCATAGCTGCATTCCTGAAAAAGACTATATTGTCTTAGAGGCAACAATGGAGCTTACTCAAGGGGATGAAACAGCCATTCGTGAAACGATGGCAGATTTTAAAAACCGTCGTATTGACAAACAGCCATTGGAATATCCAAGCGCAGGCAGTACTTTCAAACGTCCAGAAGGATATTTTGCAGGTAAACTTATTCAGGATGCGGATTTGCGAGGTTATCAGGTAGGCGGAGCGAAAGTTTCTGAAAAGCATTGCGGATTTGTCATTAATACAGGTGATGCAAGTGCTAAGGATGTACTTCAATTAATTGAAGATGTGCAGAAAATAGTGTTCGATAAATTCCAGGTGAAATTAGAGCCTGAGGTAAAGATGATAGGAGAGTTTTAGTGAAGCTGGTAATCGTAACTGGTATGTCAGGAGCTGGGAAAAGTACAGCAATGAAAATGATGGAAGATATGGGGTATTTCTGCATTGATAATCTTCCAATTGTTTTGTTTGAAAAATTTATGGAGTTTTTTAATGGCACACATCCTGCACAGCAGAAGATTGCGATTGGTATGGACGTGCGTAGTGGTGCAGATTTAAAAAATTTGGAATTTGCATTGCAACGTTTGGAGTATATGGAAATACCATTTGAAATTCTGTTTTTGGATGCAGACGATCGGGTTTTAATTAAACGTTATAAAGAGACACGCCGTGTACATCCATTGGCAAATGGAGAGCGGATTGAAAAAGGGTTAGAACGTGAGCGAGAGAAAATTGCATTTTTGAAAAAAGATGCAAATTATATTATTGATACCAGTAATCTTCTTACCCGTGAATTAAAATATGAGTTAGAGCGTATCTTTATAAATGATGAAGAGTTTAAGAGCATGATGATTACCATCTTGTCCTTTGGATTCAAATATGGAATTCCAGCAGATTCGGATATGGTAATGGATGTTAGATTTTTGCCAAATCCATATTATGATGTAGAGCTTAGACCGAAAACTGGTAACGATAAAGAGATTCAGGATTTCGTTATGAAATATTCTGAGGCAACTGAGTTTATTGATAAATTGGATGATTTGATTCAATTTTTAATTCCGCAGTACATATCCGAAGGAAAAAATCAATTAGTAATTTCCATCGGATGCACAGGAGGCAAACACCGTTCTGTAACATTAGCAAACGAATTGTATAAGCGTTTGGATGGCAAAGATAGAGATTATGGGTTGAAAATTGAACATAGAGATTTGTCCAAGGATGCTTTAAGAGGAAAATAGAATGTCATTCTCAAGTGAGGTAAAAGAAGAACTGGCTCGTCAGCATAGCAAAGCCAAGCACTGTCAGATTGCAGAGCTGGCAGCTATGATAATGCAGGAAGGTCGAATTAGTTTAAGCCCTCTTGCATTGTCCTTTGACACGGATAATCCTATTTTGATAGAAAAATATGAAGCTCTTATGAAAAGAGCCTTTGATATTGAAGTTTCAAAACCATTAGAGAGTCAGGATTGTAAAAAAATCGTGGAAGCAATACAGGGATTGTATTTGGAGAAAACTTGTTGCAAACGAGCTTTTATACGAGGTGCATTTCTAGCATCAGGCTCCATGAGTGATCCAAACAAAGCTTACCACTTTGAAATCGTGTGTAGAACACCAGAACAGGCTTCAAGGCTTCAGGAACTTATGAAAGAGTTCGAAACGGAGCCTAAAGTAATAGAAAGAAAAAATTACTATGTCGTGTATTTGAAGGAAGGTTCCCAGATTGTAGATATGCTGAACGTAATGGAAGCATATGTTTCTCTGATGAATCTAGAAAATGTGCGTATACTAAAAGAAATGCGTAACTCAGTAAACCGAAAGGTAAACTGTGAAACTGCAAATATAAGCAAAACAGTAAATGCAGCTGTAAAACAAATATCAGACATAGAATTAATCCGGGATACGGAAGGGTTAG
>CAYMTP010000049.1:0-11545 GCA_964393435.1 uncultured Lachnobacterium sp. | reverse complement strand
TTATAAAAACAATTGCAGATTATGAAGCATGGGCTGTCGCAAAATATAAATTTGTCGACAGCCCATGCTTCGAAGTGCTACAGTAGATTTGTTAAAAAGTTCCCAACATGCTTGGGAACTTTTTTGTACTTAGTACATTTTGCCTATGGACTTATGACACTAAATGTAGTATTATGGTTACTGAATTTGGACTAAATATTGAAAAATTTTGTAAAGGCACTATTGTTTATAGAGTGAATGTCCGATATAAAAGATATCGATGATTATTTAGGAACTCTATAGTTGGATTCAGATGAAAGGATTGTGTCATGACACTCGTTGAAGAACGCAAAGAGTTAGAAGAGCAGAGACGTAATCTTGACTTAGAAAAAAAGGAATTTTTCAGGAAAGTAGAGATTGAGGACCGCAGATTAGAACAGCAAAAGTCGCTGTTTGAGATGAAATTTCAGATATTAGAAGCAGAATTAGTGAAGCTTGCGGCAGAACGTGAAGAGATAGAAAAGAAAAAAGCATTTTATGACCGTGTGGAAGAATTCCAAGCACGTTCTTATGCAAGACTCCCAGATAATCAGGTGGGAGAGCTCTTTTTCCGAGGTGTTGCTAGTCAGCAGTCTTTAAAGAAACGTTACAAAGATTTAATTAAAATTTATCATCCAGACAATGTGGATGGTGACAATAGCTTGGTTATCGAGATTAACAAGGAATATGACCATCTCAGCCAGGTATTAGCGTAAAAGAAAATAAACTCCGATGACTTTGCAAAATACTGCAAGGTTATCGGAGTTTTTATATTGTACCTTTTTATTGCAAAATTCGTAGGTTTTTCGTATAATACGAAAGAATGGGTGAACTTTTGCTTAGACATAGGACAACGAAAGGAAAATAGATTATGAAATGGAATAAATACACCATCGAAACTACAACAGCAGCAGAGGATTACATGAGCTCAATGCTTATGGAACTTGGTATCGAAGGGATTGAAATCGAAGACAATGTACCTCTTACAAAAGCGGATCAGGCAGATATGTTTATCGACTTTTTGCCAGAACTTCCACCAGACGAAGGTGTAAGTCATGTCAGCTTTTATATTGAAGATGATGGCGAAGACCATACAGAGCTTTTAAAACAGGTAAAAATCGGTTTAGAAGATTTACGTTCTATGGTTGAAGTTGGTAGTGGTGTGATTACTTCTTCTGAAACAGAGGATTTGGATTGGATTAATAACTGGAAAAAGTATTTTTCTTCTTTCACTATTGAAAATATCTTAATCAAACCAACCTGGGAAGAATTAAAGGAAGAGGATAAGGACAAATTTATGATAGAAATTGATCCTGGTATTTCTTTCGGTACGGGTAAGCATGAAACTACCCAGCTTTGTATTAAAGAGCTGGTTAAATATATCAAAAAAGAAGAAGCACCAAAGGTATTAGATGTAGGTTGCGGTAGCGGTATTCTTTCTATCGTTGCTCTTAAGTTGGGTGCAAGAGAAGTGGTAGGTACAGACTTAGACGCAGACTGTATGATTTCTACCAGAGAAAACATGGAAGTAAACCATTTGGATGAAAGCCTTGGAAAATTCTATGTTGGTAACCTGATTGATGACAAGGAACTTCAGGAAACTGTTGGTACAGAGGAATACGAAATCGTAGTAGCAAATATTTTGGCTGACGTTATCATTCCAATGGCACCAGTAATCCCAGCTCGTCTTAAAAAAGGCGGACTTTTCATTACTTCTGGTATCATTGATTTTAAAGAAAATGAAGTAAAAGAAGCCATTGAAAAAGCTGGTATGGAAATCGTACAGATCAATCATCAGGGAGAGTGGGTAAATATCACAGCCCGTAAGAACTAGTAGTTGTGTTGATGTGCCATGAAAGAGGAAAATTATGTATCAATTTTTCGTAGAAGAAAATCAGCTGGCAGGAGATAGAATTTCTATCCTTGGCAGCGATGTAAATCATATCAAAAACGTGCTTCGTATGAAGACGGGAGAACGTGTGCGTGTCAGCATTTCCTATAATGGACGCAGCTTCTTTGGTGTCATTGATACTATTTTAGACGACGAGGTTATCGTAGTCATCGAAAGTGAAGACGAAAATGGAACCGAATTAGAGAACCGTATATTTTTGTTCCAAGGCTTGCCAAAGGGTGACAAGATGGAATTGATTATCCAGAAAGCGGTAGAGCTCGGCGTGCATGAAATCATTCCAGTAGCCATGAAAAACTGTGTGGTAAAGCTAGATGATAAAAAGGCTGGAAAAAAGGTAGAGCGTTGGCAGGCGATTTCAGAAAGTGCCGCAAAGCAATCCAAACGAACTATGATTCCAGAGATTCAGATGCCTCTGACCTGGAAGGAAGCACTGAAAAAAGCGGAAGAACTTGATGTTGTACTTGTGCCATATGAATGCGAACGTGGCATGGAAGCTACACGTGATATTATGAAGCAGATTCAGCCGGGACAGAGTATTGCAATTTTTATCGGTCCAGAGGGTGGGTTCTCACTGGAGGAAATAGAAGGTATTTGCCCGACAAACAAAGGAGAAGGGGTCTCGCAAGTATTGGAAGAAAGGTCACACCGAATCTCTCTCGGCAGACGTATTCTTCGTACAGAAACCGCAGGTCTTGCTACATTATCAATGCTGATTTTCTGTCTTGATGAGTAATGACAATGTGACTTTATAATGTAATTAGTAGATAAATATAGAGAAGGAGTAGCTTGGAAATATGGAAGCTTACTTAGACAACTCCGCCACTACCAGCTGTAGCAAAGCGGCTACAGAGAAAATGGTAGAGCTTTTAACACAGGATTATGGAAATCCCTCCTCCTTGCACATGAAGGGTGTTATAGCGGAAAAATATATTACAGAATCAAAAAAGAAGATTGCCAAAACCTTGAAGGTGGAGGAAAAGGAGCTATATTTCACATCTGGTGGAACCGAGTCCAACAACTTAGCTATCATCGGAAGTGCCCTTGCCAATAAACGAGCAGGTATGCATGTGATTACCACTTCGATTGAACATGCGTCAGTATCCAATCCATTTATCTGGCTATCAGAAAATGGATTTGAAGTGACCTATCTTGGAGTCGACCAATATGGACAAATCAAGTTAGACGAACTGAAAAATGCCATTCGTCCGGATACGATTTTGGTTTCTATCATGCAGGTGAACAACGAAATCGGTGCTTTGCAGCCAATCGAAGAGGCGGGTAAGGTGATTAAGGCAGCTAACCCAAAGACCTTGTTCCATGTGGATGCCATTCAATCTTATGGGAAAATGCAGATTTTTCCGAAGAAATGCAATGTGGACATGCTTTCGGTCAGCGGTCACAAGATTCATGGACCAAAGGGAAGCGGCTTCCTGTTTATCAAAGACAAGACTAAGGTGAAACCTTTGATTCATGGTGGCGGACAGCAGAAGGGAATGCGTTCCGGTACAGAAAACGTACCGGCTATTGCAGGATTGGCAGTCGCTGCAGAGGAAATGTATCAAAAATTAGAAGAGAATAGAAATCATCTCTTTGGACTGAGAGATTATTTTATAGAAGAAGTTGAAAAACTAGATGGAGTATCGGTGAACGGCAAAAAAGACCACGATAGTGCTCCACACATTGTAAGTGTCAGCATTGAGGGTGTTCGAGCAGAAGTTATTCTTCATACACTTGAAGATAGAGATATCTATGTATCCGCAGGTAGTGCGTGCTCTTCCAATAAACCAGCCATCAGCAGTACCTTGCAGAGCATTGGTTTAAAGAAAGAGCTTTTAGACTCCACGGTGCGTTTTAGTTTTTCGATTCACACCACAAAAGAGGAATTGGATTATGCATTAGATGTGATGCGTGAGACCATTCCGATGTTACAGAAATATACAAGGAGATAATTATGTACACAGCATTTTTGATTAAGTATGCGGAAATCGCAATCAAAGGAAAAAACAGATACATTTTTGAGGATGCATTGGTAAGAAATATTCGTTACCAGCTCAAATCAGTAGATGGAAACTTCACAGTTCGTAAAGAAAATGGACGTATTTATGTAGAAACAGAAGGAGATTATGACTACGACGAAACAGTAGCTGCTTTACAGCGTGTGTTTGGTATCGTAGGCATTTGTCCAGTTCTTTTAGTAGAAGATGAGGGCTTTGAAGCACTCTGTAAAACTGTAATTGAGCACATCGATGAAGCATATCCAGACAAGAACTTTACCTTCAAGGTAAATGCTCGTCGTGCAAGAAAGAACTACCCAATGACTTCTATGGAAATCAATGCTGCGGTAGGCGAAAAGATTTTGGAAGCGTTCCCAGAAACCTCCGTAGATGTTCACAAACCACAGGTTATGGTAAATATCGAAATCCGTCCGATGATTAATATTTATTCTACAGAAATTCCTGGACCAGGCGGTATGCCTTTAGGAACAGCTGGAAAAGCAATGCTTTTACTTTCAGGCGGTATTGATAGCCCAGTTGCAGGTTATATGATTTCGAAACGTGGTGTTACCATTGAAGCAACTTACTTCCATGCACCACCATACACCAGTGAACGTGCAAAACAGAAGGTTATCGATTTGGCGAAAAAGGTGGCTGCTTACACAGGACCAATCAAGCTCAATATCGTAAACTTTACGGATATTCAGTTATATATTTATGAGAAATGTCCACACGAGGAACTGACTATCATCATGCGTCGTTACATGATGAAAATTGCAGAGCATTTTGCGAAAGAAGGAAAGTGCTTAGGTCTTATCACAGGCGAAAGTATCGGACAGGTAGCAAGCCAGACCATGCAGTCTCTTGCAGCAACAAATGATGCATGTACCATGCCAGTTTATCGCCCACTTATCGCGATGGACAAGCAGGATATCGTAACTATCGCAGAAAAAATCGATACGTATGAAACTTCGATTTTGCCATTCGAAGACTGTTGTACAATCTTCGTAGCAAAGCATCCTGTAACAAAACCAAACGTGGAATATATCAGAAAATCAGAAACAAAATTAGCTGAGAAAATTGATGAATTAATGGAAATTGCCATTACAACAACAGAAACCATTATGGTAGAAGCAGAGTAACAGATAGATATTCAGAAAAGCTCGAATTGGCAGCAAATACAGTTGCTACTTCTTGCTTCGGCTAAACGCCGTATAAAAAACAAACAGCCCACTACAAGCAAGCTTGTATAGGCTGTTAGCATTTTTTACACTTCTGAATAGTTATCGCAAAGATATGGTTTCAACACTTCCATGATTTCATCGAGGTTTTCCTCGGCATGAATTGCAAGGTCGATAGGTTTTGATAAATCTAAACTGAAGATACCCATAATAGATTTAGCATCGATTACATATCTTCCGGAAATTAAATCGAAATCATATTCGAACTGTGTAATTGCGTTTACAAAAGATTTTACTTTTCCAATAGAGTTTAATGAAATCTGTATTGTTTTCATTTTGAACCTCCTACAAATATTAAGAATCTTCACAAGTAAGATACTAATAGTTTTTATTGGAAAAGTCAACCATGTATTAAACAAGAAACAAGGATAGAAAGTTAGGGTTTGAAATGAAAAAAGCAGCATTACACAATTTAGGTTGTAAAGTAAATGCATACGAAACCGAAGCCATGCAGCAGATGTTAGAGTCTGCTGGCTATGAAATCGTTTCCTTTGGAGAGAGAGCAGATGTTTATGTGATTAATACCTGTTCGGTTACCAATATGGCAGATCGTAAATCTCGCCAAATGCTACATCGTGCGAAGAAACTGAATCCAGAAGCTGTGGTTGTAGCAGCGGGATGTTATGTGCAGACCAAAGAGCAGGAAGCTGTAGTAGACGAAGCAATAGATATTATTATTGGAAATAATAAGAAGCATGAACTGGTTTCACGACTGGATGAATTTTTCCGTGACCATGGAAAGATAGATGCAGTTTTAGATATCAATGAGAGAAATCAGGAGTTTGAAGAACTTTATTTGGATAAACCATCGGAGCACACCAGAGCCTTTATCAAGGTACAGGATGGCTGCAATCAGTTTTGCAGCTACTGTATTATTCCTTATGCCAGAGGTCGTGTTCGTAGCAGAAATATGGAGTCAGTTTTAGAAGAGGTCACTCGTTTAGCAGAAAATGGATATCAAGAAGTGGTTCTTACGGGAATTCATTTGAGTTCTTATGGAATCGAAACAGGGGAAAGTCTGCTTCATTTGATTCAGGAAATCCACAAATGTGAAGGCGTCAAACGTATCCGTTTAGGTTCCCTTGAACCCAAGGTAGTGACGGAAGAATTTGTAGCAGAGCTTAGTAAATTGGAAAAAGTCTGTCCACATTTCCACCTCTCGTTACAGAGTGGATGCGATGCAACTTTGCAGCGAATGAACCGAAAATATACGGCAGAAGAATACGAAAACGGATGTAAAATCCTTCGTAAATATTTTGAATACCCAGCCATTACCACAGATGTTATCGTTGGTTTCCCAGGAGAAACTGAAGAAGAGTTTGCCCAGACTCGCGAATTTTTAGAACGGATTCATTTTTATGAAATGCACATTTTTCAGTACTCCAAACGTCAGGGGACGAGAGCAGCTGTCATGAAGGACCAGGTGCCAGAGAATGTAAAGAAAGAAAGAAGTGCCAATTTGATAGAGCTTGGGGATAAAATGTCCAAGGAATTCCGTCAGCATTATCTGGGAAGAGAAGAAGACGTACTGTTTGAAGAAGAAACGGTAATTGATGGTGCTAAATATTATGTAGGTTATACCAAAGAGTATATAAAGGTAGCTAAGATTTCAGATGTACCATTGGATAGCAAAATCGTGCGGGGTACCCTTACAAAAATGATAAATGATGAAATTTATCTCATGGAATAAGGTTGTATTTTTGCCTTAAGTAGTTTACAATGTAAACATATAGGGCTTCGGAAATAAAGAACAAAAGCAAGGGCGTGAAATTATGCAGAATTTAAACAACACACAATATTTTAGAGTAGAAAAGGAACCGGAACTTCAGGTAAAAGACGTTCTGAAAGTTGTCTTTGCGGCAATGAAAGAAAAAGGCTATAATCCTGTAAATCAGATTGTTGGGTATATTATGTCTGGTGATCCAACCTATATCACCAACCATAACAATGCTAGAAGTTTGATTATGAAGGTAGAACGAGACGAAGTAGTAGAAGAAATCTTAAAGGCCTATATTAAGAACGAAGACTGGGCATAACTTGCGCGAGTAGCGAGGAAAAACGTATGCTGGCATATAGTTTTGACGAGCACCGCGACAATCTGAGAAACTTTGTTTCTCAGATTCCGGTAAGGTGATTTATGCGAATTTTAGGATTGGATTTTGGTACAAAGACTGTAGGTGTAGCAGTAAGTGATGAGCTTCTCATTACGGCACAGGGCGTGGAGATTATTCGTAGAAAGGCTCCAACCAAGCTGCGGCAGACTTTGGCCCGAATCGATGAATTGGTAGGCGAGTACGGTGTTGAAAAAATAGTGCTTGGCTACCCTAAGAATATGAATAACACAGAAGGTGAACGCTGCGAAAGAACGAAAGAATTCAAGGAAATGTTAGAAAAACGTACGGAGCTTGAAGTAGTTCTTTGGGATGAGCGACTGACTACGGTGGCTGCGGATAATTCCATGATGAAAATGGGAATTCGCCGTGAACACCGTAAAGAATATGTAGACGAAATTGCGGCTATATTCATATTACAAGGATATTTGGATTATTTATCAAATTGCGGAAAAAATTAAAGAATGTGTGTAAAGAAAATTGCACGCACATTCTTTATTTGTATGCATAGAAGAGGTGAAAAATGGAAAAAGTAACTTTTACAGACCCTGAAACACAGGAACAGGTCGAATTTATCGTAGAAGAAGAAACACAATTAAACGGAACAAAATACCTTTTGGTATCAGAGGATGCAGAAGATGGCACTTTGGATGCCTATATTTTAAAAGAAGTCGTTGACCAGAACGAGGAAGTACTTTATGAAGTGGTAGAAGATGAAGTGGAGTTCATGGCACTTGCAAAAGTATTCACCGAGCTGACCGACGAGGAGACAGATATCGAGTATTAGATCGGCAGGAGGAAATATGAAAGAAAACGCAAAGAGCAAACTAAAGATAATACCTTTAGGAGGCATGGAGCAAATCGGCATGAATATTACTGCTTTCGAGTATGAAGACAGTATTATTGTTGTGGATTGTGGCTTAGCGTTTCCTGAGAATGATATGTTAGGAATCGACCTGGTTATTCCAGATGTAACATATCTAAAGGAAAACATTGATAAAGTGAAAGGATTTTTTATTACACATGGACACGAGGACCACATTGGAGCGATTCCATTTGTCCTTCGTGATATAAATGTTCCTATTTATGCGACAAAGCTTACAATAGGCCTGATTGAGAACAAATTGGAAGAGCACGAAATGCTCGGAAAAGTAAAATGCAAGGTAGTAAAATATGGGCAGCATATCAATATTGGCTGCTTCCGTGTAGAGTTTATTCGTACGAACCATAGTATTCAGGATGCAGCAGCTTTGGCAATTTATTCGCCAGCGGGTATCGTGGTTCACACAGGTGACTTTAAAGTAGATTATACGCCAGTGTTTGGAGATGCAATCGATTTGGCTCGATTTGGCGAAATCGGTAAGAAAGGCGTACTGGCACTTATGTGTGATAGTACCAATGCAGAACGCTCTGGATTTACCCAGTCAGAAAAGAGTGTAGGTGCAGTATTAAATAACATTTTTGAAGACCATAAGAAACAGAGAATTATTATTGCGACCTTCGCGTCCAATGTTGATCGTGTACAGCAGATTATTAATTCGGCAGAAAAATTTGGAAGGAAAGTAGCTATCGAAGGACGCAGCATGGTAAATACCATTGATATTGCTGCGAAATTAGGCTATTTATCTCTGCCTGACAATATTTTGATTGAAGGCGAAATGCTTCGTAATTATCCAGACGAACAGACCGTTATTATTACGACAGGTAGTCAGGGCGAATCTATGGCAGCTCTTTCTCGTATGGCAAACAGTACACATCGAAAGATTGCGATTAAACCAAATGACTTAATCGTATTTAGTTCATCACCAATTCCAGGTAATGAGAAATCCGTGACGGGTGTAATCAATGAATTAATGAAAAAAGGTGCAGATGTTATTTTCCAGGATGTACATGTATCAGGACATGCCTGCAGGGAAGATATCAAATTAATTTATTCTTTGGTAAATCCAAAGTACAGTATTCCAGTTCATGGGGAATACAAGCATTTAATTGCACAAGCAAAGATTGCGGAAGAATTGGGCTTTGATAAAGAGGATATTAAGATTCTTTCTTCTGGTGATGTTTTGGAATTGGATGAAGATGGTGCAGAGGTAACAGGACGTGTTCAGGTTGGCAACATCATGGTAGATGGAAATGGTGTTGGTGATGTTGGAAACATCGTTATTCGTGACAGACAGCGTCTTGCAGATGATGGTATTATCGTTGTGGTTATGACGTTGGATAGTGTTACAGGTCTTGTGTTAGATGGACCAGATATTGTTTCGCGTGGCTTCGTATATGTGCGAAATTCTGAAACGTTAATGGATGAAATGCAGTCAGTAGTAGACAACACCATGGAATCAATCATGGATCGTCGTATTACCGACTGGAGCAAGATAAAAACAGAAGTGAAGGATGCAGTTGGTGATTTTGTGTGGAAGGAGACAAAACGTCGTCCGATGATTTTGCCAATCATAATGGAAGTATAGGAGTAATATATGGATATTAACAAAGTGATTTTTCGAGGCGTAAAGGTAGGACTTATCCTCGTGGTTGTGCTTCTCATTGTATACTGCACAATGACAGTAAGTTTTATCGCCTATGACTTTGGATATCGTGTATTTACAGAAAGCGCGATAGATGAGAAACCAGGAATATATATGGAAGTGGTCATTGATGAATCAATGGGTGCGAGCGAAATAGGAGAGCTTTTAGTAGAAAAAGGTTTGGTTCGTGATGCCAATCTTTTCTGGTTACAGTACAAATTGTCGGCATATTCAGGAAAAATAGTACCAGGAACGTATACCTTAAGTACTGCTATGGATTCAAGAGAGATGATTATTCTCATGGCAGAAAATAACGTTGCAGAAGGTACTGAAAGCACAGGTGAATAATTGTGGTAGTAGATGAGCGTCTGGTAACATATATCAACTCACTAGACCGAGGGAATACTGCGATTCTCGATACCATAGAAAGAGAAGCTCTGGATTCTTATGTTCCGATTATTCGGAAAGAAATGCAGAGCTTTTTAAAATTACTTTTGGCAATGCAAAAGCCAAAACGTATTCTAGAGGTAGGAACAGCGGTAGGTTTTTCTGCGATTTTGATGGCAGAATACGCCCCTTATCCTTGTGAGATTGTTACCATAGAAAATTATGAAAAAAGAATTCCAATTGCACGAGAAAACTTCATTCGTGCAGGAAAAGAAAATCAGATTACTTTAATCGAGGGAGATGCAACAGAGGTGTTGAAAACTCTGGAGGAACCTTTCGATATGATTTTTATGGATGCGGCTAAGGGACAGTACATTAACTTTATGCCAGATATTCTTCGTCTTTTGAAAAAGGATGGGGTGTTGGTATCGGATAATGTGTTGCAAGATGGCGACATCATAGAGTCCCATTTTGTGGTTACAAGAAGAAATCGTACCATCCATAAGAGAATGAGAGAATATTTATACGAACTGACCCATCGAGATGATTTAGTGACAGCAGTGTTGCCAATTGGAGATGGGATAACGCTAAGTTCTAAGCGAACTTAGCGTTGAAAATGCACAGCTCGCGGAAAGGAAAATAGTTGCGATGCAACTCCGCTCGCGTGCACGAATGTGCAAGCACATTCTTTATCAGGAGGATTAACAGAATCACATGAGAAAAATAGAACTACTTTGTCCAGCGAGCAGTCTGGAAGTGTTGAAAATCGCCGTAATCTTCGGTGCAGATGCGGTATATATTGGTGGTGAAGCCTTTGGACTTCGTGCGAAGGCGAAGAACTTTTCACCAGAAGAAATGGCAGAAGGTATCAAATTCGCCCATGACCACGGAGTAAAGGTGTATGTAACTGCAAATATTTTGGCGCATAACTATGATTTAGATGGTGTGCGCAGATACTTTGAAGAATTAAACAACATGAAGCCTGACAGACCAGACGGTCTTATCATCGCTGATCCAGCTATCTTTATGTTGGCAAAGGAAATCTGTCCAGATATTGAACGTCACATCAGTACGCAGGCGAACAATACCAACTATGGTACCTTTAATTTCTGGTATCAGATGGGAGCAAAGCGTGTGGTAACTGCCCGCGAACTTTCTCTTCGTGAAATTAAAGAAATCCGTGATAATATCCCAGAGGATATGGATATCGAAACCTTTATCCATGGTGCAATGTGTATTTCTTATTCTGGAAGATGTCTGCTTTCCAACTTCTTTACAGGAAGAGATGCAAATAAAGGTGCCTGCACCCATCCATGCCGTTGGAAATACTCTGTTATGGAAGAAAAACGTCCAGGCG
>CAYMTP010000048.1:0-11725 GCA_964393435.1 uncultured Lachnobacterium sp. | reverse complement strand
CATGAAGGGCGATGCCTGCTTCATATATTTCTTCCAAGAAATATTCATGGTAAACTTTTTTGTTGTTTGCGATAAGTTTTTTCTCGCCTTTTTCCATGAGGCATCCTCCTTTCATAATTTGAAGTATGCGGCTAGCTTTTCTAGCCACATACGATGATAAACGATTTCTTATAAAAAATCAACTAAACTATTAGTTTAAAATTCTTCCACTAATGAAAAATCCACCGTTCTAGATATTCTATCGGTGCCTTCCACGCGAACCTTAACCTTTTGACCTAACTTATAGGCTTTACCGCTGTTCTCTCCTACCATTTCATAGGTAGATTCGATATAGTGGTAATAGTCGTCGTTTAATGCAGTGACACGTACCAAGCCTTCTACAGTGTTTGGAAGTTCTACGAAAATGCCCCATTCCATGACACCTGAAATGACACCCTCGAATTCTTCTCCGATAAACTGCTCCATATACTGGACTTTTTTCAGTTTCACAGTTTCGCGTTCTGCTTCTTCTGCACGACGCTCCGTCTCACTGGAATGCTTCGCTACTTCGTTCAGAATCTTGTCATAATGTTCGATACGTTTGTCATTCATGCGACCACGCAGGTTTTCCTTGATAATTCTATGAATCTGCAAGTCCGGATAACGTCGAATTGGGGAGGTAAAATGACAATAATACTTCGCTGCCAATCCAAAATGCCCTGCACAAAAAGTAGTATACTTTGCCTGCTTCATAGAACGCAATGTCAATCGGCTGATAAGTGCCTCTTCTGGTGTTCCTTCAATCTTGCCCAACAGCTTCTGCAATTCTTTTGGATGAATGTCTTCGCCGCCCAAATGAATATGGTAACCGAAATTATTGATAAAGGTATTTAATTTCTTTATCTTTTCATCATCTGGATTATCGTGTGTACGATAAACAAAAGGAAGCTCCTGCCAGAAATAGTCGGAAGCGACAGTTTCGTTGGCGATAAGCATAAAATCCTCGATAATCTTGGTAGCCACATTTCGATCATAAGGCATGATATCGATTGGTTTGCCTTCCTTATCCAAAATCACCTTGGTTTCTGGGAAGTCAAAATCTATGGATCCGCGGTTCATACGTTTTTTACGAAGTATTGCCGCTAACTCTTCCATCAATTCAAACATCGGAACCAAATCACGATATTTTTCAATTTCTTCTTCGTCTTTATCTGCCAATATTTTTTTCACACTAGTGTAACTCATACGAGTATCTACTTTAATAACTGTTTCTGCGATGGTATGGTCAATGACCTCTCCCTTTGGATTGATGGTCATGATACAGCTTAGAGCCAAGCGATTTTCACCTGCATTTAAAGAACAGATACCATTAGATAAAGCATGTGGAAGCATAGGAATCACACGGTCCACCAGGTAAACGGAAGTACCACGTTTTAAGGCTTCTACGTCTAATGCACTCTTTTCCTGCACGTAATTGGTTACATCCGCAATGTGCACACCAAGGATATAGTTATCGCCATCCTTGGTTACAGATACTGCGTCATCCAAGTCTTTGGCGTCTTCACCATCGATGGTTACCATGACTACGTCGCGAAGGTCCATACGGCCTGCCATAT
This sequence comes from uncultured Lachnobacterium sp., assembly GCA_964393435.1. GTDB lineage: Bacteria > Bacillota > Clostridia > Lachnospirales > Lachnospiraceae > Roseburia. The sequence continues at coordinate 10,130 of CAYMTP010000048.1, read as the reverse complement.
CTGCCTCGGATACCTCTTTGGCTACGTTTTCCACCTGATGCATAATTTTCTCAGAAAATTCCATAGGAAGCTCATAAGCACGCACGATGGACAGGATATCGGTACCCGGATCATTTACATGACCGAGAATTTCTACTACTTTTCCCTCTGGGCTCTTGCCAGGCTGGGCATACTTAGTGATTTCTACTACTACCTTATGTCCTTTCACCGCTCCTTTGGAACGCTCTAGCGGAATAAAAATATCAGAACCAAAACGTGGATTATCTGGTACGGCAAAGCCGAAGTTCTTGCTTTGCTCATAGGTACAAACTACCTGCTTCATACCACGTTCTAACACTTTTACAATGACGCCTTCTTTGCGGCGACCTGTGGCAAATGGCGATACCACCACCTGCACCTTATCCATATGAAGTGCATCACCTACCTTGGCTTCGGGAATAAAGATATCCTCTTCCTCCCCCTCAACAGACACAAATCCAAAGCCCTTTGGATGGGCTGTGAAAACACCTACAATCTGAGATTCCTCTGCTTTTGTATATTTTCCTCGCTTGGAAAGAGAAATTTTTCCTTCTGCCATAAGCTCTAATAGTATCTCTTCCAACTGTGGTCTATCCTCTTTTTTTACCCCAAGTACGATTGCCAGCTCCTTGATTTTCATAGGAACATACATATCGTCGCAGATAAATTTATATACGATTTCTTTTCTCTTTTTAAAATCTTTTCCCAAGAGATACCTCCTATATACGCGAATAAGCCGAGACTCGAAATGCTTCGCATTTCTCGTTCGCGTTGCTCTTCAAATGGAAGTCTACTTAATAAAACAAGCAAGCTTGTTTATTTAGCATACTTCCATTTTCCTCTGCTTATTCGCGGAAAAAAAAGGGCTGTCTTTTAAGACAGCCCTCGAATTTTACCAAATTCCTAAGTTAAGAACTACAGCTAATAAAAGGAAAACAGCTACACAAATCTTTGTGATTTTAACTAACATTCCTTCCATTGAACGTCCTTTATTTTTTCCCCAGTAAGTATCAGCAGCACCTGCGATAGCACCGAGACCTGCCTGTTTACCTTCCTGCATCAAAATTACTACAGTAATTACAAGACTGACTATAATAAATACAATTGTTAAGATTGTCTTTAAGATTTCCACGGTTTACACCTCCTATGTCATAACTTCACAACTCATGACAGTATATCATAAGAATTTGATATTTTCAAGCGTTTTATTTAATTAAGAGAGATTCTCCAGTCATTTCTGCCGGCTGCTCTAATCCCATAATTTCAAGTAATGTTGGTGCGATATCTGCAAGACATCCTCCTTCACGAAGCTTCCAGTTTTCTTCTCCATTTACGAGAATGAATGGAACTGGATTTGTTGTGTGAGCTGTGTGTGGTTTGCCTGTTTCGTAGTCTACCATTTTTTCTGCATTTCCATGGTCAGCACAGATGAACATTACGCCGCCTACTTCTTTTACAGCTTCTACTGCATCACCAACAAGGCTGTCAACACGTTCAACCGCTGCTACTGCTGCAGGAATCACACCTGTATGACCTACCATGTCTGGGTTTGCGAAGTTGATAACGATTACATCATATTTATCAGATTTGATTGCTTCTACAAGGTCTACACCTACTTCTGGAGCACTCATTTCTGGTTTTAAATCATATGTTGCTACTTCTTTTGGTGAGTTTACAAGTAAACGAGCTTCGTCTACGTTTGGCTCTTCGATACCGCCGTTGAAGAAGAAGGTTACGTGAGCATATTTTTCTGTTTCAGCGAGACGCAACTGTTTCTTGCCACATTTTGCAAGGTATTCACCAAATGTATTTGTGATAGATTCCTTTTCGAATGCGATGATTTTGTTTGGAATGGTTTCATCATAATCCTTGAAACAAACATAAGTAAGTGGAAGGAATCCTGTTTTTCTTTCAAAACCTGTGAAATTGTCATCGCAGAATGCTCTTGTTATTTCACGTGCACGGTCTGGACGGAAATTGAAAAATACTACAGAGTCATTTGCTTTTACGACCGCACGTGGTACTCCGTCTTCTGTAATAACAGTTGGAAGAACGAATTCGTCTGTTATACCATTATCGTAAGAATTCTGCATAGCTTCTACCGCATCTGTTTCCTGAACACCTTCACCAGCTACTAATGCATTGTAAGCTTTTTCTACACGGTCCCAGTTATTGTCACGGTCCATAGCATAGTAACGTCCAGAAAGGGAAGCTACTTTACCTACACCGATTTCTGCCATTTTTGCTTCAAGATCTGCTACAAAACCTTTTGCAGAAGCTGGAGGAGTATCACGTCCATCTAAGAAGCAATGAACGTATACGTTTTCCAAACCATTCTTTTTTGCCATTTCTAAAATGCCATATACGTGAGTAATATGGCTGTGAACACCACCGTCAGAGAGAAGTCCCCAAAGGTGAAGATCCGAATTGTTCTTCTTACAATTTTCGATTGCAGCAAGAAGTGCTTTATTGTCAAAGAATGTACCATCACCAATTTCTTTTGTAATTCTGGTAAGATCCTGGTAAATAATACGGCCAGCACCGATATTCATATGACCTACTTCTGAGTTCCCCATCTGTCCATCTGGAAGACCTACTGCAAGTCCTGAAGCATTACCTTTTACAAAAGGACATTCTGCCATTAATTTATCCATTACTGGAGTGCTTGCCATTGCAACAGCATTTCCTTCTGGATTTTCATTTAATCCATAACCATCAAGTACCATTAATACAACTGGTTTTTTACTCATTATATTTTCCTCTTTTCTTATATTTATTGAAGATTGCCTACGATATCAATCGAACGGCCCTCTAAATCTCTGTATCCATTGTAACTACCATATCGTTTTCCTGATTGATAGTTCTCACCATGTAACAAATGTTCATTGGCTCCATTAGCAGTATTATATATATATCCCTCTTTGTCAATTACAACATCCGTAGAAATATCTGCCATGAACTTGTAAAAAGCCTCCGATTCTTCCTCCGACAACATAGACGTCGTCAATTCCTTTTGTATACATGGAATCATGCGAAGTGCCAATTCTCCCTCATCATCAATCTGAATCTGGGCGATTGTAGTATATAATGTTCCGGTCGAGAACCAGAAATTTCCCAAACTAAAACATACGGGTACACCATCTATGTATTCCACACCCTGTAATCTATGTGGATGTCCACCAATCACAGCATCCGCACCAGCCTCTACAAATATCTTTGCCAAATTGTACTGCGAGCTGCTATAGCGATAAGTCCCTTCAGTACCCCAATGTACACTAGCAATTACATAATCGCTATTTTCGGACGCCTCTGCAATCACCTGCCGATAGATGGCAGGGTCTAGCGTTTTTAACACACCAGCTTCCGTCTCTGTGGCTTCCTTGGTATATGTAGAATATCTTTCAATCTCTGTAGCAGATACAAATGCAATTTTTTTACCATTTGCTACATAGTATTGAATCGTTTTCGCTTCTGCTAAATTCGCACCTGCTCCCATCGTTGCAATACCATGCCCCTCTAAGGTTGCAATCGTATCCATAAGCCCTGATTCTCTAAAATCATAGGTGTGGTTGTTCGCCAAATTCGCCAAATCTGTACCAAAGGCATCTAATAGCGAGATATTCTCAGTCTTAGCTCGGAAAGTATAGGATTTATTAACTTGTCTATCTCCGCCATCACTGAAAACGAATTCATTGTTAATAACCGATATATCCGCGGACTGCAATTCCTTTACAATTTCTTCCGAAATACAATCGTAGATACCATTTTCTTTCGTACTTGCTTCCTGCATTGTATACCAATCATCCGCCAGATTGATATCCCCTGTGAAATCTATGGTAACCACATCTTCGTTGGCACATTCCATCCAGCGTACATGTTCCAACTGATAGGTGGAAAATCCCAAGTCCCTACAATACATAAGCCAAAGCACATGCATCGAATTTCCGGTAATTTCATACCACAAATCCTCATCTATATAACCTTCATACAGACGATATGCAATATCCATAACAGCCTCATCGCCAAATGTATGATTTATCCAAAGTAAAAAAGATTGGTCAATCGGATACCCTTTATGAAATTCTTTCGTACTTTTCTCTAGTATTATTTCAAACGCTTTCGATAAGTCATTCACAACCCTTTTCGTCTGGAGACTCGTCGAATTAGAAAACGGATTGTTGTCCAATAAATTCTCTATTTTCTCATCACTTTCTTCACTGAACCATGCAGCCCAATCAATACCACTGTGATAAAAAATACCAATCCCTATCGCCGCAACCAATAATACAGATAAGCACGCATGTCCTATGCGTTTTTTATCCATAGAAACTCCTCTTGTGTATCATTATCCGCAACACTCCTATTATAGACAACTCTCCATATTTTTACAAGAGAAAATCCATCTAAAACAGAAAAAGAGGAGCCATAACGGCCCCCCTCTTTCTACATTTCTTTATAGGAATTAGTAGTTTACGATTTTTCCAAAATCTGCTTTTAATGAAGCACCACCAACAAGACCTCCGTCAATGTCAGCTTTTCCAAAAAGTTCTGCTGCATTAGCACCATTTACAGAGCCGCCGTACTGAATACGAACTGCTTCTGCTGTAGCTTCGTCGTACATTTCTTTGATACATTCACGAATTGCTGCACAAACTTCCTGTGCCTGATCAGATGTAGCTGTTTTACCAGTTCCGATAGCCCAGATTGGTTCATAAGCGATAACTAAAGAAGCAACCTGTTCTGCTGTTACGCCATCTAAGTCAGATTTAATCTGAAGACGAATCCAATCAAGAGTTACACCCATTTCACGCTGTTCGAGTGATTCGCCACAGCAAAGGATTGGTGTAAGACCAGCTTCTAATGCTTTTTTCACTTTTTTGTTTAAAAGTGCATCATCTTCTTTGAAGTAGTCTCTTCTTTCAGAATGTCCAATGATAACATATTTTACACCAGCATCTACAAGCATTTCTGCTGAGATTTCACCTGTGTAAGCACCCTTTTCTTCGAAGTACATGTTTTCTGCACCTACCTGTACGTTTGTGCCTTTTACAGCTTCTACTACAGGTACAATATCGATTGCAGGTACGCAGTATACTACGTCTACTGAATCAGATTCTACCAATGGTTTTAATTCTTCTACTAATTTCACTGCCTGGCTTGGAGTCATGTTCATTTTCCAGTTGCCGGCTACAATTTTTCTTCTTGCCATAATATTTTCCCCCTGAATTTATAAGGTAGTTCGGTTCACTAGGCTCTGTCTTCGCTTTCGCTCGCCAATCGCCAAGTTCCTCCGAACAAAGTTCGCACTAAATTCAAGCTTCGTTTTCACTCGCTTTCATTAAGCGCTCTACTTTTATTTATCATCTGCTGCTACTACACCTGGGAGTTCTTTGCCTTCTAAGAATTCAAGAGAAGCTCCACCACCTGTAGAGATGTGAGACATCTTGTCGCCGTAACCCATCTGGTTTACAGCAGCTGCTGAGTCACCACCACCGATGATTGTTGTTGCATCTGTATCAGCTAAAGCTTTTGCTACTGCAAGAGTACCAGCTGCAAGTGTTGGGTTTTCGAATACACCCATTGGTCCATTCCAAACAACTGTCTTAGCAGATGCTACTGCTTCTGCGTACATAGCTGCTGTCTTAGGTCCGATATCGCAACCTTCACGGTCTGCTGGCATAGCTGTGATATCATAAACTTCTGTTTCTACTGGCCCATCGATTGGATTTGGGAAATCTTTGATAGTTACAGCATCAACTGGAAGAAGAAGTTCTTTTCCGAGTTCTTTTGCTTTTGCCATCATTTCTTTACAGTAATCTAATTTTTCATCATCACAAAGTGAGTTACCGATTTCATAACCCTGAGCTTTGATAAATGTGTAAGCCATACCACCACCGATGATAAGTGTGTCACATTTTTCAAGAAGGTTGTTGATTACATTAAGTTTGTCAGCAACTTTAGCACCACCAAGGATAGCTACGAAAGGTCTAACTGGGTTTTCTACAGCGTTTCCAAGGAAGTCGATTTCTTTCTGCATTAAGTAACCAACTACGTTTTCGCCACCTTTTTCTGTGATGAATTTTGTAACGCCAGCTACAGAAGCATGTGCTCTGTGTGATGAACCGAAAGCGTCACATACATATACGTCTGCTAAATCAGCTAATTCTTTAGAGAATTCTTCGCCGTTCTTTGTTTCTTCTTTGCCACGGAAACGTGTATTCTGAAGTAATACAACATCTCCTTCATTCATAGCTTCTACTACAGCTGTTGCAGCTTCGCCTGTTACATTGTAGTCTGATACGAATACAACTTCTTTTCCTAATTTTTCTGTAAGTTTCTTAGCAACTGGAGCTAAAGATTCTTTTTCATTAGGACCTTCTTTTACTTTACCAAGGTGTGAGCAAAGGATAACTTTACCGCCATCAGCAATAAGTTTGTTAATTGTTGGAAGAGCTGCGTTGATACGTGTTTCGTCTGTGATAACACCCTCTTTTAAAGGTACGTTAAAGTCACATCTAACAAGAACTCTTTTTCCTTTTACGTTGATATCATCAACTGATTTTTTGTTTAATGACATATTACTGTCCTCCTAGATTCTAGTTAATTAATAAAAGGCCTAGCCTTATCGGCTAGGCCTTAATTTTTTCGTTAACTCGAAAAAGCCGCTCGATTTCGCTTCGCTTCATCTCGCTATGGCTAGTCGCCACATCATATTATTTTGAATTGCTCATGTGCAAGCAAGCTTCCCATTCGCATTCAAAAAATCTGATTTTTCTCGTTAGTTATGCAAGTTCAGAGAAGTATTTGATTGTACGAACCATCTGAGATGTGTAGCTGTTTTCGTTGTCATACCAAGAAACAACCTGTACTTCGTATAAACCATCGCCAACTTCTTTAACCATTGTCTGTGTAGCATCGAATAATGAACCATATGTCATACCGATGATATCAGAAGAAACGATTTCGTCTGTGTTGTAGCCGAATGATTCGTTTGAAGCAGCTTTCATAGCTTCGTTGATGCCTTCTGCTGTTACGTTTTCACCTTTAACTACTGCGAAAAGGATTGTTGAAGAACCTGTTGGGGTTGGTACACGCTGTGCAGCACCGATTAATTTTCCGTTTAATTCTGGGATTACTAAACCGATAGCTTTAGCAGCACCTGTGCTGTTTGGAACGATGTTGCAAGCAGCTGCACGAGATCTTCTTAAATCGCCTTTTCTCTGTGGTCCATCAAGTGTCATCTGATCGCCTGTGTAAGCGTGGATTGTACACATGATACCAGATTTGATTTCTGCATATTTGTTTAAAGCGTCAGCCATAGGAGCTAAACAGTTTGTTGTACAAGAAGCTGCAGAGATGATTGTATCATCAGCTTTAAGTGTTTCATGGTTTACATTGTAAACTACTGTTGGAAGGTCGTTTCCTGCTGGTGCAGAGATAACAACTTTACGAGCTCCAGCGTTGATGTGAGCTTCTGCTTTTGCTTTGCTTGTATAGAAACCTGAACATTCTAATACAACGTCAACGTTTAATTCACCCCATGGGCAATTGTTTGCATCTGGGAATGCATAAATTTTGATTTCCTGTCCATCAACGATGATTGAATCTTCTGTTGCAGATACTTTATCAGCTAAAGCATATTTGCCCTGAGAAGAATCATATTTTAACAAGTGAGCCAACATTTTTGGGCTTGTTAAATCGTTGATTGCTACTACTTCATATCCTTCTGCTCCGAACATCTGTCTGAAAGCAAGGCGGCCGATACGACCGAATCCATTAATCGCTACTCTTACTGCCATTAATAATTCCTCCTAGAAATGTAATAAATATTCATGAGTTTTTCCTCACGCATGTTCCATTGTACCCAATATTTGCCTAAAGTTCAAGCATTTTTCATATCAAATTGGAAGTTTGTTATTCTTTTCACAAAATGTTTTTATTTTAGAACAATTTTTGGCATTTTGACGAAATTTTATGCAAAAATTCATAGCCAGAACCCTATTTCTTGTAGTACAATTCATTATATCATAAGCAAAACCACTACATATTATGTCAACATTTACAAAAAAGAGGTACTTTATGAATTTGCAAAGATTAAATTTGTACGATATGCACATGCACACTCACTTCTCTGGGGACAGTCAAGCCATGCCATTTGATATGGCACAAAAAGCATTGGATATCGGTTTGCAAGGAATCTGTTTTACCGATCATCTGGATATTGATTATAAGGAAACACCTGGGCTTTTTGACCTGGACGTTCCTGCATATAAAAAAGAAATTTTAGAAGTTCAAAAGCAGTTTGCAGATAAACTGGACATTGGATGGGGAATTGAACTAGGACTACAGCCATATCTGGCTGAGAAAAATGAAAAAGTTATTGCGCAAAATGACTTTGACTTTGTTATCGGCTCGACTCACGTGGTAAAGCAGATAGATATCTATTTTCCCCCTTACTACGAAGGTCGTGATGAAGATGATTGCTATAGAGAATATTTCGAAGAAACTCTTAAGAACGCACAGTCTTCTGTCGATTTCGATGTATATGGACATTTGGATTATGTAGTACGTTATGGTCCAAACAAGAATACCTATTATTCTTACGAAAAATTTGCAGATATTATAGATGAAATCCTCCGCACACTGATTTCCCGTGGTAAAGGCATCGAGCTGAACATGGCTGGTTTTAAATACGGCCTGGGCCATGCACATCCTACTATGGAAACCTTAAAACGCTACAAAGAGCTTGGTGGCGAAATCATCACCATCGGTTCCGATGGACATGCACCTGAACAGATAGCCTGGGATTTCAACAAGGCACCTGCAATTTTAAATGAGGCTGGTTTTGAATATTTTACGGTATTTAAAGGGCGTAAACCGGAATTTAAGAGAATTCCTTAACCAACAATGTTTTTAATAAAATCATAAAATTCCACTCACCAAAAATCCTAGGTAGTTCTCATCGAACTACCTAGGATTTCTTCCTCTCACATTCATCTATTCTGGGATTTTACATTCTCCATATTCAATTTCACCAGTAGTCATATCTACTTTACAATGTGCATAATATGGCCAGTCATTTCCTGAGGTCAAAATCAAATGGTCCACTTTATCTATATCGTAATCTGGTTCAGGCTCATCACTAACACCTATAAAACACTCCATTTTGCCATTTACCTCTCCATAGACGGAAGTAGAATGATCATTGTGTGTCCTACAAAATGCATAGCCTATCTTATCAACACATGCTCGAATACCAATTTTTTTTGCTTCTTCGAAACTTAACATTTTACTCCCTCCTTTTAGATATCATCAAAGACACTTTGTGTAAAATTTTTAACATCGCCTGTGATATATGAGACAATTAGACTCTCTTTTTGTCCGATATACCTCAAAAATTCTCTATCATCCGATGATGATTTAATCATATTATAATCCGCATGCGAATGAACGACAAGCCTTAATTTCTTGGACTTTAAAAGTAACATAAGTTCCTCATCAAAACAACAATGCTCTGGTACTCCGTGAAATAAAATATCTCTGTTCTTTCCTCTCAATAAAGCAAACTCATCATGCGTCGCCGCAGATAAATATGCGATATCTTTTATAGACACACTATCTCTTTTCAAAGTTGCCCAATCATTCTGATTCGGCACACGATTCAATAGTTCTTGCCTATGTTTATTCAACCCTGCTTCCCCATTTCGAATCGCTTCCAACGATATTCTGGTCGATTCACTGGAAGATAATTTCATTTCCTCGTTTGTATGCAACACGATACCTCCAACTGATTTTCTATTATGGTATCATGAACCCCTCTGTTTGTCAGGTCGCGATTCGCAACTTGACAAACAAACCAAAATATGTTATGCGATGACAAAAATAAGAGTGAAGCATTCGTTGCAAGCGTTTTATCAAAATCATTGTCCAATACCGATAAAGTTGCATCTGCCAAAGAGGTTTCATCCTTCTCTACATTCGTCAAATTATCCTCCATAACAAAATATGTCGAACAATGTGTAATGGTATATTCAATATATCCATCTTTTACCTCTAGTGGTTTTTCTCCAATTCGCAGAACTTTATCTTCCTCTTCATCATAATAGTACAAA
>CAYMTP010000047.1:0-11972 GCA_964393435.1 uncultured Lachnobacterium sp. | reverse complement strand
GTTTCACAAAGTACTTCAAAGCTTTCACCACGTACTTTTTCAAGAGCTGTTTTTACTACACCCGGTCCTGAAACACCTACGTTGATAATCGCATCTGCTTCTGTTACGCCGTGGAATGCACCTGCCATAAATGGATTATCATCTGGAGCATTACAGAATACCACGAATTTTGCACAGCCAAGTGAATCATTCTCTTTGGTCAATTCTGCGGTTTCTTTGATGATTTCACCAATCAAACGCACTGCATCCATATTGATGCCAGTCTTTGTAGAGCCTACGTTTACGGAACTACATACCAGTTCTGTAGAAGCAAGTGCCTGTGGTATAGAACGGATAAGGTTCTCTTCTGCTGGTGTCATACCTTTTGAAACGAGGGCAGAATATCCACCGATAAAGTTAACACCTACTGTATGTGCAGCTCTATCTAAAGTTTTTGCGATTGTTACGAAATCCTCTGGTGTCTTACACGCTGCACCACCTACTAATGCAATAGGGGTGACAGAGATACGCTTGTTTACGATAGGAATACAGTAATCCTTTTCGATTTCCTGTCCCACTTTTACCAAATCCTTCGCAACAGTTGTAATTTTGTTATAAATCTTTTCGTTACATTTATCTAAATCGGAATCGATACAATCCAAAAGGCTGATACCGATGGTGATGGTACGCACATCGAGGTTTTCCTTTTCAATCATATGATTGGTTTCGATTACTTCCCAGTTACTAATCATGTCATTTCCTCCAAAATCTCAAAATTTAATCACTCAAACCTCTAAAAACTAGATGCGGTGCATCATTTCGAAGATTTCTTCACGCTGGCATTTTACAGAAACACCAAGATCCTGTCCTACATTTTCTAAATCACTGGAAAGGTCTGCAAACTGCTTTTCTGATTTTGATAAATCTACAATCATCATCATGTTAAAGTATCCAGATACGATTGTCTGTGAAATATCCAGGATATTAATTCCATTTTCAGCAAGATAGGTACATACCTTTGCAATAATACCTACAGTATCCTTACCTAAAACTGTGATAATTACTTTTTTGTTTTCCATAATCGTTCTCCTTTAAACTCGAATCATTGGTGAAACACTGTCTCTTTTTGCGACCAACATTGGGAAATCCTCTGCCTTATATGGATTGTCTCCCATGGTTACTTCCAATCGTACTGCTTCGTACGCCAATTCTTCGTAATTATTCTCTTTACTTAAATGCCCTAGAACCACGGTCCCAAACTTATCATGAAGCAATTCGCAAAGAAGCTGTCCGCTTCTTTCGTTGGACAAATGACCTCTGTCTCCTAAAATACGCTGCTTCAATGGATATGGATAAATCCCGGTCTGCAACATTTTAATATCATGGTTGGCTTCTAACAATAATGCATCCAGTCCCTGCAATTCGTCAACAATGGCTTGATTATAATTTCCAAGGTCTGTAACAACGGCAACCGTCTTGTCACCATTTATCACCTTATATGCCACAGGGTCCGCCGCATCGTGAGAAATAGAAATCGGATTAAAAATCAGCTCTCCAATGGAAAAACGTTTCCCCGGTTTTATCACCTGAAACAAATCCTCGTCTATCTTCCCAACAGATTTGGTATTTAAAATAGCATTAACTGTTTTTTCTGTGGCAAAGATTGGGATACCATAACGACGTGCCAATACCCCAAGACCTGCAATATGGTCAATGTGTTCATGAGTAATTAAAATCCCTTGCATTTCATTGGTTTTTAAATCAATCTCATTTAGTCCGTTTTCAATTCGCTTGCCACTAACGCCAGCATCAATAAGCACATGAGTATTGTCACTGCCTACACAGATACAATTCCCACTACTTCCGCTGGCAATCGCACATAATTCTAACATAATCTATTAATTCTCTTTCCAATACAGATCCACCTGATCACCATCATGGAGAGCTTCGGAAAAGGCTGCTTCACGACCATTCACAAGGGTTGCAATAGCACGCCCCTGTCCTGCTGTTAAGTCAAAGGTGATTCTGTCAAAAATATCTACAAAAATATAGTCCTTTTTACCAGTCATAGGTACTGGCTCCCCATTTACATAAACGGTAATTCCATCAAATGCTGGTTTTGGTTCCTCTACTGGTGTAGCTACATAGCCAGTTTCATTCGCAAACATCTGTGCTGCAGCTTTTTTCACAGCCTCAATGTCACTTTCCTCTGTGTTTTCATCTACATAATCGCTTTCGCCTGGAACGTATTCACTTACATTGGCATTTTCGTTAGACAAGTTTGCAACACCTTCTGGCAAATGCATTACTGGTCTTTCATATGGTTCGTCTGCAACGCCAAAGGAAAGCACCGTCCATTCGATAGAGAAGTTTTCGTATACCAATGTTCCGAAATCTGCTTCTCTATTATTTACCAAAATGTCATGATCCTTGTCAACCTCTACATCCATAAACTCTGCAACCTGACCTACCGTGTAGAAGTTTCTTGTTTCAATGACATCACCATCCTGAATTTCATAAGAACCTGGCTCTAAGCTGCCATTTACCTGTACAAATTTTGGACAAGTAATCATTTTTCCATTTACTACAAAGCCAACGGTATCATTATTGTATTCTTCCAAATCAGCTACCGTATACACTGCATCTGCCCCTGAGGTAGATGGCTCAATGGTAATTTCACAGTTTGGTTCCAAAGGAGTGTTGATGCTGGCTGGTTTACCATTAATGGTAACCACAGCAGATTCTCCTGCTTCCCCTCTTGCAATGCGAGAGGAACCATTTACGGTAAAGTTAATTGCTCTACCTCGTTTAGGGAAAATCTGTTCATTAGGGAAATCTGCAGCCATAGCCGCATCCACAACTGTCAAACGGTTGTTATCATAGAGCTTTAAAAGTTCTCCATTAAAACGAACCATGATAAAGTTGTTTCTCTGTTCGTAGTAGTTCATACAGATACCAATCGGAGTAACAAGAAGTGGATCCTTCTTGATATCTTTCTGTTCAAAGCTCACTTCCTTAAGTACTTCTTCGCCACGAAGTGCAACACGTTCCTTCACGATATCCAAGTAGGAAGCCAGTTTTTCAGTAAAGCCATGGATTTTTCCACCACCGCCTACTACGAAGCAGGCACTTACAGATTTGTCACCGTTCAAATGACGGATTTTCTCTGAAATTTCCTTGGTAATCTTATCTACAGTAGGAGCAACCACTTCCCACAATTCCTCCGATGGAATAGTGTGTGGAATACTCATAATATCTTCGTATGTAATCTCTTCGCCTTCGGTAGACTGGCGTTTCATAGACTCTGCCATCTTGAAATCTACCAAATAATGCTGAACGATTACTTCTGTTAATTCATCACCAGCGTGTGGAATCATACCATATGCGATAATACTTCCATCCTTGGTGATAGAAATATCACTCGTACCAGCACCCACGTCCACGAGGGCAATGTTCAACATTCTAAAGTTCTCTGGAATCGCCACATTGATAGCGGCAATAGGTTCCAGTGTCATATTTCCAACAGAAAGACCTGCCTGTCCTACTGCGGAATACAAACCATCTACAACGTCTTCTGGAAGGAAGGTAACGATAATATCACAACCAATAAAGTCCGCCTTATGTCCTTCCAAGCTAATGAAGATTTCGTCATTCAAGTAGTATTTTACTACGGAATAACCTACACAATAGAATTTGTACTTTGTATCGTTTTTCTGCTTCAATTCTTCCTGTGCTTTATCCACACCAAGCAAATGCAAAGTATGAATATCTTCGCCCTGTACAACAGTTTCTTCTGGGTATTCCAACTCTACATGTGTAGTAACTGTTTTCAGCACACGACCAGCGGCAGCAATACATACTTCGGAAAGTGGACTTTCAATCTGTCTTTCCAACTCTTCCTTTACTGCATTTACAGTACGGGCAACACGGCCAATGTCATGAATCTGTCCGTCCAGCATGGCTCTGGTTTCATGCTCTTTTATATACTGTGCAATTACTGTGAATTTTTCATCTTCTGTACGATATCCTACGGTACCTACTACGTTTCTGGTACCAATATCAAGACCAAATACATTTTCCATCTGCTTACTCCTTAAAGCTTGTTCTATCTGCTCAAAAGTCTCCTCCAAACCTCCATTGTTGTCAATGGTAATCTGTGTTGACTTTCTAAACTCTGCTTCCCTTAACTGACTTGCGAAAATACTGTCGATTTTCTCGTCCGAATATCCTCTGGATTCCTTCAAACGTGCTCGACGATTTTCCTCACTGGTATAAATATACCAAAGTTCGTCACAAATTTCATCATATTCTTCTTCAATTAATAAAGCCGCTTCCAAAATCAGTAAATCTAGCTGACCTTTTTCCTTTTCTTCGGCATACTGACTACGTACATACTCCTTTACCGCAGGATGTACAATAGCATTCATTTTCTCTCTCTTCTCATCATCAGAGAAAATTACCTGTGCAAGTTTCCCTTTGTGGAATGGTATTTTTTCTAAACTAATTGGAATATCGAAAATATCCTCTCCCACAAAAGCTTCCACTATTTTGTTGTAGCAATCTGTTCCTGGCTCCATAAGTTCATGTGCAATGTCATCTGCCAGCATGACTTTGGTTTTGGGTTTATTTGCCAGATAGGATAGGATGGCAGATTTTCCTGCTCCTACCCCGCCTGTTATGCCTATAAATTTCATATTAATGTGCAGCGTACCAGTTTTCACCCCAAGCAGTTCCTACCTCTAGTGGAACGCTAAGTGAGGCTACCTGATGCATCTCCTCTTCTAATAATGCGATAACCGCATCTTTTTCAGATTCCTTCGTCTCGATGAGAAGTTCATCGTGAACCTGCAAAATAAGTCTGGATTCGTACCCCTCTTTGATAAGTCTGTCATGGACACGAATCATTGCAATTTTAATAATATCTGCAGCCGTTCCCTGAATAGGTGCGTTCATTGCCACACGTTCTCCAAACTGACGCTGCATAAAGTTGCTGGACGAGAGCTCTGGAATCGGTCTGATACGACCATAAATCGTAGTCGTTTTACCTGTTTCCTTTGCATCCGCAACTGTTTGATCAATAAATTCTTTAATCTTTGGATAGGTTTCAAAATAACGGTCGATATAATCCTGTGCTTCTTTTCTACTGATATCCAAATCCTGACTAAGTCCGAAAGCACTGATACCATATACAATACCAAAGTTTACTGCCTTAGCATTGCGACGAAGAAGTGGTGTTACCTCTTCAAATGGTACATGGAACACCTGTGAAGCGGTAGTGCTGTGAATATCCTGCCCACTATTGTATGCCTCAATCAGTTTTTCATCCCCTGACATATGAGCCAAAATACGAAGCTCAATCTGGGAATAATCTGAATCCACAAAAACATTACCTGGCATTGGATGGAAAACCTTACGAATCATTCTTCCTAACTCAATACGAATTGGAATGTTCTGTAAATTAGGCTCTGTACTACTAAGTCTTCCTGTTGCTGTAATCGTCTGATTGAAGCTGGTGTGGATTTTACCATCTGCTCCCACGAAGTTTTGCAAACCATCTGCATAGGTGGATTTCAGCTTACTCAACTGTCTGTATTCCAAAATATCTGATACGATAGGATACTCTCCTGCCAGCTTCTCTAACACATCTGCGGAAGTAGAATAGCCTGTCTTGGTTTTCTTTCCGTTTGGAAGACCAAGCTTTTCAAAAAGAATCACACCCAGCTGCTTTGGCGAATTGATATTAAATTCCTCGCCTGCTGCTTCGTGGATTTTCTTTTCTAATTCCACGATAGAGCCTTCCAGCTTGGCACCATATTCCTTTAAGGCTGCGGCATCCATACAGATGCCTTCCTTTTCCATATCATAAAGCACAAATACCAGTGGCATTTCCACTTCATAGAAAAGCTGATCCATCCCCTGCTCTTTTAAACTTTCTGCAATTACAGGCATTGCTTTCCATGCAATATACGCCTTGTAGCAAGCCAGCTTGCATTCATCTTCTTTCAAATCCTTTTCGGTAGGAACCATCAGTCCTACATAGTCCTTGGCGATATCATCATGAGGATAATCGCCCTTTAAAGGATTGAGAAGATATGCACCGATGGTCACATCAAAATAGCGATTTCTATCGGCAATATATTTGTCCCACTGGCAGACATAATCAAAGTCTTTACCGTACTCCATCAGTGCCAGTTGGGATTTTAAATCCATGGCAATCCATATCTTTACTTCTGCGTTTTTCATTTTCTCTAACAAATAGCTACTTGTTACCTCGCGACCTGTGGAAATATAATAAATATCTTCTTCGCCAAAAGCCAAAGCTAATGCGGAAAACGTATTGGTTTCTGCCATTGCAAAGAGACTAATCTGTCCATCTGCCTCGATGTTTTCTCCTGCATTTTCGGAAGGGACAGTGGTAAATGCCACGTCTTTCCCTTTCATAGCGTTAAAAATTCTATCTACCTCTTTGATATTGCGAACCGATGTAAAATGCTCTTCTGCATTGTTCTTTGGTGCATCTACTGCAAATCTACCAAGCAGGTTTTTGAATTCCAGTTCCTTGCAAAGAAGATATGCATCTTCTGTATAGAGTGCCTCGATGCTTTCTAATCGAGCCTTTTCAAAAGTAAAGGATACTGGTTCTTCTGTCACAGGTGCGTTGGTAATGATGGTAGCAAGCTCCTTACTCATTACTGCCTGTCCCCAGTATTCCACGATATTCTTACCTGCACGAGGAGGTTTTACCTCTTCTGCATGTGCGTGTACTTCTTCGATAGATTTGTATTTTTCGATAAGAGCGGATGCCGTCTTTTCACCGATACCCGGAACGCCTGGAATATTGTCGGAAGCATCTCCCATAAGAGCTTTCACGTCGATAAATTCCTTTGGTGTAACCAAATAGCGTTCTACTACATCTTTTGCATAGTAATTTTCGATTTCCGTACCAGTTTTCTTGGTCTTTGGAATACGAATCTGCACATGGTCTGTAGCAAGCTGAAGCAAATCTCTATCTCCTGATACAATAGAAACCTCCATACCCTGTGCTTCACCCATCACAGAAATAGTTCCCAACAAGTCATCTGCTTCGAAACCTGGCAATTCAACAATTGGAACCCCCATTTTTGTAAGCATATCCTTCATCACTGGAACCTGCTGGCGAAGCTCATCCGCCATAGGCTTGCGAGTTCCCTTATAGCCGTCAAACATATTGTGACGGAAGGTTGGTGCCTTCACATCAAAGGCTACCGCCAAGTAATTTGGTTTTTCCTCTTCCAAAATCTTGAACATAATATTTAAAAAACCATATACCGCATTGGTATGCAAGCCCTGAGAATTCGTCAGGTCTGGCAAACCAAAAAATGCTCGGTTTAAAATACTATGTCCGTCGATAAGAACTAACTTTTCGCTCATAATTCGTTACCTTTCTTTGGGGTTCCCCACACCATTAAATCGCTTTGGTGTATTCTTTCAACCACTCTGCTTCTTCTACTGAAAGGAGTGGTGCAATCTTTTCAAATACTTCTTTATGATATGCATTCAAATATCTTTTTTCTGTTTCATTCATCTGACTTACATCTACAGCATCCAAGTCAAATGGTACAAAGGTCAAGTTCTCAAAATACATAAACTGACCATATTCATTCTTTTCACCCTTGCGACAGATGAGTTCATTTTCCAAACGGATACCATAAGCACCCTCAATATAGATACCTGGTTCATCCGTAGTAATCATGCCTTCTTCTAAAGTAGCTGCATAGCCTTTTCTTCCCCAATGGAAGCCGTTAGGACCTTCGTGTACGTTAAGTACATGACCTACGCCATGACCTGTGCCATGCTTGTAGTCTAAATTTGCCTCCCAAAGTGGCTGGCGTGCCAGCACATCTAAGTTGATGCCACTGCATCCGTGTAAAAATCTCGCATTTGCAAGATTTAAGTTAGAACGAAGTACGCGAGTGAAGTCACTCTTCATCTCCTGTGTCACAGGTCCCATTGCAAAGGTTCTTGTAATATCTGTAGTTCCTTCTAAATACTGTCCGCCGGAATCAACAAGGAGTAAACCTTCTGGCTTAATCTCCACATCTGTTTCTGGTGTAGCACCATAATGGATGATAGCACCGTGCTCTGCATAACCACAAATGGTATCAAAACTTAAATCAAATGCACCCTGTTCTTTTCTTAAGCCTTCCAAATAATCAGATGCCGAAATCTCTGTCATAGGAATTTTTCCTGCGTTTGTTTTCAGCCAGTACATAAACTTGCACATCGCAACTGCATCTTTTATGTGAGCATTTCTGGTATTGTTCAGCTCTACTTCATTTTTCTGTGCCTTCATAAGGGTAGATGGATCTGCTTCATCTATCACCTTCACGTCTTCTGGAATGCTATTGCAAATACGATAGTTTACCACCGATTTATTCATGAGAACTGTACTGTTCTCATTGATTTCTTTTACATACTCATAAAAGCTATTGTATGGTCTGGTAGTAATATTATTTGCTTTTAAGTAGGCAGATAATTCATCTGTAACTACTTCTTCCTGTACGAACCAAATGCATTCATCCTTCGTAAGTGCCAAATAAGATAAAACTACTGGCACACAGTGAATGTCATTTCCACGCACATTTAAAATCCATGCAATATCATAAAGAGATGTCAAAAGATGCACGTCTGCTCCCTTTTCTTCCATGACCTTTCTGATATCTGCCAATTTTGTAACTGTACCTTTCCCTGTATATGCAAAATCCAAAACACGAACTGGTTCTGCCGAAAGAGCTGGTCTATCTGTCCAAATGATATCTACCAAATCTTCTTCTACAGCTAATTTTCCACTTTTCTTAGCTACGATTTCTTCTAATTTTTTGCCCCAGGAACTATTTATCACACGTCCGTCAAAACCAAGCGTCTGTCCCTCTGCTAAGGTCTTTTCAATGTATTCATCTACGGTAGGAACCCCTTCTTCGCCCATCTTATAAAGAGTAACTGTAGAACCCTGAAGCTGTGCTGCCGCCTGAATAAAATATCTGGCATCTGTCCAAAGCCCTGCTTCTTTCATTGTAATCACAACCACACCAGCGGAGCCTGTAAATCCTGTCATATATTTTCTAGCAGTGAAATATTCTCCTACGTATTCCGATTCATGGAAATCTGCTGTAGGAACGATATAGATGGCAATATCTCTCTTGGCCATTTCATTTCTAAGTGCTTGTAATCTTGTTGGTATCATAGTCTATCTCCAGTTTATAATTCTTTCCTCATGGCTAGTTTTACACATAAAAATAGCCATCTTGTATTATCTCACAAAAGATGGCTATTTTCAACAAATCACTTATGATTTTTCTTTATTCTATTTATAAGCTTCTATTCATCAATCTGCTGATAGCGTTTCCAGATTTTATCCGCACCACAAACATGCTTGGTTCCATCTTCGTCAATTACGATATAATCATTTACTCCGATAAATTCTCTACCACGACGATTCAAAATAAATGGACATACTACATATCCGTCTTCGCGATTAATTCTGAGCAAAGTATCGGTTACAATCCATTCTCTTGTAACAATTTCAGAAAAGAGTTCAAAACCATCTTCTAATCCTTTTCCAACTTCATATTTCTGTACGTCTGCCTTAAGTTCTATTCGTTTACACTTCATAGATTTACCCTCCTATATTATAATCCCCATACATACCTAGTTGCTTGGATTAATTATAACACATTCGGCTATCTTGTGGCACCTGTTTCCAAGAAATTTTCTATAAACCTATTCAAAAATCTCCGCATATGTTTCTCTATAATCCTGTTCATCTGCGAACAGCATATATTCACCATCTACATATCCCATGTATCCGCTGTCAATTACATATCCTTTCATGCTGTGTCCTCCTATATTTCCCACTTATATTTCTCAATTAAATCTCTCCTTGAACTCTCCCTTGAGTTGATATCAGTATGCAATATATAGTGAACAATAAAAGGGACACCTTCTTGGTATCCCTCCAACAATATCCATTTCTTGCCGTTTATTTCTTGCGACTATCAAAATATACAAATTTATCTACTGCGTCCAAGATATCCGCAAAATCTTCTCTTGGTGCTATTTCCAGATATTTGGTCAAAATCTCTGTTTCTCGCTCTTTAAATGGACCATAGAAAATATCATAAAGATTATGGCCTCTCATATAGATTTTGAACAGTTCAAAGTTTTCTTGTAAATCCTCTATGGATTCAATATCTTTTCCCACAGCCTCTGCAAAGCATTTACCACTCTTAATACGATGTAAATACTGCTTCCACTTTTCAAAAAGCGTCTTCCAAAATGCCTCTTCGCTCTCTACAACACCTATCTGTGCCATCACAGATGGATTTAGGAAATAATTTTCGAAAGAATAATACTTCAAAATTAAAACATTCCCTCTCTTCACCCGTGGAAGCTTATCAACATCCTGCAGATTTCGTTCTCCGTAATATTTACACAACTGTCCTGCCAGTTCCTCTGGATCTTTCCCATCGCCATCTCGAATCATGAGAAATTGCTCCCGCAAATAAAGCTGATTCATATATTTTAGATTTGCATAAGTCTTAATATTGGTACAGCTATTGGTTGTAATAATAGAAATTCGGGATAGACTGCCATCCTCACCCTGTATCTCGGAATAGTATTTATTCAAAAGCAGTGGCAATCGAGACTTATCCTGTTTACCTTCCACGATAAATACAAAATCCACGTTTAAAAAATCATTTGCGCTATAGCCCAAATCATTTAAAATATCATCAATATCCGCATTTTGCCTTGCCACTGAGTAGCCTTCTTGGTCCATAACCATCTGGCAAATCTGTCCTCTTGTAAAATTTGCTACCATATTTGGTGAATGAGTAGTAAAAATCACCTGATTCTTCTTGGATAACTTATACAAAATTTCGGACGCTGTCTTCTGCAAGGAAGGATGCAAAAACAATTCTGGATATTCTACTATAATGATACTAGGAATACGTTTCTGATCTTCGATATAGGTTTCTAACAAAGAAAGCATATAGATGCTCTTCATACCATTTCCCAGATTTTCCACAGAACTCAAATGCTTTGAACGCTCATGCCATGCCTCCACATCCACATGGAACATTTCGTCCACGTCACAGGACAAATGATAAGAAATATCTTCTACGCCACCATTTTTATGATAATTCTCATTCACCTTCTGAGAAAAATCACTCATATTTACCTGATACATTTTATACTCTAACAGACGAGCAGTCTCATGAAGTGCCAATTCTTCTGGGCGTTTCTTATTAATTAAACCAATACAGTTAAAGCAATGGTTGCATGACTTTGCTGAATCAAACATGCAAACATTATTCTTCATCTGCACCAAATCATCTGATTTTTCAAACATAAGCAAATCATCCTGGAATGACGCCAAGTTCCGAGTCGTATCAATAAAGTGAATTTTGGGCAAAACCTCCTTGATGTATCTGTTATTTTTATGTGTGCCATCCTCATAGCGAACTTTTCCGCTGTGGTTAAAGGTACACACAAAACTCAACTCCCCATTTACGTAAGAAGGAAGCTTTTCGCAAAACTCCTTTTTCCATAGTTCAAAACGTTTATACTGGCTGACAATCCCTTGCACATGAAACATCTGCAAATCTTCTTCTGAAATAGCCAGTATCATAGCTATTTCTATATTTTGCTTCTTCTCATTAAAATGATTTTCGACAACCAAAAAGTCCCCTGTCACTGCACGAATCGCATCCAACACTACCGTTTTTCCAGTGTTATTCTTTCCTACCAAAATCAAAGCACTTTCCACATCATGAATTTCCAGCTCTCGAATGGATTTAAAGTTCTTAATCCCCAAATACTTAATTTGCATACATACACCCTCACAGAGTAACTATACTTACATATTAATTGTACTCCTATTTCCTTAAAAAAGCAAAAAATAGGGGCTGTAAAAAAACTCCCCTAAAAGAAAAATCGCTTAGACCGTGAGGTTT
>CAYMTP010000046.1:0-12641 GCA_964393435.1 uncultured Lachnobacterium sp. | reverse complement strand
AATCATCTGGAGTAGTAAGTCCTGGGAATTTGTCTGCATGAGCCATCCAGTCAAATTTACCAGAGTCTACGATAACACCACCAACGGTTGCATCATGTCCATCCATGTATTTGGTTGTAGAATGGATTACAATATCTGCTCCCCATTCGATTGGACGGCAGTTGATAGGTGTAGCAAAGGTATTGTCCACGATGAGTGGAACACCATGTGCATGTGCTGCGTTTGCAAAGCGTTCGATATCAAATACGATAAGTGCTGGGTTTGCGATGGTTTCACCAAATACAGCCTTTGTATTTTCCTGGAAAGCTGCTTCTAACTCTTCGTCAGAACAATCTGGATCTACGAAAGTAAATTCGATACCCATACGTTTCATAGTTACAGCAAAAAGGTTATATGTTCCACCATAAATGGTTGAAGAACATACGACATGGTCGCCATTCCCACAGATATTGAAGATAGAGAAAAAGCTAGCTGCCTGTCCCGAAGAGGTAAGCATTGCTGCACTACCGCCTTCTAAGGCACAGATTTTCGCTGCTACATAGTCATTGGTTGGGTTCTGAAGACGAGAATAAAAATATCCACTTGCTTCAAGGTCAAATAATTTACCCATATCTTCGCTAGTATCATATTTAAATGTTGTACTCTGTACAATTGGAATCATACGTGATTCTCCGTTTTTTGGTTCGTATCCAGCCTGGATACACATAGTTTCTCTTTTCATATTAATTATCTCCTTTTAAATTACTCTCTTTAATTATATAATGGGGTCTGCGTTTTACTTCCATGTAGGTTTTGGAAATATACTGTCCCATTATCCCCATCACGAAAAGCTGCACACCACCAATAAATGTGATGATACTTGCGGTGGAAGGCCAACCCGCTACAGGGTCTCCAAACAACAAGGCTCTTCCAACAATCAAAAACAATGCTATCATTGACGCACCTGTCAGGAAGAGTCCCAAATAGGAAGCCATGTTGATTGGTGCATTGGAAAAGCTCACAATTCCCTCAATGGAATAACGAAACAGCTTCCAAAAGCTCCACTTGGTTTCCCCAGCAGAACGTTCCACATTTTCATACTCAATCCATTTGGTTTCAAATCCCACCCATGCAAAAATTCCTTTGGAAAAACGGTTATATTCCTGCAAAGAAAGGATACTATCCACCATTGGCCGGCTCATGACACGATAATCTCGTGTCCCATCCACTATATCGATATCCGTCATATGACGCATCATTTTATAAAACATTCGAGCGAAAAAGCTGCGAATCACAGGCTCTCCCTTTCGTGACACGCGGCGGGTAGCTACATTGTCATACTCACCAGACTCCACGTAGTCTACCATTTCTGGAAGTAATGCTGGTGGGTCCTGCATGTCTGCATCCATGGTCGCCACCAAATCGCCCTTGGCATTTTGTAGTCCTGCCAAAAGAGCAGCTTCTTTCCCAAAATTACGAGAAAAAGACACATACTTTACCTTTTCATCCTGAGCTGCCAATTCCTTTAAGATGCTTAAGGTTCGGTCCTTGGAACCATCATTCACAAATATATACTCAAAGGAGTAGTTCTCCATGGACAAAACGACTTTGTTTAATTCTTCATACAAAATTTCCAGCGTAGACTCCTCGTTAAACATCGGAATCACGATGCTAATCAACTTTTTCACTGACTTCTCCTGTCACTTTCACTACATTTCGTTTCACAATCCATCTACGACCCAACATGGTAAGAACAAACAATCCAATACATGCGGCACTTATCATGGCTCCGACTTTTAGCCCTGGAGTCATATAGCTAAGCTCAATGTCGTGATGTCCTTCCTCTAAGTATACACTAATAAAGGTCTCTTTGAAATCTAAAATTTCAGTTTCTTTTCCATCCACATAAAGCGTCCAGCCTGCTTCGTTTGGAATAGACAGAATCAGCCTGCCCGCTTCTGTCACCTCAATGCTACCTTTTATGGATGTATCGGTATACTCCTTAGTCACCATTGTCTGCTGACTTAAGGTTTCATACGCAGCATCAACCGCATCCAAATTCAACTTGTAAACGGTAAAAGTGATTTCCTCTGAGTTACTATTTGTAATCGTAATCTGGTCGCCCGCCTGACATTCCCCCAATTCAAATAAATATCTGTGCGTGGTCTTGTTGTATCGAGTCGTTGGTCCACCATTGATACTGATATTCAGATTGTCTGCACTACAGCTTGCATAGTTGGCATAGTAAATTCCTTCTTCCGCTACAGTAATGCTGGTACAACCTTCCTCAACTTCCATATACGTCTTCGCTTTCGACAATATGTTTTCTGTCGAGCCCAGCACTACTCCCAAACTATTGATGTGCTCTATTTTTTGACCTTGAGTATAATTCCAGCTTTCGATCGCCTCTTCGCTCATCATAAAGCCAAGTGGCAGGCAATATTTATTTTCATAAAGATAATAGCTTCCTGAAGTTGCAATTAGTTCACGAAGAGCATTGTTTCCCATATTGTTGTCAGAAAGCATATATTTCACGGAAAGCATTGAAGACACCACTGGTGTGGCACCATTGTAACAATAATAATTTCTGCCGCCTTCCATATAAAGACTCTGATAAAAACGACTCACTTCAATATTCATAAGGGAAGAAAAAATAGTTCCCGATGGGTAACCATACAGACTGTCGTCATTTTTGGTCTTGCGTTCATAATCCTCCACACGATAAAACGTATCCGCACCCTCGCCTGCATCCGTCTGTGCATCCACTTCTGCAAACTCCAACAGAGTCTGATAATCATCCATCTTCTCCAGATAAGCCGTTCTGCTTAGAGAATAAAACCCCGTGATTGCCATGTTCAAAATCACTTCGCCCATGGCCAGACCAACGACGAATCCCTTCATCATCATACGAATCTGCTTGGTTCCAATACGATGCAGCACAAAACAAATACCATATGCCGCGATAAATATTCCCGTCAAAACAAATGCTAATGGATCGGTGATGCTGGTATCTGTTTTTATACTGCCAGCAATTAATGTGGCAAAACAAAGTGCCATCGCTACCAGCACATGCCAGATACGATTTCCTTTTCGCTTCAGGAAGGTCTCATATCCCACCACCAGCATCATAAAAATGAATAAGAAGGACTGTCTGCCTGGCAGCGAATTTGGGAAACGTAGTCCATGCCAAAAATAATCTAGATAGTTGTTTGCAAAGCTAAGTACAAACAACACTAATAAAAGCACTCTAGGTACCTTTTGCGTCCATTTGATTCTCTTGTTAAATACATACATTAGTACCAACAGCACTGTGAATGCTCCACAGTACAGATTTGGCCAATGATTGTTGCCCGTGTAAGGAGCTGCGGTGGTACAAAGTCTTGATAGTTCCTCTATGATTCCAAAGTACCACTCTACCGCCTCTGGAAAACTTGCATCCGCAGATTCCGCATAGCTTAATACAATAGCCTCTGGAATTAGGAGTATCGCACCTGTTCCTCCCGCCAGAAGGGAGTACCATGCAAAACGAACACAAGCCATGAACTTCCCTCTTTTCTGCTCCAAGAACAGAATCACAAAATATATCACCAGGAAAATGCAAATAATCAAAGAAATATAAAAATTACAAAGAATCGAAAGTGCCAAAGTCACATAATACAATACTGGCTTATTCTTTTTCACCAAAAGCTCCAGCCCTAAAATAATTAATGGAGCCAAAGCAATAGAATCCATCCACATGATATTCCAGCTATAAGTCGCCACAAAGCCCGAAAAGGCATAGGCTGTAGAGAAAATAAGGGCTGGAACCACCGTACTGGTATGATACTTCCCATCCTTGCCAATAAGATTAAAATGCTCTTTCAAATACCAAAAGAAAAATAGGCCTGCCAAAGCAATTTTAATCCAAATGGTTACGGTCATAAACTCAATCACCAATCCCTTTGGGCAAAAAATCAGTAACCAGTTTAAGGGACTCGCCAGATAATAGGCATAAAGTGCCACAAAATCAGAACCCAAGCCTAAATTCCACGAATATAGGAAGCTGTCGCCATTTGCCAGCTTATCCTGCATTTCCATGAAAAACGGACAGTACTGATGATACATATCCACGTGAAGAATACAATTTTCCCCAAAGGGATAAATCCCAGCAGCTGCACAGATGATTACACTTACTACAAATGGAATCCCGAAGGCAAGCACACTCCATATCCAGTTTTTCTTTAGCAATGCATTTACCTTATCACTCATTCCTACTCTTCCTGATAATCAAACATAAAATAATACTGTAATACTTCATACTGATTCAAAAGCTCTTCCGAATCAGGATTTTCTTCCAATTCCAAAAGAAAATTCTGGTAAGCAGTCGTCGGCATCTCTGCTCTTTCCAACACATTGGCTGCCAAGAAACTGATATCCGTATCCGCACCCGTTTCTTCCTCAATATCGTAATTCGCCCAAATCACATATGGAACCACATAACGAAGCTGAGCTTCTTCTACACTCATATTCGAAGTATTGCTTCCGTTCCAGCGAAGAATCGGTCTTACTACCGAATCGCTTGGTTGGTGGTCTCCAAAGAAAACGATAACCGTCTTTTCCTCTTCTCTGCTGAAATAATCCACCAGATTCTCGAATTGCTGGTCCGATACTTTCAATAATGATAGGTATTGGTCTAATTGAACGCTGTTCAAATCCTCTGCATGAATATCTGGAGTGAAATTGTCATGCTCTTCTGTATATCCACCATGATTTTGCATCGTCACCTCAAAGATAAAGGCTGGTTTTCCATCCTCTTTCGCTTCATAGGTGTCGACGATTTTCTGATAAGCGGTCTGGTCACTGACATAGTTGCGAATATAATAACGCCCTGTAAAATCCGATAAGAAATAAGATTCCTGGAAGCCAAGCCATGGATATACCTCATTTCTTTTCCAGCCTGACGCATTATACGGGTGCATACCATAGGTAGCATACCCCAACTCCGCCAGCTGGCTGGCAAGAGAAGGAATCTCCCCTGTAATATATTGCTGATATGGAATACTTCCCACCGGGAAATAATCCATCGTATGTCCTGTCAAAAATTCAAACTCTGTATTAGCAGTATTTCCACCACAAACAGATACGATTAAATTACCTGTAACCGTGTTCTCAGCTCCCTGCTGTAAACTGTGGATAAAAGGCATGTAATCCTCATTTACCACAAAATCACCCAGCACCGCCAAATCTGAAAATGCCTCATTCATTACTACAATGATATTCGGATACTCTTCTACGGATTCTTCTGTCTGATACTCTTCTAGTATAGCCTCAGCTCTCTGCTCACTATACCCATCTGGTTTGTCTACATATACAAAGGCCATATCCATGGCGAAGGTCACCGCCATACCATTCACCTTCGTCATGTAGGAAGGCGTAAACAAAAACGGATACAAATAGCTGTCCGTCTGGAAATCCTCATCCCAAAGCAGATTTACAAAGGTGCACAGCACCAATCCCACACAAATCGTCGGAATGATACGCATAAACACGCCATAAGGGAATTTCAGCTTCACAAAATGCAAAAGCAAAAATATCGCTACGAATCCACCACATACCATAAGAAGGTCCTTGGTCGGCGTAAAATCATAATTTCCTGCCACACTGGCTGCGGTCTTTATGGAAAAGATATCCCATGGCACCAACGGCGTAGAACGAAACGCCATGACATAATGATTCACCAATCCATACACCAGTGCAATCACCGTTTCAATACGAAGTGCCAGCCTGCCACTTCCCGTAATAAAAAACAAAAGCCATGCAATCAATTCAAACAAAAAGATATTATACAACTGTGCCAGACTTCGCACCTCATCAAAAGCATTGTGCTCAAAGGCTTCCATCAAATAAAAAAGCAGGATTGGCACAATCGAAAATATCAACACCCGAAAAATCGTCAGCATACGGCTGGTGGATTTATCTAATTCCTCTTCTTCGAAGAGTTCTTCTTTTTCTACGTCTCTTCTCATTACCTTAATATTCCTCATCTATCCTGCTATTACTTATACATATAAAAAGAGCAGGTACACTAGATTTCATTCTACCATACCTGCTCACATTTTAAAATTGTTTCTTTCGATATATTGCTTAAAATTTGACTAATAATTCGACAAAACTAGTCTGCGGCGATATAAACTGTCAATCTGATCGATAACACGTCTCGCCTGACCATATCTATGGGGATTGATACTAATCACAACAAACTCTCTCGCCCCATTGTACTGCTCTCTTTTATAAAAAGGAATACGCTTCGAATTTCTAGTAAAAGGAATTCTCGCATCCATAAGTGCCTGCACCGTCTGATTGCCTGCGTTTTCATTTGTTGTCCTACATAATTCAATATCGTTTCCTGTGAAATTTCCTAACTTCTTAATCGTCGCCATGACACATAACCCCTCCTACATGACTATTCCTTACATAACCTTCACTGAAATCTGTTTTCCAAGTCCGTCTGCTACCTTAACCAGAAAATCCAAACTCGGATTATAACGCCCACTTTCCAAACGAGAAATGTTCGATTTCTTCGTACCTACCAGCTCTGCCAAGTGCTCTTGGGTCATCCCCTCCGCTTTCCGCACTTCCTTCAGCTGTCGCACCACATCTTCTCTGGGCGAAGTCGCTCTGCTCAATATTCCATTCTCCTATTTTCCGAACACAAATCATATCCTAAAGTTATCATATATGATAACTTTTGTCAAGAAAAAAGCAGAAACGTTATCGGAATAGTTTCTGCTTTGTACTTTTCGTATTTTTTATTTTTATAATCCCAAAAGCGACTTGGTCTGTTCAATAATCCAAGCAGCAAACGTTTTACAAGAAGCTTTATTTAAATGACACCCATCTGTAGAATACGCTGTAGATAGATTTCCATTTGCATCTACAAACATAGGATTCGCATCCAAGTAGAAAATATCCTGTCCATTTGCTAATGCTCCCTGTGCTTCATTGATTGCCTTCATATTTGCTGTTGCGAAAACAGGTCGACTACTGGAGTATCCCTCACTTACATAAAGGTTTGCCATGATAAAAATAATGGTTTCTGGCTGTTTTTGCTGGATTAAATCAACAAGCTTCTTTGTATTCTGTGCAATTACAGTTGCACCATTTCCAGCTTCATTGATACCAAGCATAATATAAACCTTATCATATCTTCTTTGATCCAATAATTCAGATATTGTAACATTTCCTACACCTGCAACATCTACTCTTGCATTCTTATTTACAATCCCACTTACCGATGAACTAGTTGCAGAGAAAAAATCAGCCGCGCCTGTATATTCTTTCGCATACAATCTGAGACCTTCTGTTCTAGAGTCACCGATAAACAATGCTGTATCCATAGAAGCTGTTAAATTAATTGCTGTATTAGCAGGACTACTCTTTCCACAATTTGCACATACTCCCTCTTGGTAATTATGTCCCCCGTAATTACCTGTTGCACCACATACGCTACAAGTCGCTGGTGTGGTACATGTTGCCGCTGTATAGCTATGGCCTTTGGCACTTCCATCTGTTGCACCACATACGCTACAAGTCGCTGGTGCACTACATGTAGCTTCAGCATAGCTATGGCCTAATGCTTCTCCCCCAGTTTCACCACACACACTGCAAGTCGCTGGTATGGTACATGTTGCCGCTGTAAAACTATGTCCTAATGCTTCGTCTTTTACCACTCTACACACCGTGCAGAACGCAGGGGTCACGCAAGTTGCTTCCGAATATACATGTTCACATACTTTTTCACTGTTCTGTGTATTTTCTGTAGGCTGACTATTTCCACTACTTGTACTATTTCCGCTATTTGTACTATTTCCACATCCTACAAAGATTACTATAAACAATGTAACTATCATTAGTAGATAGCTTAATCTTCGTTTCATAAGTTTTCTCCTACCTTTGTAAAACTTTTCGTCTATTATAACATATTGATAACACAATGGCTATGTCTGATTGAAGCAGAAAAGACCCAGACGAATTCTCGTCTGAGTCTTTCTTTTCATGCAGGAGATGGGACTTGAACCCACACGAGGTCGCCCTCGTCAGATTTTGAGTCTGATGCGTCTGCCATTCCGCCACTCCTGCTCGTTCGTTTCGAACGTATCTATATTAGCATAAGAAACTTTCAAATGCAACTATAAATTTTATTTTTCAAACTTATATTCTTCAAAACAATCAAACGTTGCAAAATAATCCGCTGGTGTCTCCGCACGACGAATCATTTTCACGCTGCCATCCGTCTGTAATAAAAGCTCTGCTGATTTCAGCTTACCATTGTAGCTGTAGCCCATCGCAAAACCATGTGCACCTGTATCGTGGATTACCAGATAATCGCCCTTGTCAATCTTTGGAAGCTTGCGGTCAATCGCAAACTTGTCGTTGTTTTCGCAGAGAGAACCTACGACATCATAGGTTTCTGTGCATGGTGCATCTTCTTTGCCAAGGACAGTAATGTGGTGGTAAGAGCCGTACATTGCTGGACGCATGAGGTTTACTGCACAGGCATCTACCCCAATGTATTCCTTGTAAATGTGTTTCTCGTGAATTGCCTTTGTTACTAAGCATCCGTATGGAGCCATCATGAAACGTCCCATTTCTGCGTAGATTGCCACATCTCCCATGCCTGCTGGAACTAAAACTTCGTCAAATGCCTGATGAACTCCTTCGCCAATGGCACGGATGTCATTTGGCTCCTGATCTGGTGTATAAGGCACTCCAACACCGCCAGAAAGGTTTACAAATGCGATATGACAGCCTGTTTCCTTCTGAATCTCTACCACGAGTTCAAAGAGCTGACGAGCCAGCTTTGGATAGTACTCGTTGGTTACTGTATTGCTGGCAAGGAATGCATGGATACCGAAGTTCTTGGCTCCCTTTTCCTTCAAAAGCTTATAGGCATCAAAAAGCTGCTCTCTTGTCATACCATATTTAGAATCTCCAGGGTTGTCCATGATGCCGTTGCTCATGGCAAATACGCCGCCTGGATTGTAACGGCAGCTAATGGTTTCTGGGATATATCCCAAAGTATCTTCCAAGCACTGAATATGGGTAAAGTCATCTAAATTGATGATGGCACCTAATTCATTTGCATAGGCAAACTCCTCTAGTGGTGTCTCATTGGATGAAAACATAATGTGCTTTCCATCCATGCCACATGCCTTTGCCATCATAAGCTCTGTCATAGATGAGCAGTCGCACCCAAAATCGTATTCTTTCAATATATCAATCAAAAATGGGTTTGGGGTTGCCTTTACAGCAAAATATTCACGAAATCCTTTATTCCATGCGAAGGCTTCCTGCACAGCTTTCGCATTGGCACGAATCCCAGCTTCATCATAAAGATGAAATGGAGTAGGATATGTTTTTACGATTTCTTCCACCTGTTCTTGGGTTACAAAAGGTATCTTCCGCATTTATCTTTCTCCTTAATTATAATGATTCAGAGCCACATTCGCAAAATTGCCTTGGCTCTGAATTATTTCAAAATAATACTTTCTTAGACTACAACAACTTGACATTTATTTCAAGCCACTTTTATGTTATAATTTTTATAATTGTAGGATATAATTCAAAATCAGTTTTATGCCGATATAATCATTGTAGTATAAACTCACTTATACAGAAAGAGAAAAATTATGGCAATCAAAGTTAGCAGTTATGTTCCAACTTCATCTGTAAACACTAGTGATCAAACCACGATTACCAACATTCCAGAAGGCGAGTCCTTTCAGGAGGTTTTGGTGCTCAATCAAACCGCTCTTAAAGCCATGACCATCGATGCCATGGTAAAACAAAGTGCCACTGGCTCCGTAAATCCAGATTCCGTGGATGCTGCTGCCATTATGAGTTTCCGTAGCACCTTAGGTGCTAACATAAAGGCTCCTATCCCTACAGATGATTGGAATGGCGGCACACCAATCAAGGTACATGTGCCAGCAGCAACGCCAACCATCACCAAGCCTGTGACGAACAATAGCAACACTACGGTAAATACACCTGTAACGAATACTCCAGTAACAAGTGAGACAGATGCACTTCCAAATGATGGTGTACTGAAATGTAGCGATGAACTCAACCAATACTTCCTAGAGGCAGCCGAGACCTACGGTGTAGACGTGAAGCTCCTCAAATGTATCGCTTACGCAGAGTCTAACTTCCAGCCAGACGCAACCAGCAAATCTGGTGCCATGGGCGTAATGCAGCTCATGCCAAAGAGTGCCGAAGCACTAGGTGTTACCGATGCCTATGATCCACAGCAGAATATTATGGGTGGCACAAAGTTTATCGCCTCTCTATTGGAACAATTTGATGGAAATATCGAGTACGCCCTCGCAGGCTACAACGCTGGACCAAATAAGGTAGAGCAATATGATGGTATTCCACCATATGAAGAAACACAAAACTATATCAATAAGATTATGAATATTTACAATTCATAAATCCTTGTATTTTTCAGTTGACATTTTGCATTTTGCATAGTATGATTTAACAGTTGACGAGGTCAACTTTATAAGATGCTGGTATAGCTCAGGTGGTAGAGCGCTACATTGGTAATGTAGAGGTCACGGGTCCGACTCCCGTTATCAGCTTGCAAAGTATTGATTCTAAAGGCTTTCTAAGTTTTTAGAATCAATTTTTTTATGTAAAAATAGTTACTATTTAGTTACTGTTTTTATTTTTTACCTATTTTTGATTACACTATTGATAATCGAACATTTGTTTGCTATACTATATGCACGGAGTAATCGTGTACAAGGTGGTAGCCTCCCATACGAACACAGGCCTTTGGCTTGTATAGAGGGGAGGTGGTGTCAATGACTACATATGAAGCAATATCTTTGATGATAGCGTTTGGAATGTTAATCATAACACTGCTTGCCTACATTGATAGGAACAACAAGCGAAAATAAAAAATAAGCCTACCTTTGTACTTGGCCAGTCAAGGTAGGCTTAAAAACTACATTAGAGGCTAACCACCATGTGGGCGGTTGCTCCATTTCTATTATTATACTATCACTATTACTTTTAAATGTAAAGGCTTAAAAACTACTCTAGAGGCTAACCACCATGTGGGCGGTTGCTCCATTTCTATTATTTCAAGTAAAATACAAATGTTTCATATGACTGTGCTTTTTCTGGTACTTCAGATTGTTGCGGTGTAGCAATTCCTCCACCAATCATTATGTTTGTTTCATCCACACTGCCATCTGTATAATGAACTGTACAGGTTATCGTTACATCTTTTACCAATTGTTCAATTCCAGCCACTCTTTCTTCCAAACTTTTGTCTGTTCCAAATAAGTCGTCCCAGTTTTCATCTGACTCCCCACTGATATTAATATACGTCTGCTCATTAAATTGGTTATCATAAGAAACCGTAAACTCTTTATAATACTTAAGCGTTTCAAAGCTTTCTCCATCTTCAGGTCGTGACTCGCCAACCGCTCCACCAACAATTCCTACATCTAAACTACCCTCATAGGCTTCACCTTCCAATACTATAGTGTCCTGTGACTCTACGATTTGAAAAGCACCACGATTGATACGATATGTAATTTTTTCGATATTATCACCACTACATAAAAAATGTGTATTAATACTATATGATATTCCGCCATCTTCTTGTTCACAAAGATTCCAGGCTTTCCCCTCTTCTCCTAAAGAAATCATATTCTGCTTTTCAGCATCAAGTGTCACATATCCATTTTCTGTAACATCTGAAGATTCGGCCGCATATACCTTCACAGAGAACATATTGTCAACTGCTCCCGTATCTGCTTTTTCATAGAAACCGTATACACCTATCAACACTAATGCTGTGCAGGCACACATTCCAAGTATTCCGCTCATACGTCTACTCCATCCGTTATATTTCTTCTTTCTTGTATTCTCTTCCATAATGTCTGTCCTTTCTTTCTCGATTTGCAAAAAAGCCTCCTTTGCCTTTTTTTGAACTATATTTGGCACCACGATTTCTTTTTCTAAGATATGTTCATTTCTATTCTCCATAAAACTGCTCCTTCCTTTACTTTGATTCATAATATTCGCGCAACCTTTTTCTTCCCCGGGCAAGCCTTGTCTGCACTGTGCTTTCTGGAATTTTCAGAAATTCTGCTATTTCCTTCACACAATATCCTTCACCATAATACAACATCATAATGAGTCTGTATTTTTCGTCCAAAGTCGAAAGTGCCTCTTTTACTTCGATGTTGTAGATATCTTCCTTTGCAGGCTCCTCATATTCCTCAAACGGAACTATTTTCTCCCGCTTTTTCCGAATATCATAGCACTTATTAATTAATATCCTTATCATCCATGTTTTAAAATATTGTGTGTGCTGCAAAGTATCCATTTTCTCCCAGCAAGCAAGAATAGTTTCCTGAATTGCATCCGCAGCATCTTCATCATTCATCAGAATTGCTATCGCAGTTCTATACATATCCTTCATGTATAGTTGAATCAGTTCTGTAAAAGCATTTGGTTCTTTGTTCTTGGCTTTCTTTACAAGCAAATCCAAATTCATTTTCTCCTGCATTGTTCTCTCCTGTGTACACTGGTTTTCATTTAACAAAGCGTCCTTTGTTCTCTCATACATATATTAGACATTAAAAATTATCAAAAAATCTCAC
>CAYMTP010000045.1:0-13690 GCA_964393435.1 uncultured Lachnobacterium sp. | reverse complement strand
GTGCAACAGAGCTTATGGAACTTCTTGGAAAAGAAGAGTCTATCGCACGTATCAAAAAAGGTATCGAAATGTTATCGAAATAATTTCGAGGTAATCTATGAAATTCAATGAATCTCAAACATCGGCCATCCGTCACAGGGATGGCCCGATGCTTGTCTTAGCTGGTCCAGGCAGTGGCAAGACGGCAACCCTAGTAGAACGAACCAAAAATTTAATAACAAAGCACGGGGTAAGTCCGTCCAATATTTTGGTGATTACCTTTACCAAGGCCGCTGCAAATGAGATGAAGCAGCGTTTTCAGAGGGAGATGGAAAATGAGACTATAAATGGACAGCCTTTTTTTCAAAGAGGTACAGCTCAGGTGACCTTTGGAACCTTCCACGCCGTATTTTTTATGGTGCTTAAACTTGCCTATAATTACAACAGCAGCAACATTATTACCGACGAAATCAAGTACCAAGCTATGAGAGAGCTGATTCATCGATATGGCCTGGAGTATCGTGATGAAAATGAATTGTTGGTTGGAATCTTCGGCGAAATCAGTTTGATAAAGAATTCCCGTATTCCACTGGAACATTTTTACTCCACACAGTGTGGAGAAGATGTGTTCCGCAAGATATATCAGGATTATGAAGGCTTTTTGAAGAAACATCGTTTGATTGATTTTGATGATATGCTAACCCTCACCTATGAGCTTTTCAAAGAAAGACCAGATATCTTAAGTGCCTGGCAGAAGAAGTATCAGTATATCTTGGTGGACGAGTTTCAGGATATCAACCAGATTCAATATGACATCGTGCGTATGATGGCGGCACCAGAAAACAATCTGTTTATGGTGGGAGATGATGACCAGTCTATCTACCGTTTTCGAGGTTCCAAACCAGAGATTATGCTTCATGTGCCAAAGGATTACCTTGATGTGAAGCAGATACAGTTGGATGTGAATTATCGATGCCCCAAAGAGGTAGTGGAGACTTCACAAAAACTGATTGCACATAACAAGGAGAGATTTCCGAAGAAGATAGTAGCGTGGGACAGCTCAGATAGAGGTGTGGAGATGTATCTTGAAACAAGCAGGGCTTCTAAGTTAGATGTTGTCTGTTTCCGACTGTTTAACACTCAGCGTGATGAGATTTTATTTGTCATCAAAGAGATTGAAACACGTTTACAGCAAGGATATGCTTTGTCCGATATTGCCATCCTTTTCCGCACCAATATGCAGCCTCGTTTTCTAATGGAGCAGCTTATGGCCTACAATGTGGATTTCAAGACCCGTGATCAAATTCCAAATCTTTATGACCATTGGATTGCAAAGGATAT
Organism: uncultured Lachnobacterium sp.; assembly: GCA_964393435.1. Taxonomy (GTDB): domain Bacteria; phylum Bacillota; class Clostridia; order Lachnospirales; family Lachnospiraceae; genus Roseburia. The sequence continues at coordinate 12,370 of CAYMTP010000045.1, read as the reverse complement.
CCGTGCATACATAGATATTGCCCGAGGTAGCAGGGCACGTAAGGATTTTCTCATGATTTTAAATAAGCCGAAACGCTACATCGGACGTGATTCTTTATGTGAATCACAGGTAGCTTTTGATGAGTGGGAGAAAATGTATGACGAGCAGCCTTGGATTGCAGAGCGCATTGAAAAACTGCATTATGATATCAAGATGTTAGAAAAGATGTCCCCATATGCGGCTATCAATTATATCCGACATGGGATTGGCTATGACGACTACATCACAGAATATGTTCAATACCGCAATCTAAATAAAGAGGATTTATTTGATGTGCTAGACGAATTGCAGGCTAGTGCCAAAGGGTACAAGAACTATGAGGCATGGGAACTTCACATTCAGGAATATACACATGAACTTCGTGAAAAAGCAAAGCAAAAGAGTGAGAACCCGAATGCGGTGACTTTGTCTACACTGCATAGTGCAAAAGGGTTGGAGTTTAAGTCTGTTTTTATCATAGATGCCAATCAGGGTATTACACCATATAAGAAGGCGATTCTTGAGAAAGATATCGAAGAAGAGCGGCGTCTATTTTATGTGGGAATGACCCGTGCGATAAATGACTTGACGATTTGTTCTGTAAAGGAATTACATGGGAAAAGCTCAGAAGTGAGTCAGTTTGTTTCTGAAGCAGGAATCGTACAGGAAAAAGAATCGTGATATAGCAATTGTGTTTGAATTTGCAATATGATACAATGAGAAAAAATTAGAAAGAATGAGGAAAATATTATGTTAGATAAAGAATTAATTACACCTGTAACACCAGATGAAGTGGATGATATCCGTGTGACCTTAAATACAGATGATGGCGATATTGAATGTCGTCCGCTTACTATTTTTGAGGTAGATGGAGAGGAATACATCGCGCTCATGCCGTTGGATGAAAATGATCAGGATAACGCAGAAGGTATCGTATATTTCTATGGATATTCTGAAGATGAAAATGGTATCGCAGAGCTTAGATATATCGCGGATGAAGAAGAATATGAAGCTGTCATCGACAGATTTGATGAGTTGCAGGATGAAGCATTCTACGATTCAATCGAAGATTAAATAATAAAGGGGCGTTACAAAATGGACGAAAACATCCGTGGCGTAACGCCCTATTCTTGTTTGTAAATATAACACAAGGGCGTTACGCCACGGATGTTTTCGTCCATTTTGTAACGCCCCAATTTTTTTAGATAATTGCCTGAATATAAATATCTGGGTTATGTAATAAATTTAGGAAACTATTGTCCTTATGCAACTGCACAATCGGACGGGTCAGTCGTTCATTTATGAAAATGATACGGGCTGTTTCGTTATTACTTAAGAGTACATCGCTATTTAAGTATGTGTTGGCAATTCTCTGCAAGAATGGTGTGATGTATCTTGGGTGATATTTCTGCAAACCTTCTTCCTCAAAGAAGGAGATAACTTCAAATGGACAGAGGCCGCTTCGATAGCAGCGGTCTGCGGTCATTGCATCATATACATCTGCAATGGCGATAATACATTCGAAGTCACCAAGCTTGGTAATGTCAAGTCCTAATGGATATCCAGTGCCATCACAGCGTTCATGGTGATGAAGAACTGCCTGTTTTACTCGAATATCCAAATCCTGATTCTTCAAAATGTCATAACCAAACTGGGCATGCATTTTTACGAATGTGTATTCCTGTGCAGTAAGCTTGCGTGGTTTCATCAAAATTTCATCAGGAATCTGGCATTTTCCGATATCATGCAGCAGACCAGCAAGGGTAAGCAAATCAAGGGTTTCGGTATCAAAGTTACTCCAAATCCCTATGAGACGTGCAATCATTGCAACATTTATGCAATGTGCAAAGGTAGAGTCATCAATCTGCTTCATGGAATGGAGCATACCGAAAAACGAGAAATAGCCTTGATTTTTATTGAAAATTCTAACGGTCTCTTCAATCAAGGAGGGTGGATCTACAGGCGTGTTGCGCAGAATAATATCACTGACTGTGTCCTGAAGCATGTTTACACTAATGGTGTAGTCTTTTTTGAAGACCTTGTATTCTTCAGATTTCAAAATGCGTTCCAACTGAGTCGTTTCAGCGCCATTGCGTTTTTCGTAAGCCTCGCGAATTTCCATCGCCATTTCGCCATCGTATATATTCACTTGTTCAATCGAATAAAACTTTATATGAGAAATCATCTGACGGCTGAGAAGGGAGTCCTTGCGGACAATCAGTTGTCCTGCTTTGGAGTACACATCATCACAAACCATCATGCCGATTTTCAAGTCTTCTGTTCTAACAAATGGCATAGTTTTCACCTTTTACATAATTTTACAAACTTATATTATATCTCTTTTGAAAGGATTGTCAATGCTAGATAAAAGAAAAGATTGCACGAAAATTTGTATACAAATGAGAGAAAAAAAGGTATAATATACAAGTAAGATGAAAACCATAAAATACATTAAGAGAAGAGACGAGAATACGGAGGCAGCATGAATTTAACGGTTAAAGAAGGAAATTACCTAGCACTCGGTGCTAAGGTTATCAAAAATCAGATTACATTTACTTTTGAAGGGGAAAAGGAAGATACTTGTCGCATTGTTTTGATTCATAAGACAACGAAGGAGAAAGAGGTAATTTTAGTTCCTGCTGATTTCTGCATGGGTTCTTTACGTTCAATTACAGTATCTGGAATTAATCCACAGGAGTACAACTATTTATACGAGATAAATGGAAAAGAGAAGCTCGACCCATATGCAACAGTGATTGTGGGGAGAGAAATTTGGAATGATGAGGCTAGGAAAGAGGACAAGTATAAGCTTGTAGCTGGCTTTGATGGCGTATCTTTCCCATGGGGAATGGATAAGAATCCAGAGATTGCGAAATCAGATATGATTATGTACAAGCTTCATGTAAGAGGCTTTACTATGGGACAAAAGACTGCGGGCAAGGTGAAGGGAACCTTCCAGGCGGTGAAGAATAAGATTCCATATTTGAAGGATTTAGGCGTGACTACAGTAGAACTTATGCCTATTTATGAGTTTGAAGAAATGCCTATTCCAAAGGAATTGGAAATCCCAGATTATGTAAAATGGCAGCCAGAAACAGAGGATATGATTTTGCCTGCTGTTTTGGAAACAGAAGTGAAAAACATCAATTACTGGGGCTATGGAGAGGGAAACTATTTTGCAGTTAAGGCTTCTTATGCTTCTGAACCAACCAAAGCGAACTTAGAGTTCAAACGTTTGGTAAAGGCACTTCATGACAATGGTATGGAGTGTGTAATGGAGCTGTATTTCCCAGATGATACAAATCATAACCTAATTATGGATGTGCTTCATTTCTGGGTAAAGGAATATCATGTAGATGGATTCCATATAATTGGTAATAGTCTACCAATTACCAGTATTGTGCAGGATCCAATTCTTAGTAGGACCAAGATTTTTTCAGAAGATTTCTTTGGACAGTATGATAGTCGCCGCAAATACAAGAATCTTTACATTTACAAAGAGGAGTATCAATATGCGGTTCGCCAGTTGGTTAATCACTACGATTGTGATATTCGCGAGTTCGCAAATCAGCAGAAAAAACAGGGCGATAATTATGGATTTGTAAATTTCTTAGCTAGTAATAATGGTTTTACCTTGGCGGATTGCTTTATGTACAATGACAAGCACAATGAAGCCAATGGCGAGGATAACCGCGATGGTAATGATTATAATCTCACCAACAATTTCGGTGTAGAAGGTCCTACCAGAAAGAAATTTATCAACGAAATGCGAAACAATCGTATGCGTATGGCATTTACCATGCTTATGTTTGCACAGGGTGTACCGCTGATTATGGCAGGCGATGAGTTTGGTAATACTCAGGAGGGTAATAACAATGCGTACTGTCAGGATAACGAGATTGGATGGGTGAATTGGAGTCAGTTTGCTAAATATAAAGAGGACAGAAATTTTATAAAAGCTTTGATTGCTTTCCGTAAGGAGCATGGAATTATTACGAAAGAAGAGCCATTCCGTTTCAATGACTATCGTACCATGGGTGCTCCAGAGTTTTCTTATCATGGTGAAAATGCTTGGATTTCACAGCTTGACCCAGGTAGAAGAAGTCTTGGTATGCTTTATTATGGAGCATATGCCAAAGAGGGACAGAGTAAAGAAGATATTTATGTAGGCTACAATTTCTATTCAGAAGAAGTGAAATTGGCACTGCCTATTTTGAACCAAAAGAAGTGGTGTTTGGAGGATGTTGAATTAGAAGACCAACAGTTTGTATTAGTTCCTTCTCATAGTATTTACGTACTAAAGAGCAAGGAAGTTCCAAAGCCAGCTTCAGCTAAGAAAAAATCCAAAAAGAAATAGTAGTAGGAATATATTATGAAGGTATGGCAGCATTTTCGCACCATTACCGCCCATAAAATTCTGGTGTTAAAAGGATGCTTTCGTGTTGGTCTGTACGGACAGGGATTACTCCATGATATGTCCAAGTATGGGCCAACCGAATTTTTGGCGGGGTGCAAGTATTACAAAGGATATATGAGTCCGAATAATGCGGAGCGATTTGAAAGAGGATATTCTTCTGCATGGCTTCATCATAAAGGTAAAAATAAGCATCATCTGGAATACTGGATTGACTATGGTGCTGGAGAACAAGGTGGAGAAGGAACGCATATGGTAGGCATGAAGATGCCAATCAAGTATGTGGTCGAAATGTTCATTGACCGTGTGAGTGCTTCCAAAAACTATCAAAAGGATAAGTATACGGATGAAAGCTCACTTATCTATTACAACAATAGCAAAGAGCACTACATACTTCATCCTGATACACGTGCTTTGCTGGAATATTTGCTTACAATGATATGGAAATGTGGTGAAGAAAAAACCTTCACCTTTATAAAAGAGGAACTTTTAAAAGGGAAGGTTTCTTACGACAAAAAAGATTTAGATATGAGGAAAAATGCACTTTAAGTCTTCTGGAAGAGGAGATGAGAAGTGCATTTCTTTTTGAGTAATGGGATGGACAAAAGTAAGGCTGGCAGAGTGCAAAGCCTGTCTTTTGCAATAAGTATAATCAGGATTATATAAAAAATCACCGATGATAGGGTGTCCCAGGTGTTTTAGGTGAACTCGAATCTGATGGGTACGTCCTGTTTCCAATCGAAGCTCTACGAGTGAGAGTTTTTTCTCTGCATCATAAGCAATTCGTGTGAAATGAGTAACCGCACGTTCTCCTTTTTCAAAGTCAACACAGCGTTCAATCGTAGAATCTTCTGCACGAGCAATTGGAGCGTCAATCGTACCACTTTCTGGCAGTATACCCTGACAGATTGCACGATAGGTTCGGTGGATTTCTTTTGTCGAAACCTGTCGACTGAGGATGCCGCCACTTAGTAAATGCTTTGCTACAATCGTAAGTCCACTGGTGTCTCGATCGAGTCGATTAATAGCACGGAAAGTAAATTCCTGCCCTTGTTCTTTGAAGTAATACATAAGACCATTAGCCAGGGTGCCCTCATGATGGTTCATGGAAGGGTGGATTGGCATATTAGAAGGCTTGTCGATGACCAATAGGTCTTCATCCTCGTAAACGATGGATAATGGAACGTAGAGAGGTTCGATGCTGCTTTCAGCTACATCTTCCACGAGATGTAATCGTAGAATATCCCCAGTTCGCAGCTTTTCATTGACATAAGCCCAGGTTCCATTGCGAAGAATGCCTTCGTGCGTCTTTTTCAGCTGCACAATGGCCTGGTGCGGGAAATCCAGTGCCTTTAGAAACTGCTCAATCGTTTTATTATGAAATTCATCCGTAATGATATATTCTAGTTTTCTTTCCATAGCTTCAATAGTATAACATTTTTTCTTGGATAGGAAAAGCACGTAAAACCTAACTGCAACATAGAATGTAGAAAGTAAGCAAAAAAAGGTGCAATGTGAAAGCTTTTTTGTCTCCATTATCGCAGGAAGAGGAAAAAGAATGCCTTCAAAAACTTAAGCTTGGTGATGCGAAGGCGAAAGAGGAATTGATATTACACAATATGCGCCTGGTTGCTCATGTGGCGAAAAAATATCAAAATGATGAGGATGAAATAGAAGATTTGATTTCTATAGGAACCATAGGACTTTTAAAAGCGGTATCCACCTTTGATTACAATTTTGGAAATCGATTTGCTACATACGCAATTCGGTGTATTGAAAATGAGCTTCTGATGCATTTTCGCAAGAGTAAGAAGATAAAGATGGAGGTTTCCTTATTCGAGCCGATTGGAACGGATAAGGAGGGGAAACAGATTCATCTCATGGAGGTACTTTTGGTGGATGAAGTTGATGTGGCAAAGCAGATGGAAGTTCACAGAGATATTGAACTAGTGAAAAAGCATTTGGATGAGATATTAACGCCTAGAGAGGCATTGATTATCAAGAAGCGGTATGGTCTGTCTGGCGAAAGAGAAATGACTCAAAGAGAAATCGCACAGAATATGGGAATTTCACGTTCGTACGTGTCTCGAATTGAAAAAAAGGCGTTAGAAAAACTAAAAAATATGCTGACGTCTGCATAATCGCTTGAAAAAGATGGAATTTGTGATATGATAATTTCATCTTTTTTCTTTTTTGTGCATGAAACGAGGCTTAGGGAACCTGTGTGGAAATGCATGTTTTGTACAAATCCCCATATAATGAAACAAATGAAAAATGTACAGTACAATTAAAACAGCAATTTTAGAAGGTATCCAAACCCGCCAGGTGCAGGTGGAAGTGGATATCAGTAATGGCATGCCCGTTTTTGATATGGTAGGGCATTTGGCACCAGAGGTAAGAGAAGGCAAGGAGCGTATCCGTACAGCACTTCATAGTATTGGCGTAATCTTACCTGCCAAGCGTATTACCATTAATTTGTCACCTGCACATATCCGAAAAAATGGCACAGGATTTGATTTGCCGATTGCCATAGCAATTATGCAGTCTCTGGGACTAGTTACCAAGGAGGACTGTGAAGGAAAACTTTTTATCGGAGAACTGAGCCTGAATGGACAGATTCTGCCTGTAAATGGGATTCTTCCAGTGGTTTCGGATGGTTATAAAGCTGGCATCAGGGAATTCGTAATTCCAAAGGAAAATGAAAATGAGGGGCGATTAGTGAAGAATGCCCGTATTTATTCATTTAATACTTTGCAGGATGTTTTGGCTTTTTTGAATGGAAAGCCTTATGTGGAAAATCTATTTCATATAGAAGAAACCATAGTATCCATAAGCAAGGATTTTCAGGATGTCTGTGGACAAAAATTTATAAAAAGAGCCTGTGAAGTGGCAGCGGCAGGTATGCATAATATGCTTTTGATTGGGCCGCCGGGAGCAGGGAAAACCATGATATCTGAGCGTTTAGCGACGATTTTACCACCATTAACAGAAGAGGAAGGGCTGGAACTGTCAAAGATATATAGTGTATGTGGCCTTTTAACCAATAAAAATGCTTTAATTAAAGAACGCCCATTTCGTGCTCCACATCATACGATTACACAGTGTGGATTGACGGGAGGCGGAGCGATACCAAAGCCTGGAGAAATATCTCTGGCACACAACGGTGTTTTGTTTTTGGATGAATTACCTGAATTTCAAAAGAGTACCTTGGAAATTCTGAGACAGCCACTAGAGGATCACGCCATTCATTTGGTGCGTTCCAAAGGAACGGTGTCCTATCCAGCGAATTTTCTTTTACTTGCAGCGATGAATCCGTGCAATTGTGGGAATTATCCAGATATGAATAAGTGTCGTTGCTCGGATGGAAGTCTGCGACGATATTTTGATAAGGTGTCCCAGCCGCTTTTGGACCGCATTGATATTTGCGTAGAAGCTCCAGCACTTCGATATGAGGAGTTGACTGGAAAGGAGAGTAAAGGTGAAAGTTCACAGGAAATTCAAAAACGTGTGCTAGAGTGTCACGAAATCCAGTGCGAACGTTTTCAAAACGAGTCTTTTTCTTATAATAGCGGAATTCCAGCATCCAGATTGGAGGAATTCTGCGGTTTGGGGAAAAAAGAACAAAAATACATGGAATCCATTTATGAAAAGATGAATCTGACGGCACGAACCTATCATAAGATTCTGCGAGTGGCACGAACCATTGCAGATATGGAACAGGAAAAGCAGATTTCCCTTTCCAACCTAAACGAAGCGATTTGTTATCGCAATGTAGATGAAAAGTTTTGGGGAGGGATTGGCGGATGAAGTATGCATATTGGTTACATAATGTCCCGGGAATTGGCAGTGGAAAAATCCGTCATCTATATAACGAAGCGGTCAGTGCGGAGGAAATCTATCATATGACTTTGCCGCAGCTTAAGAAAGTGCATGGTATCACCGAAGAGGATGCGAAAGAAATTTGCAAAAGTCAGAGAAAATGGGATGTGGACAATGAATGGTTCCGACTGATGGAGCAGGGAATTGGATTTGTTTCCTTGGAGCAGTCTGAGTTTCCAGAAAAAGTAAGGCATATTCCCAATCCGCCGTATGCATTATATTATGTGGGAAAGCTTCCTGATGAAAATCGAAAGTCCGTAGCAATTGTAGGTGCAAGAGTTCGAAGTGCATATGGCAGTCAGGTTGCGACAGAGGTTGGTAAAGCATTGGCACAAAATGGAATTCAGGTCGTAAGTGGACTAGCTCGCGGAATTGACAAGGATGCACATCAAGGTGCGTTAGAGGGCGGAGGAGACACTTATGGTGTACTGGGCTGTGGCGTGAATGTCTGTTATCCAAGTGAGAATCGATATCTCTATAATCAGGTTATAGCATCGGGTGGCGTGATTTCTGAGTATCCACCAGGAACGCAGCCGATGGCAAAACGTTTTCCTGCAAGGAACCGTATTATTGCAGGGCTATGTAATTGTGTGGTAGTGGTAGAGGCAAAGGAAAAGAGTGGTTCTCTCATTACCGCTGAATTTGCCATGGAGCAGGGAAGGGATGTTTATGCCGTTCCAGGCCGCATTTCTGATACCTTAAGTAAGGGCTGCAATTGTCTGATTAAACAGGGGGCAGGTGCACTTATCAGCATTGAGGATTTCTTGTCGGATATGGAGGTTTTATCGGAAATAACCTGCACCCAAATGGATTTCAGAAAAAATTTACTTGAAAAAGATGAAAGCTTGGTGTATAGTTTAACCGATTTTCGTCCCATTGGGGTGGCAACTTTGGTGGATAAGACGGGAATTTCTATTTCCAGACTGCTTGAAATACTGAATCGTTTAGAGAGTCTGGGTTTAATCAAGGAAACCTTTACGAATTATTACATTCGTACTTTATTAAATTAACAAAGCTAAAGGGGCATTAAAATGGCAAAATACCTAGTAATCGTGGAATCTCCTGCAAAAGTGAAGACAATCAAGAAGTTCTTAGGCAAAAACTATGAGGTTTTAGCTTCCAATGGTCATGTACGTGACCTGCCAAAGAGCACACTTGGTATCGATGTAGATGGAGATTTTGAACCAAAATATATTACCATTCGAGGAAAGGGAGATGTGCTTGCGAAACTTCGTAAGGAAGTGAAGAAAGCGGAAAAGATTTATCTCGCAACTGACCCTGACCGTGAAGGAGAAGCGATTTCGTGGCATTTGATGTTTGCCCTCAAATTAGAAGACAAGGAAGTATATCGTATCAGCTTTAATGAAATCACTAAGACTGCCGTAAAAGCGGCTCTTAAGAATCCTAGAAAGATTGATATGGGATTGGTAGATGCTCAGCAGGCGAGACGTGCCCTTGATCGTATGGTAGGCTACAAGATTAGTCCGCTTCTTTGGGCAAAGGTGAAGAGAGGTCTTTCTGCTGGCCGCGTACAGTCGGTAGCACTTCGTATTGTCTGTGACAGGGAAGAAGAGATTAATGCTTTTATTCCAGAGGAATACTGGAGCTTGGAAGCAACTCTTTTGCCAGAAGGAGAGAAGAAACCTATCGTGGCAAAGCTCGCTGCAAAAGGCAAAGAAAAGGTAAACATTACTTCTCAGGAAGAAATGGATGCAGTATTAGCAGATTTAGAAGGGAAAGCGTTCCATGTAACCTCTGTCAAAAAGGGAGAACGTCGTCAGAAAGCACCAATTCCTTTTACTACCAGTACCTTACAGCAGGAAGCATCTAAGGCTTTAAACTTCCCAATCCAGAAAACTATGCGTATCGCACAGCAGCTTTACGAAGGTGTGGATATTAAGGGGGAAGGCACAGTAGGTCTTATTACTTACCTAAGAACGGATTCTACCCGTATCTCAGAAGAAGCAGATGCGGCGGCACATGTATTTGTTGCGGAGCATTATGGCAAGGAATTTGAGGCAGAAGCAGTAAATACCAAGAAGGCTTCTGGTAAGATTCAGGATGCACACGAAGCGATTCGTCCTTCGGATATCAATCGTGTACCATCTGAAATCAAGGATTCTCTTTCCAGAGATCAGTTCCGTTTATATCAGCTTATTTGGAAACGTTTTACTGCCAGCAGAATGGCAAATGCAGTATATGAAACCACAACCGTAAATATCGGTGCAGGAGAGTATGACTTCCATGTTTCTACTTCCAGACTTGCCTTTGAAGGCTTTATGTCTGTATATGTAGAAGCGGATGAAGAAAAAACTGGTAAACAGGCAGTGCTCAAATCTATGGATGAAAATACAAAGCTTTCTTTGGAAGAATTAGATCCAAAGCAGCACTTTACACAGCCACCAGCACATTATACAGAAGCATCACTTGTCAAAGCGTTAGAAGAATTGGGAATTGGCCGTCCAAGTACCTATTCACCAACCATTACTACGATTTTAGCTAGAAGATATATTACCAAAGAACAGAAAAATCTCTATGTAACCGAAATTGGTGAAGTAGTAAACAGCATCATGAAGGAGTCTTTCCCAACCATCGTGGATGAGAACTTTACTGCGAATATGGAATCCCTTTTGGATGGTGTTGCAGAAGGAGAAGTGAACTGGAAAACAGTTATTGCAAACTTCTATCCAGATTTGGAAAGTGCAGTAGAAAAAGCAGAAAAGGAATTGGAAAAGATTAAAATCGAAGATGAAGTTTCGGAAGAAGTGTGTGATGAATGTGGCAGGAATATGGTAATTAAATATGGTCCACATGGTAAGTTCTTAGCATGTCCTGGCTTCCCAGACTGCAAGAATACCAAGCCTTATTTTGAGAAGATTGGTCAGGCATGTCCAAACTGCGGCAAAGATATCGTAATCAAGAGAACGAGAAAAGGCCGTAAGTACTATGGTTGTATTGATTATCCTAATTGCGAATTTATGAGTTGGAATAAGCCTGCAAAGGAAGAAGAAAAGCAAGAAAAATAAAAGAATTTTCTAACATTTTATTGAATTGTCAGAAAAATTATGCTAGAATTTATGCATAAAATTACGGAGGGCACTAAAATGAGCGTCCAATTATTAGATAAAACGAGAAAAATTAATAAACTACTTCATAATAATAGTTCATCAAAAGTTGTATTTAATGACATTTGTGAAGTGCTCACAGGCATTCTGGAATCTGACATTCTGGTAATCAGCAAAAAGGGTAAGGTTTTAGGCTCTAGCGAATGTAAAGGAGTAGATGTAATCAAAGAACTGATTGTTGATGAGGTTGGCGGATTTATCGATTTAGATTTGAATGAAAGACTTTTGGGAATTTTATCCACGAAGGAAAATGTCAATCTTGAAACACTTGGATTTGGTGACGAGACACGTAAATATCGTGCCATCATTTCGCCAATAGATATCGCTGGCGAGCGATTAGGTACTTTGTTTATTTACCGTAGCGATAGAGAATATGATATCGATGACATTATTCTTACTGAATATGGTACTACGGTAGTGAGCTTGGAAATGCTTCGTTCCGTAAATGAAGAAAACGCAGAAGAAGAGCGTAAGGTAGCGATTGTGAAATCGGCAATCAGCACTTTATCTTTCTCTGAATTGGAAGCTATTATTCATATTTTCGATGAGTTAGAAGGCAATGAAGGCATCTTGGTTGCCAGCCGTATCGCAGACCGCGTAGGCATCACACGTTCGGTAATCGTTAATGCACTTCGTAAGTTTGAAAGTGCCGGTGTTATTGAATCGCGCTCATCTGGTATGAAAGGAACCTACATAAAAGTAGTGAATGATGTGGTTTTTGAAGAACTGAATAAGCTGAAAAAGAATAAAAAATAGTAAATTTGTACAAAAACACTTTATTTTATCACGGATGAATATTGTAAAAGGACTTAGGTTTCTAAGTCCTTTTTTTGTCGTAGATGCTTGATTTTATGGGCTTTGGAGCAATTTTTTAGATTTTTCCATAAATTGTCAAAAAACTACATATTGTTGACAACTAAGACAAAAATACAC
>CAYMTP010000044.1:0-13739 GCA_964393435.1 uncultured Lachnobacterium sp. | reverse complement strand
CTTCTAAAGAAAGCTTACCAGCATCGTGGTCCTCTATCATATTTTTCATAGCACGCACCATTTCATCACGACTGCCATAATTAATTGCGATAGTCAGATTCAATCCAGTATTTACAGCGGATTTTTCTTCTAATTCAACAATCTGCTTTTGAAATTTCTCGGATAGTCGTCCGATTTCACCAATGACACGCACACGCATGTTATTTTTATCTGCTGTTCTTAAACAATTTTTCAAGTAGTTCTCCAAGAGATTCATAAGAGCGTCAACTTCTGTCTGAGGACGGCTCCAGTTCTCTGTAGAAAAAGCATACATCGTCAAATATTTAATCCCCATATCATGAGCCGCCTGGCAAATGGTTTCTACGTTCTTTGCACCCGCGGTATGGCCCGCATTACGTGGCAAACCTTTGCTCTTCGCCCATCTTCCATTACCATCTAAAATAATCGCTACATGCTGTGGTATTTTCATGATAATCCCTCCAATTTATGCTGAAAAAGGGGTTGGCTAACCAACCCCAAAATTACTTATTAAACAGTAAGAATTTCTTTTGTCTTAGCTTCTACTGCTTTGTCTACGTTTGCAACGTATTTATCAGTCAGTTTCTGAATGCCATCTTCTAAATCTTTTACTTCGTCCTCTGACAAGTCGTCTGCTTTGCCCATTTTCTTAACATGGTCAATTGCATCACGTCTGATGTTACGGATGGCTACTTTTGCATTTTCACCTTTTTTCTTAACATCTTTTGCTAATTCTTTACGTCTTTCTTCAGTAAGTTCTGGAAATACAAGACGAATAATTTTACCATCGTTGGATGGGTTAATACCAAGATCAGATATAAGGATTGCTTTTTCAATCTCTCTTACAAGGGATGGTTCCCATGGCTGAATCTGAATCATTCTTGGTTCTGGAACACTAACGTTTGCCACACTCTGAATAGGTGATGGTGTACCATAATAATCAACACGTAATTTATCCAATACGTGAGGATTTGCACGTCCAGCACGGATAGAGCCGAATTCTTCCTCCAGATTATGCATTGTTTTTGTCATTTTTTCTTCAAAAGAATTTAATCTTGCGTCCATGTTTGTCCTCCTGATTATACGGTAACTACTGTTCCGTTGAATTTTCCACTCATCGCTTTCACGATAGAGTCTTCTTCATTTAATCCAAATACGTACATTGGCATTTTGTTTTCCATGCACATAATAGATGCTGTTAAATCTACAACTGCAAGTTTCTTATCGATAACCTCCTGAATAGAAACTTCATCGTATCTAACTGCAGCTGGATTTACCTTAGGGTCGCTATCGTATACACCGTCAATTGCTTTTGCGAGAAGGATTACTTCTGCTTCAATTTCAACGGCACGAAGCACGGTAGCTGTATCTGTTGAGAAATAAGGATGTCCAGTTCCACCAGCAAAGAAACATACCATTCCTTTACCAAAGTATTTGTTTGCACGGTCCTTTGAGAAAAGTTTGGTCATAGAACCACATTCAAATGGAGTCATAACCGCTGTTTTCATGCCTACCGAACGGAAAATTTCGGATACATAAATACAGTTCATAACAGTTGCAAGCATACCAATCTGGTCTGCTTTGGTTCTGTCAATTGTATTGCTGGTACGTCCACGCCAGAAATTTCCGCCGCCGATTACAATACCAACTTCCACTCCATTGTCTACCAACTTCTTTACCTGTTTTGCAACTTCGGTAACTGTTGGTTCATCAAAACCCTGATGTTTGTCTCCTGCTAATGCTTCCCCACTAAGTTTTAATAACACTCGTTTCATAGCTGGTCACCCTTTCTTTTATACATTATATTTATTATAAATCTTATTTACCGAAAATACCCTGAACATCAACATCAGCGTAGCACTGTGAACAGAAACCTTCGATGATAGCACCGTTGTTAATCTGTACAGAACGAGATTTGATGTTACCCATGATAACTGCTGATGTATCAACAACTACAGGTCCCTGTACGTCAATGTCGCCCTTTACAGCACCAGCGATAACTGCTGATGAAGCTGTGATGTTACCGATGATAACAGAGCCAGCACCGATTTTAACTGTACCTGTACTTACTACTTCACCTTCAATTTTTGCAACATCTGCAAAGAATTCTGAAGATGTACTGTTACCGTTAATCATACCTGTAACAACTAATTTACCATTACATGAAACATTACCGTTTACTGTACCCTGAATATCAAACGAACCTGCAGATGCAAGGTTACCTGTCAATGTTGTGCTGGCAGTAATTACTGATGTTTCATCTAAAACTACATTTGATTCTGTTTCTCTAACTGTTGTATCCATTACTAAATTCTCCTCTTTCGCTCTAACTTCTGGTTTTGATTCTGGTTTCACTTCTACTACTCTTTCTTTTACCACTGGTTTTTCAACTACTGGTTTTACAGGTTCTTCTTTTACCCGTTCTAAAAGTCCGTCTAACTTAGAAAGTTCAGACTTAACATCAACGTTTTCGCTAAGAGTATCAACTACAACGTCTTCATTTTCTAATACTTCTTCACCTGGCAAAAGTTCTTTTGCAGCCTGTGAAAAATCTTCTTTGAAATCTTTAAAAAGTCCCATATTTTTCCTCCGTATTTTACTTAACACTTTCTGCTTTTATATATTGTATTATATCTGTATCTTCATCAATCGGTAAAATTACTGCACCCTGGCTCTCTAAACTTTCAATTAAGGAGCCTAATGCTTCCACCGTTGTTGACTTATTTTCACCGTCATGCAAAAGCACAACTGAGGTTTTGTATTTGGAGACACCTCCCAATACATTATCAAGAACATCCTGTGTAGTGTAACTATTGGCTGCATCTCCTGCGGAGACATTCCAATCGAAATATGTAATCTGTTCCTGATTTAAAATATTGACGAACTCAGCCATATTTACATTGCTGATTGCGTTACCACTTCCACCTGGGAAACGATAATACTCGCTTCTTACGCCAGTCAGTTCATATATATAATCAGACAGCTTTTTATAATCCTGTTTAAAGGCATCTTTTGACGAATAAATCAAACTATATTTGTTAGAATAAGAATGCATACCAATGGTATGTCCTTCATTTACAATTCGCTGGTATATTTCTGATATCCCCTCTTCCTGACTTCCAACCACGAAAAAGGTAGCCTTTACATTATGCTGTGCTAACACATCTAAAATTGCTTCTGTATTGTCGCCAGGAACACTATTAAAGGTTAGATACACATAATGCGTGTCCCCTTCCGATGCAAAATTGTCCTCGCTATCAATCCCCGTTACAATATTTGTGAATCGGTTTTCATCTGCCTCTGACGTACCATCAGACTGAGTATCAGAACCAGTACCGCCAGCAACCACGTCATTTCCAAGAATATTAGCAACCTGCTTATTCAATTTCACGACCTGTACTGACAAAATAATAATTGCTAAAAATGAAACAATCATCCATATAGCAATCGTCATAACAATACCAGTTTTCATTCGATTTATGCGTTTTCGTCTCAGGCGCTGCTGTTCCAGAACTTCAAAGTCATTCGTCGCCATGCATAATCCTCCAACGTATAATATCATAACTATTTTAACACATTTTTTTCTCTTGTAAACAAAAAAGTAGGAGAAAGTCTCCTACTTTTTGTATCTAAACAAAAACAATCCACAATTTCTAGCGTTATTTGTCTAATGCTGCTTTCTCTGCATCTGCCTTTCGCACTGCAAGAAGGTGCATCTCTTCTGTTGCAAAGGAAATCTTTGTAATAGCATCACGTTTCGATAAGTAGCACCAGAAGCTGTCATCTGGAATAGAGATATCTACACAATCTCCTCTTCCCAAATAATCATATTCGATATGCATACTTTCTAGATTCATAGCACTACGGGTAAGCACATATGGTTCTCCGTGATAATTACATTCTACACGGGTCTCGGTAGGTGTCTGAATCAGTTTTCCTTCCCCCTGATAATAGAACTTAAGTGAACCCGGAAGTGTTTCCACACGTACCGTATCCTCAAAATAGTATGTACCATCTTCAATTTCCTTACGAACACATTCTCTTTCCCAATTACTCCAATCTGGAATATGTGGAAACTCTGTCTCACCGTCTAATGCATGCATACGACCATATTCATCCATTTCCCATTCCTTACCGCAATGCTGACACCAAAGCTTAGTACCTTCCGAATAGGTTTCACCCTCGGTCTGGCAGGCTGGACATTTATAAAGCAATGCATGAAGTCCTTCCGCACGCTTTGGATGATCGATTTTAATTTTATGATCATACTGCCACTTGAAGTCGTCATACTGGAACGCTTCCTTGATTCGGGCATCAATTTCTGGAACCGAAAGCTTCTTACACTCCTGAGGAGTAATAATCTGAACCATTTCGGCTTCAATATGATTTCCTTTATCAATCTTGTTCCACTGTGGCTGAGTGATAAAGTTACCATGAATACGAAGTACAACTACCGGTACACGAAGCAAACGAATCAGTTTCGCTGTAGATTCTGGAATATAGGATGTACATCCATCCAAAGAATATCTTGCTTCTGGGAAAAGTACGAATGGATTTTTGAGTTTTTCAATACAATATCTGATATTCTTAATTAAGTTTAAGTCACTAACATACTTACGGGTACCAAGTACGCCAAGAGAACGCATGAGTGGTTCTGTGTAAGTATTGAAACCTTCTAAAGTCATAACATTATTGGCTCTGTATGGCTGTACCGCAACAGTCATAACCATAAAGTCAATCATAGAAGAATGAGTAACTAACATCAAATATGGTCCATCTACCGACTCCATATTGGTCTTAGTCAATTTAAAATTACGACCTTTTAATACTGGTTTAGAAATAATATCTCTCGCTACTGGGAATAAGAAACTCGGTGTATGTGGTTTCTTTGCAAAATCAAAACTTTTCACCTTATCTCTGCTAACTGTTGTAACTTTTTTCATAATCTTCCTCATTCGAATTATAAATTTTTTATAAACTCCACAGATTATCTTAACATGAAAACAACTTGTATGCAAGAAAACAAAATGTGAACAAAGTGTAACAAAAAACTATTTCAAAAAGAATTGCATAAGCATAACTACAATCACCCCTGCAATTATAACTATAGCAAACACCTGATTCTGCTTATGCTTACGATAAAACTCCTCTTCTGCTTTTTCCACTTCAGACTTTACCGTACTCGCACTCATTTCTAATTCACTACAAAGATATTCCTCTAAACCAACACCCTTAATCACTTCTCTCGCATACTCTAAATCTGCAGCACTAACATATAAATCATTATTTTCAGAAATCATATCCATAGTCATGTTCTGATATGCATCATCGTTTTTTTCAAAAACCTCTATTCCATTAGATGCCAATGTCTGATATAGCTTTTGCGCCTTTACTACCGGTATATCCTTAACAACTTTTCTAACAAAACTATAATCCATATATTATCCTCCAATATCAAAAAGAGCTGTATATTTCAACAGCTCTTTCTATTATTGTTGCTCTTTGTCATACAAATGACATTTTACAATGTGTCCATTACCCATGTCACAAGCCTTTGGATCTACTGTTTTACAGATTTCCATACAATGTGAACATCTGGTGTGGAACTTACATCCACTAGGTGGATTTGCAGGTGAAGGAATATCACCCTCCAAAATCACACGTTCTTTCTTGATATCTGGGTCTGGCATAGGAATCGCACTAAACAATGCCTTTGTATATGGGTGAAGTGGTTCTGCGAAGATATCTTCGGTAGTTCCTGTTTCAACCAAACCGCCTAAATACATAACACCGATGGTATCAGAAATATGCTCTACTACAGAAAGGTCATGAGAAATAAATAAATATGTTAAGTTTCTCTTTTCCTGTAACTCACGAAGCAGGTTGATAATCTGCGCCTGAATAGAAACGTCAAGGGCGGATACTGGTTCGTCGCATACTACGAACTCTGGATCAAGTGCCAGGGCACGAGCAATACAGATACGCTGTCTCTGTCCACCTGAGAATTCAT
This sequence comes from uncultured Lachnobacterium sp., assembly GCA_964393435.1. Classification (GTDB taxonomy): domain Bacteria; phylum Bacillota; class Clostridia; order Lachnospirales; family Lachnospiraceae; genus Roseburia. Next base: position 7,711 of record CAYMTP010000044.1, on the reverse strand, counting down.
GTGGATAACGGTCTTTGTGGTATTCCTGAAGACCACAGTCCTTCATAATCTTGGTGATATATTCATCAAATTCTTCCTTTGGAACCAATCCATGTTCACGAACTGCTTCACCGATGATTTCACCGACTGGAAGTCTTGGTGATAAAGATGAATATGGGTCCTGGAAAATAATCTGCATCTTTGTACGAAGGTCATTTAATTCCTTCTTGTTCAAAGAATGTACTTCTTTTCCATTGAATAATACTTCACCATCTGTTTTATCATAAAGACGTAAGATAGTTCTACCAGTTGTAGATTTACCACATCCAGATTCCCCTACAAGGCCCATAGTGGTTCCTCTCTTAATTTTAAAAGAAACATCATCTACTGCTTTTACGTGACCTGTTGTTCCACCGAAAAAGCCACCTTTGATTGGGAAATATTTCTTTAAATTATTTACCTCAAGAATAATATCATCATTCTCTACATTTGTCTGATTCAATTCCTTACTCAACTAGGGTGCCTCCTTCCTCACAACGATAACAGCTTACAAAATGTGTTTCAGATACCTGATACATACCTGGATATTTTCCAGAACAGCCTTCTACACACATTTCACAACGTTCTCTAAAGTAACAGTAATCTGGCATGTTAACAGGGTTTGGAACATTACCAGGAATACTATACAATTTGTCTACTTTTTTACCAACGACTGGCTTTGAATTCATAAGACCAATGGTATATGGATGTCTTGGGTCTTTAAAAATTTCACGTGCTGTACCTTTTTCTACAACACGACCAGCATACATAACTACTACATAGTCCGCCATCTCTGCTACTACACCAAGGTCATGGGTAATGAGCATAATGGAGCTGTTTATTTTATCCTTTAAGTTACGAAGAAGGTCAAGAATCTGAGCCTGAATCGTAACGTCCAAAGCTGTCGTAGGTTCGTCCGCAATGATAAGCTTAGGATCACAGGCCAATGCCATCGCAATCATAATACGCTGACGCATACCACCAGATAATTCATGTGGATACATACTGTATACACCTTCTTTGTTGGCAATACCAACCATATCTAACATTTCGATGGTACGAGCCTTTACTTCTTCCTTGCTCATTTCTGGATTATGAAGCGCAATTACTTCATCTACCTGATCACCAATACGGAATACAGGATTTAAAGATGTCATAGGTTCCTGGAAAATCATAGACATCTGGTTACCACGAAGCTTCTGCATAAGGCTAGTAGGTGCATTTACCACGTTGTAGGCTTTCCCTTCCGCTGAATTAAAACGGATTTCACCTTCTACAGTCTGTCCAGAAGGTCTCTGAACCAACTGCATCATAGAAAGACTGGTTACTGATTTACCACAACCAGATTCCCCTACGATACCCACTGTTTTTCCCTGTGGCACATCAAAGGATACACCATTTACCGCCTTAACAGTTCCGATATCTGTAAAGAAGTAGGTATGCACATTGTCAAACTCAACACAGTTTTCTGGATTTCTCATCTGTGTCACATACTCTTCTTCTGGAATAACCTTACGATTTCTTTTCTTTTCGATTTCATTTGTAATCTTGCGATTTTCTCTCGAAATACGGCGAGATTCTTTCGCAGAAATATAGTTTGCGTCTTTTGCTTTTTTATTTCCAAATAATGCCATATCTTCCTCCTATCTCTTCATCTTAGGGTCGAATGCATCACGCAAACCGTCACCAATAAAGTTAAATGCTAATACTGTTAAAAGAATTAACATACCAGCTGGTACCCATACCCATAAGTAGTTGGTCATAACATATGAGTCGTTTACAGCATTAATAATACTTCCCCATGAAGCAGCTGGATATTTTACACCTAAACCTAAGAAGCTGAGTGCCGCTTCGGAAAGGATGATATCACCAAGCCCCATAGAAGCAAATACGATTAACTGAGGAATTACGTTTGGTACTAGGTGTTTGAAAATTCTTCTATAAACACTAAGACCTGTAGCTTCTGCCGCAATCATAAATTCCTGTTCACGCAAGGACAGAATCTGACCACGTACAATACGTGCGATACCTACCCAACCGATAATCGCCATAATTACACAAAGCAAATATATACGGCCAGTAGATGAAACCTCATAGTAATCCATTACAGAACCAAGAATCAAATACAATGGCATAGCAGGGATACAATAAACTACGTCTACAAAACGCATGAGTAAGTTATCTACCCAACCGCCAAAGAAGCCTGCGATACCACCAACGATAACACCGATAAATAATTCAATAAACACTACAACAAAACCAATCATAAGAGAGATTCGTCCACCATACATAAGACGAGCAAGAACATCCATGCCATTCGCATCTGTTCCCAACAAATGCTCACTTGAAGGAGAAGCATAAATATCAATTACTCGTGTTTCTTGATATCTGGCAACAGTATATTGCCCATTTTTGTTGCTTATCATATATGTCTCAGATGTTCCATCTTCTGCTACATATTCAAAAGAATCCTCGCCATTTACAATTGCTTCCTGCAAGTCCATTTTGTATTTTGGAGTAAGAAAAACTCCATCTACTACACTGTTGATATTCATGTTAGAAATGTAAGCATATTCTACGCCATCAGCTGTAGTAACATTAACTGCACTATCTCTCTCATCTGACTCAAGGTGATATTCTACTCCATCAACAACACAAGTAGATGCATCATCTCTCAATGCCATCAAGACATTCTGATAAAAAGCATATGGATATACTACATCTGAAGCATATGCTGTAAATGAAAGCTGACAAACCACAGCTACATTTTCTCCATTCTCTACTGCTTCATCCAAACTATCCAATAGATACAATCCATAGGAATTATCTGTATATAATTCGAGTCCATAGATATTTCCATCCTTCGTCTCGAATGTGTTATTTCCCTGTGCAATCGCACGGATAAGTTTTGAATTAATATCGGAAGGTAATACCACGCCTTCCTTTGCATAAATATGATAATCTGAAATCTCTGCTGCACCAGCATAATCCTTCTTCATCACCTCAGTGGTAAAGAACACTTCACTTTCGCCATATGGAATAAGCGCTCCTCCTAAAAATGAAAAAAGAAACATAGACACAATAATTACAAGTCCAGCAATCGCAAGCTTATTTCTAAAAAATCGCTTTGCAACCATCATCCCTGGAGAAAGGACACGAACATTTTGTTCTAATGATTCAGTTGTAGAATTTGTTTTTTTATTCTGTTCCATCTCTTCCTCCTTTCTAGCTTACACGAACTCGTGGATCAACTACTGCATACAATATGTCTGCGATTAAGTTACCTGTAAGTGTCAAAACTGCAATAAACAGCATATAGAACATAACAAACGGAATATCCCCCTGTAAAATACACTGATAAGAAGTATAACCAATACCAGGAATCTGGAACAGGGTTTCTGTAATCATCGCACCACTAAAAAGACTTGGTAAAGTACCACCAAGCAACGTAACAATCGGTATCAAAGTATTTCGAAATGCATGATAATTGATAACACGATTTTCGCTCAAACCTTTGGCGCGTGCAGTACGAATATAATCGGAATTTAATACTTCCAGCATGTTTGTTCTTGTATAACGCATCAAACTACCAATACTAACAATCGACAACGTAATAACTGGCAAAACCATATGTTTCGCAATATCTAAAAGCTGTCCTGTTGGGGATAATTGATCATGCATACGTCCAACAATACCATACAGGTCAAACCAGCCTAACTGAATTGAAAATACCCACTTCAAAATAGTTGCAAAGAAAAAGCTTGGCAAAGAAATACCTATCAAGGCAGCCACCGTTATAGAATAATCCGCTATGGAGTATTGCTTTCGAGCTGCAATAATACCAAGTGGTATTGCCACTATAATTTCAATAATAAAAGATGCAATTGCCAAAGCAAATGAATACCAAATAACATCCTGAAACTTTTCCAGTACTGGTTTATTCCAATACCATGAATCGCCAAAGTTACCCTGTACAGCTTCTGATGCCCATGCAAAATAGCCTTCCACTGGACCCTTGTCCAATCCATAGGAAGCATTTAACTGTTCAACCCATTCATCATAACTTTTTGATCCTGGTCTTTGAGACAAAGTCAATGCCTGTGTTTCAACATAGGAGGTTGGCATACAACGCATGATTCCATAGATAATCATGGAAACAAACATTAACAACACCATGGATATCAAGACACGTTTAAGTAAAAATTTCTTCATTATATTTATCTCCTTATTATACTTTCTAAAGGTATTTCGTAAAAAAATGAACATATCATTCTCTCACGAAATACCTTTAAGTACTGCAGGTTAATCCCCCGCAGTACTTAATAGTATTTAAGAAAATGATTAGTTCATTTCCATTGTTTCAATTTCATTCATCCATGTATAGAACGAAGTCTGATCCTTAGTAACAGTTTCCATATTTACACGTTCTGAACTGTAAACTGAACATTCTTGTCTCTGGTAAACTGGAATTTCTACTGCATAGTCTACAACGAAATCAAGTGCTTCTTTATAAATTGCTTTACGAACTGACTGATCTGTTGTGGTTCTGCCTTCCATAACCAATCCATCTAAGTAATCAGAGTAAATTGCATATTTACTTGCATCTCCACCCTGTGAGTGGTAAATCTGGAACATATCTGGATCTAGTGAAGTCTCCCAAGCAGCACACCAAATTTCAACTGTACCAGCATTTAATCCATCCCATAAAATACTTGAATCAGATAAGTCTGTAATCTTTAACTCAAAACCGATAGTTTTTAATGCATTAGATGCATTTGTTACAATACTGATAGATGGATGATCACCTGTACCACCACCACTAATCATTAATTCATAACTCATCTTTGCACCTTCTGGAGCTGCTGTCATCTTGCCACTTTCATCAAATGTGTAGCCAGCTGCTTTGAAATATCCTACTGCGGCTTCTAAAGCTGCAGCATATTTTTCATCTTCTGTCATTCCTTCTGTGTAGATTGGATTTCCATCTACATCTGTTGAGAATGCAATAGCATAATCAGCGTCTGATTTCTGTGGTGCTGCCCATGATGTATTAGAAATTGGGTAGTTGATTACAGATGCTGCGTCACCATAGTAAGAGTCAATTGCTACATCTCTATATACAGATAAAACAGTTGCGATAGCTTTTCTTAAATTCTTGGATGCATCAGAAGAACCATCTCCTGCAACACTTACATTTTTGGAGTTAACACCAATGTAACCATATCCATTGTAGTCGGTTAATGTAACTGACAATTTATCGCCATTCAATTCGCCATTACTGTTTTCGCCCTGAATATTTGTTGCTACTTCTTTTGAGATAGAAGGTTCTGCAATATCAACAGTACCTTGAACTACACCTGGAAGTTTATCTGCTTCAGATGTTGTTTTAATCTGAATATTTGAAATCTTTGGTTCACCTTTGTAATAGTTTTCGTTTGCTTCTAAGTAAACGATTTTGTTTTCATATTTCACAAATTTGTAAGGACCAGCTCCCATTGGAGTTGTTGTTTTATCTCTAACTGATGAAAGATCACCCTTTGTGAAACCAAACATGTTGTTATCATAATCATAAAGTTCTTCACTACCATAGTAATGCATAGGCTGTATAGGAAGAGCTAATGAATAAATAGCAGTTGCATCAACTTCTGTTAAAGTAATTTTAACTGAGTAATCACCAGTTTTTTGGATCCCTGTAATATTTGCTGCTGATTCACCAGTCTGAACACCAGCTATTAAATCTGTGTCAACTGCTGTACATTTTTCAGCGATGAGAGATGTAATTGATGACCCTGCTGATTCGTAGTCGATACCATCCTTATCAGAAAGGTTATAACCGTAAGTTTCTACGATTTTAGCCCAGAAATCTGCTGCTGTTGCATCAGCTTCGAGTTCAAATCCCCATAAACTAGCTGCTTCTGCAACTGTTGTTGCACCATAAGGTTCACAGTATGCTACGATTTCTTCTACAAATGCTGCACCTGCTTCATCAAATGCTTTCCAGAAAGCATCATACTGTGCCTGAGTATAGTAATCATTTGCTGTGTAACCAGCTTTTTCTGTTTTGAAGATTAAGTTCCAACGAGCAGTCATGTTTGAACGATATTCTTCCATACCTTTGATTGGTAAAGCATATAAAGCCGCACTACCATCATAAGTTGGATCAGCAAATACATAGAAAGTAAAAATAACATCATCTGCTGTTAAATTCTTTCCATCAGAAAACTTAACATCCTCACGTAAAGTAAATTCATAATCTACTGTTCCGTCTTCATTTTCTGTAACAACACAATCAGAAATACCTTTATATGTATATTCTGTTCCGTTGTATTCGTGAGTTTCTCCGTCAATACCATCATAAACGATAGCACCATCTCTAGTATTTCCAAGCAGATATACTGCTGTTAAATCTGCAACGTTCTGATCTGGTACAGACTGTGCGAAGAACTCACTAAATTTTTCACTCATATCATCTGTAGCGATTACGAGTGGAGTGCTGTTGTTATCTGCGCTGCCACCACAACCAACGAGACAACCAGCAAGCATTGTTCCTGCTAAAACGAGTGCAAGAACTTTCTTGATTGATTTCATAAGATATTCCTCCTATCTTTTTTATGTTCTACCTCTCCGAGGTTAAAACCAAAATTACAAATTTTCCGAAGCAAGCTTTGCATAAGTTTTATCATAAAACTTAGCAAAGAAGAAGCCTACTACTATTATTCCAATCAGAAATATACAATAGATAATTTCTTTTCCAATATTGGCTGTTTGAAAATTCAATATGATATATATGATATCTAACAGGACATTTATACCTGTCCAAATAATAATTCCAAGTCCCGAACGGTGCATACGACGAATACTTCCATCATAAGCTACCCCATCCATATCGCTAGACAATGTCCAGAAATTCAACACTCCATATCCAAAATAGATAATTGGAAGGAAGATAAAATAATATGGAAATAATACATAAAACGTTCTTGATGAATCCTGATTCACCAACCCTGCCAATAACCAAAAACAGAACATTCCAGCAAAATAAATCAAATTCCAACGATTCGCTTTCTTCTTTTCTGTTTCGTTTATGTCTAGTTTATAGTATCGGTTATCTTCTTTGTATTTTTTCTTGAACATTTTTCGTCCTTTCTAAAGACAGTTGTTCGTCCATGGCAAACAGAACACAGACTAAATTATACTAAAAAACGCCAAAAAGTCAATGCTTTCTGGCGTTTTATTATATGGTATATTTATACAATTTTAGCACATCTAGTATGTGCAAAACTTATAATAACACAACTTCTAGATATTAACCTAACTGAGCTGCTACTTCTGCTGCGAAGTCTTCGTTTTTCTTTTCCATACCTTCGCCTACTTCGAAACGAACTACTTTCTTGATAACGAGAGCAGGATTTACAGATTTAAGATATGCAGCAACAGTCTGTTTTCCATCTTCTGCTTTTACATAAGTCTGGTCTAATAAACAGATATCTTTTAACTGTTTAGAAACACGACCTTCAATTGCACCATTAAAAATCTTATTAGCTACGATATTTGCTTTGTCTTCCATAGCTAAAGCTACAAGAGCAGCCTTTGCTTCTTTTGAAAGGAAGTTGAATAAATAGTTCATATTGCTCTTCTTTTCTTCATAAATAGCAACATCTTCAGCTGTCCATACACCATCACATGCCTTGTT
>CAYMTP010000043.1:0-14042 GCA_964393435.1 uncultured Lachnobacterium sp. | reverse complement strand
CTCCACCCTTTGCACGGGCACCATAATGCTGGATAAGTTCCTCTGTTACATATCCCTTGTCCGCCAAGTTCGTAGAAATTGGTGGCATGAAAATTCTATTTTTGATTTCAGTCTTTCCTACTTTTAAAGGCTGAAATAAATGTTCATATTTAGTCATTTCGATTCTCCTTATAAAAATGGGCTGTCACACGGACAGCCCATTTGGTTAAGCCTTCAAGGGCTTTGAATTTTTACTAGATTTCGTTTGCTGCATTGTAGCCGCCACGGATAGCTGCTGCAATATCAGCTGTCTTTTCGCCTGAGCAGTCGCCAGCATAGTAAACTGGTACGTTTACGCCTTCAACATCAAGTACGTTCTTCTTAGAACCTACAGCCATGATAATGGTATCGCAATCGATAGCAACTTCGTTGCCTTCTGCGTCTGTAACGTTAACTGTCTTACCGCTGTTTGTGATGCTGTTTACTTTTGTATTTACATACTGTTTTACATCATGAGCAGCGAAGTCTTCCATCATGTATGGTAATACTGTTGGAGATTCCTGAGCAGCAATCTTTTCTGTCATTTCGATGATAGAAACTGCATTGCCTTTGTTTGCTACGTATTCTGCTGTTTCAGCACCTACAAGACCACCACCGATTACTACGCAGTGTCCGTTTACTTCTGCTTTTTCAGCAAGAACATCCCATGAAGATACAACAGTTGGAGCATCTGCACCTTCGATAGGAAGTGAAATGTCATGAGCACCTACTGCAACGATAACTGCATCTGCTGCGTTCATGATTTCTTTAGTAGCTTCTGTATTTAAGTGAATTTCTACATCCATGCCTGGTAAAATCTTTTCATAATATTCTACTGCACGAAGGATGTCTGCTTTACGAGGTGGTACTGCTGCAATCTGAATCTGTCCACCGATGCATTCTTCTTTTTCATATACATCTACGTGATGTCCACGGATAGCTGCTACACGAGCTGCTTCAAGACCAGCTAAACCTGCACCAACGATAACTACATTTTTCTTAGCATCTGCTGGTTTGATAGAAATAGTAGCTTCATCACCATTTTCTGCGTTAAGTACGCAAGAGATATAACGACGGCTAGAGATAGCATCTACACAGCCTTTGTTACATGTCAAACATTCACGGATTGGTTCGTCTTTTGCGACTTTATCAGTGATATCTGGATCACAGCAAAGTGAACGACCATAAGCGATGATATCTGCATCGCCGTTTGCAAGGATTTCTTCACCGTTTGCTACGGTAAGTACACGACCTACAGTTGCTACTGGGATAGAAACTGCTTCTTTTACTTTGATACAAGTTGGAAGTGTCCAGTTGTCTGCCTGTGTTCCCATTGGTGGGATAGTATCAGCCATGTTGCCTGTATGGTTTGCTTGAGCAACCTGAATCATGTCTACTCCAGCTTTTTCGAGTAATTTAGCAAATTCGATACCTTCTGCTTCGATTAAGCCACCTTTACCACGTAAGCTACCGTCTTCGTTTACAGTTACGATTGGTAATTTGTATTCAATCATGAGACCAGGAGCTGCTTCTTTAATCGCTTCTACTATTTCTAATGCATAACGAATACGGTTTTCGAATGCTCCGCCATATTCATCTGTTCTGTGATTTAAGATGGTTGAGCAAAGAGAACCAAGTAAACGGTCACCGTGTACTTCGATTGCATCGATGCCAGCTTCTTTTGCAAGTCTTGCAGAGTTTGCAATAGCAGCTTTAATCTGGTTTAACTGATCTACAGTAGCTTCTGATACGAAGTGCTGCATATCATGGTGAAGCTTTGCGTAAGCTTCTTTTGTTACTTTATCTGCTTCTTCCATCTTAGCCTGGAATCCTGCCATATCACCAGCTTCTTTTAACTGCATAGCTGCCTGTCTAGCTGCACCAGCCATTCCAATCATACGGCCTACGCCTGGAACGTCATATTCTGGATGGAAAATCTGCAATGCTACTTTTGCATCATATTTATGTAATGTATCAGCCAAGTTTTTGAATGCTGGAATCTGAGCATCGTCAAAAAGCTTTGGTGTAGGAGATGCGGTACGAACTGGAGCTACGTCACCGATAACAATGTAGCCTACGCCGCCTTTTGCAAGTCTTTCATAGAAAGCCAAGCTTCTTGGTCCAATAGAACCATCACGTTCTTCATATCCTGTTGTAAGAGGTGGGAACATGATACGGTTTTTGAGTGTCAAATTGCCAACTTGAATTGGCTGAAGTAATAAAGAATCTTTGCCCATAGGTTTTATCCTCCTTAAAATAAAAGTTTACACGTTACTAATTGTTAAAATTTTATCATTCTCGATTCCCTCTGTCTACATTATATCAATTTATGATAGTTTCACATCAAGAAACATCAATAATATATCTTTTCATTTCCTCTCGAATATTTTGCAGCAAAAAACGCTGCCGGTGACGGGCAGCGTTTTCTATTACATTATGTTAATTTTCTTTTCGTAATTATTTATTTTTATCAGCGAGAAGTTTAACGTTTTCTTCAACCTGTTTCTTTCCTAATGGATAGAAGAAGAAAAGACAAACTGCTAATAAAGCAAAACCGATTACAGGTACTAAGCATGATAAGTTGAAAATACCCTGCTTAACTTCAGCTGTCTGTATTACGATTTCACCAGCTGCTGTTGCTGACTTGTAACCAATCATAGTAAGCAATGCTCCACCTACACCAGATGAAAGAGCCTGACCCATCTTTCTAGCGAAAGAGTAGATAGAATAGATTTCACCGTCAGAACGAACACCTGTCTTAACTTCTGTATCATCGATAACGTCTGTAATCATAGCCCAGCAAATCAACTGGAATATAGAAAGACCACAGTTAGCAACTGCCATTAAGATTGCGAATACCCATGGATTCTTTGTCTGTGTGATAAATAAGATTGCATAGACAACAGCACCAAAAATAGAACCGAAGATTGCCAGTTCTTTCTTACCAAATTTTGCAGATATTTTTGGAACAACAGGTGCTAATACAAATGTAGGAACTACAGCAAGAATACCACCAACGGCCTGTACTGTAGTATTTCCAAAGTAATCTGGATATACATAACCTGTCATTGTCTGAGATGTTAACTGTACTAATAACATACAAATAGATGCAACAACGATACCGATTAAGGATTTGTTATGAATAAGTCCTTTTAATAATTTTCCTAAATCAAATTTTTCTACTTTCTGCTCAACTTTAACACGTTCTGTAGTCATGTTGTAGCAAAGTAAGTAACAAAGAACTGCACCTACACAGCAGATAGCTGCTGCAACAGTTACTTTACCACCATTCATAACTTTGGCAATTTCACCATTTACTTCAACTGAATCATAAACGACAAGAGGTAAAACTACACTGATTACCAAACCAGCAAGTGCTCCACCCATAGTTCTAAACGAAGAAAGTTCACTACGTTCTTTTGGATCAGCTGTAATAGCAGATGCCATAGAACCATATGGAATATTAACTGCTGTATAGAATACAGAACCCCAAAGAATATATGTAACGAACATATAAACGAGTTTGAATATGTATGGCATACCAGCGAACCAGCTTCCGTAGATAAGGAAGGATGCTACTGCAACAGGTCCAGCAACTCTTAATATCCAAGGTTTGAATTTACCAGCTTTGGTAGGTTTGCTTCTGTCTACAATCTGACCCATAGCTACGTCTGTAAATGCGTCTACAAAACGAGCTACCATCATAAGTACACCAACCATAGCAGCTGGGATACCCATAACGTCAGTGTAGAATTTCATCATGATCATGCTTGCGAAAATAAAGGTAAAGTCGTTACCAAAGTCACCGAACATGTAACCAACCTTATCCTTTACTCCAAAAGGTTTTACATTTTTCTCTTCCATGTTTCTTATTTCCTTTCTAAAAATGATAATTATACAATACCATATCTACTAAATTTTATAAAGATTACATTTTAGAGATATTTCTAAAATTTTTCTTAAATTTCAACATCTCTTTTTACTATTTTCACAATTCTGCTGGTTCCAAGTCTAGATGCACCTAGTGAAACGAATTTTTCTGCATCATCCATGGAAGAGATTCCTCCTGCTGCTTTAATTTTCACATTTGGTCCCACATGTTTTGCAAACAATTCTACGTCTGTAAAAGTAGCACCCGCTGTGGAAAATCCAGTAGATGTCTTGATGAAATCTGCTCCGGATTCGGTAACGATTTCACACATCTTAATCTTTTCTTCATCTGTCAAAAGACAAGTTTCAATGATTACCTTCAAAATCTTGTCTCCGCATACTTCTTTAATAGCTTTGATTTCGTTTAATACATAATCATATTCCTTCGCTTTTAACATACCTATGTTGATTACCATGTCGATTTCATCTGCACCATTTGCTAAAGCATCTTTTGTCTCGAATACCTTTGTAGCAGTGGTGTAGTTACCATTTGGAAAACCAATAACGGTACATACCTTGCATTTATCTCCCACATAATCCTTAGCCAGCTTTACATAACAGGTTGGAATACAAACCGATGCCGTCTCATACTTTATTCCATCATCACAAATGTCTTTGATTTCTTCCCATGTCGCAGTCTGAAGCAATAGGGTATGGTCCACCATCGACAAAATATCTTTTTGATTCATTTTTTCTAACCATTCCCTTTCTTATTCTGCTGCTTCCAAAGCAATCTTCATCATTGCAGTGAAAGAATTCTGTCTTCCTTCAGCACTAACCTCCTGCTTGGTAACAAAAGAATCTGAAATGGTTAAAATACAGGCTGCTTTTTTACCCAAAACATTTGCGTTGTGGAATAAAGCAAAGCTTTCCATCTCTACACATTTTGCTCCATACTTTTCTGGGTAACGCTCATAACTACCTCTGTTTGCATCCTGATAGAAAACATCACTAGAATGAGTTCTCGCTTCCTTACAAGGAATTCCCAGTTTTTCTGCTGCAGCCAAAATTTTCAGATTTGTCTCCTTAGAAGGATACAAAATATTGTCTTCACATCCATTCTGTACCTTTGCAAAGTTAGACTCACTAAATGCACTTTCTACTAATACCACATCATAAACATCTAACTCTGCAGTATACGAGCCTGCTGAACCAACACGAATAATCGTTTCTACTCCATACTGACTATATAATTCATAGGAATAAATCCCGATACTTGGCATTCCCATGCCACTTGCCATAACGGAAACCTCTTTTCCATGATAGGTTCCTGTATAGCCCAATACATTTCTAACTGATGTCACAAGCTTTGGATTCTCTAAAAAAGTCTCCGCAATAAATTTTGCTCTTAAAGGGTCGCCTGGCATAAGCACAGTCTTCGCAAATGCTCCATTTTCCGCCCCATTGTGTGGTGTTGACATAATCTATCCCTCCTTCATTTTTTCTTTTTATTATACTACAAAAAAGAGGTTGTTGCAAAACCGTCTATTTTGCAACAACCTCTTTCACTCACTTTATTATTTACGTCCACAGCACTGTTTGTATTTCTTACCGCTTCCACATGGACATGGATCGTTTGGATATACCTTTTCTGATGCACGTTTCTTTGGTGCCGCCTTTGCTGTGTCATCTTTGTTGGTACCAGTTACTTTCGCAACTTCTTCACGTTCTACCTTCTGTTCTACTTTTACATGGAAGAGAAGTCTTACTGTATCTTCCTGAATAGCAGCTGTCATTTCATCGAACATATCGAAGCCTGACATCTTGTATTCTACCAATGGATCTCTCTGTCCATAAGCCTGTAGACCTATACCCTGACGGAGCTGGTCCATATCGTCGATGTGATCCATCCACTTACGGTCAATTACCTTAAGGAGAATTACACGTTCTAATTCACGGAACTGTTCTGGGTCTGGGAACTCGGTTTCTTTTGCTTCGTAGAGACGAACTGCCTGTTCCTTCAAGTACTGCTTCAATTCTTTATCACTATTAATAGAATCTAAATCGTCTCTGCGAATCTTTTTAAGTGGAATAATAGGTAAAAGAAGATCATTGAGTTCTCTAATATTCCAATCTTCTTTTTCAATTTCTCCAGAAATACATGTATCTACTGCACTCTCTACCTGATCCTGAATCATCTTAAAGATTACGTCACGCATGTTTTCTCCGTTTAATACACGAAGACGTTCTGCATAGATGATTTCTCTCTGGTCGTTGTTTACCTGGTCATATTCTAACAGATTTTTACGAATACCAAAGTTGTTACTTTCAATCTTCTGCTGTGCTTTTTCAATCGCAGAGGTCAACATATTGTGCTGGATTTCTTCGTTTTCAGGCACGCCCAATGTATTAAACACTTCCATGAGTCGGTCTGAACCAAAAAGTCTCATCAAGTCATCTTCTAATGAGATGTAGAACTTAGATTCACCTGGGTCACCCTGACGGCCAGAACGTCCACGAAGCTGGTTATCAATACGTCTGGACTCATGACGTTCTGTACCGATAATTTTTAAACCACCAGCTGCTTTTGCTTCGTCATCAAGCTTAATGTCCGTACCACGTCCTGCCATGTTGGTCGCAATCGTTACTGCACCAGCAACACCGGCCTGAGCTACGATTTCAGCCTCCATCTCATGGAACTTGGCATTCAGTACTGTATGTGGAATACCTTCACGTCTTAATAATTTACTTACTAATTCGGAAGCCTCAATTGTAATAGTACCAACCAAAACAGGCTGTTTCTTTGCATGAGCTCTCTTTACTTCCTGTACTACTGCCCAGTATTTTTCTTTCTGACTCTTATAAACTGCGTCTTCATGGTCTACACGGGCAACTGGACGGTTTGTTGGAATTTCGATAACGTCCATGCCGTAGATATCACGGAATTCTTTTTCTTCTGTAAGAGCAGTACCTGTCATACCTGCTTTTTTATCGAATTTATTAAAGAAGTTCTGGAAAGTAATGGTTGCAAGAGTCTTGCTCTCACGTTTTACCTTTACATGTTCCTTCGCTTCAATTGCCTGATGTAAACCATCAGAATAACGACGGCCTGGCATAATACGTCCAGTAAACTCGTCTACAATCATTACCTGGTCGTCTTTTACTACATAATCCTGGTCTTTATGCATCAGGTTATGTGCACGAAGTGCAAGGATAATATTGTGCTGGATTTCCAAGTTTTCTGGGTCTGCGAGGTTTTCGATATGGAAGAACTGTTCTACCTTGTCTACACCGCGTTCGGTTAAGTTAACTACCTTGTCTTTTTCGTTTACAACAAAGTCACCTGTTTCCTCCTGTTCCGTACCCATGATGACATCCAGCTTAGAAAGATCTTCTACATCTTCACCACGCTGAAGCTGTCTTGCTAAGACATCGCAGGCTTCGTATAACTTGGTAGATTTTCCGCTCTGACCTGAAATAATCAGTGGCGTTCTAGCCTCGTCAATAAGCACAGAGTCTACTTCATCGACAATCGCATAATGAAGATTACGAAGAACGAGCTGTTCCTTATAAATAACCATGTTATCTCTCAAATAGTCGAAACCTAATTCGTTATTAGTAACATAGGTAATATCACATTTGTACGCTTCACGACGTTCGTCATTTGTCATGCTGTTTAAAACAACACCTACTTTAAGACCTAAGAATTCGTGCACCTGTCCCATCCATTCCGCATCACGCTTTGCAAGATAATCGTTTACGGTAACGATGTGCACACCTTTTCCCTCTAAGGCGTTCAAATATGCAGGGAGCGTAGAAACTAAAGTTTTACCTTCACCTGTTTTCATTTCTGCGATACGTCCCTGGTGAAGAACAATACCACCGATAATCTGCACACGATAGTGTTCCATACCAAGTACACGACGAGCAGCTTCTCTTACAGTTGCATATGCTTCTGGCATAATATCGTCCATCGTTTCACCATTTGCAAGACGATTTTTGAATTCCTTTGTCTTAGCTTTTAACTCATCATCAGAAAGAGCCATCATAGAATCTCTCAAGGCTTCTACCTGATCCACGATTGGATAGATTCTTTTTAATTCTCTTTCACTGTGGGTTCCAAAAATTTTATCAAAAATACCCATTTTGTACTCCTTTTTACGCAAATTCTCACGATATTGTAACACTTTCCAAAATTTTTCTCAATAAAAATAGATAAACGATTTGTAAACTTTTTATGAAGATGCCATAACAGGCAAACGCAATGAATAAAATTCATAGCGTACTCATAAACTCCTTAGAGAAATAATCTAAGGAGTTTTATTTATGAGCAGTATCGCAGGTTTTTTTCAACCTAACACCATTTATTCGAAAGAAAACGAATTTTGTATCAAAACCATTCATGATATGTCACAATCTTTAATTCATCGGGGTCCTGATGAACAGTCCTACTACTATTTTCCACAAGGAGCATTTAGCCAAAACTTCCTTCTGGCTGGCTATATTCCAGGTGCTTTTTCTCACCAAATTCAGCCCGTCACCCTAACCTACCACGACAATACCTACACCCTTCTTTTGGATGGATTTGTCAGCAACCCAGAAAGCCTGGCCATGGAGCTTGAGATTCGACAAATTTCGACAAAGGATATGTCCCTCGAAAAACTATTATTGTTCTCTTTCTTTACAAAGGGTGTTGATTTCATAAAAGAGGTGCGGGGTGCTTTCGCCATGGCTATCTACAATCAAAATGATAAACAGCTCTACCTATTCCGAGATGCCCTGGGACTTCGCCCTCTTTTTTACACGCAAAAAGCACAGACTATTATTTTTGCATCAGAAATAAAGGCCCTTTTTCAATATCCTGGAATTGAAGCAATTTTAGACCAGGATGGCCTGACCGAGTTGCTTAGTCTCGGACCTGCCCGCAAACCTGGAGGAGCTATTTTCAAGGGTATCTCAGAGGTAAGGCCAGGACACTATGTTACATATAATAGAGAAGGGTGTAACGAAACTGCGTTTCATCATTTTGAAGTCAAGGAACATAGAGACAGCTATGAAGACACCAAAGAAAACATCAATTATCTATTAAATCAATCCATAGACGGGTTGAAGGCATCCGTAATGCCGATTAGCAGCTTGCTTTCTGGCGGATTGGATTCCTCCATTGTAACGGCAAAACTGGCAGCTGCAAACAGCACACCTTTGGCAACATATTCACTAGAGTTTGATAACAGTAAACAACATTTTAAATCCAATGCTTTTCAGCCCGCTTTAGATGCCCCTTATGTACAGGAAATGGCGACATATTTGGGAACGAAACACACAATTTATAATTGTAACACCCAAACACAGTTAGACTATTTAAAGAAATCTGTTATTGCACATGACCTGCCTACAATGGCAGATGTAGACTCCTCATATCTGTATTTCTGTGAAAAGGTCGGAAAACAACATAAAGTCGTGTTTACTGGTGAATGTGCAGATGAAATCTTCTGTGGCTATCCTTGGTATCATAGCACCGAAGGCGACCCACAGACCTTCCCATGGTCCATAGATTTATCAGCACGACATCATTTATTAAAAGATGATTTAATTACATCCATCCCATTTGAAGATTGCACACGTTCTGCTTACCTTGGCACTTGTGAAGAAATCGGACTGGATGGGCAAAACACGCCTGCTGACATGTTACACCGCAAAACCTTTTTCCTGACAGTCCGTTACTTTATGCAAACTTTAGTAAATCGCGGAGACCGTGCCGCTGCAGCAAATAGCATGGAGGCCCGTGTTCCATTTGCACATCAGGAACTGACCGAATATTTATTCAACGTACCATTTGAAATGAAAGCCAAGAACGGAGAACGAAAACACCTGCTGCGTGAATATGCTATCGGACTTCTTCCAGAAGCGATTCGCACACGAAAAAAGAGCCCTTACCCAAAAACCTATGACCCTGGGTATGAAGCCCTGATTAATCAAGAATTTTTGCAAGCTTTATCCAAAGCCGACTGTCCGCTTCATGCAATCGTTGACAAAGATAAAGCTGAGAACTTCTGTCGTCAGACAAAAGACCTAGGTCATCCTTGGTACGGGCAACTTATGGCGGGACCTCAGCTCGTTGCTCACTATCTCCAAATCCTCTACTGGCTGGAGACATATAAAATTAAAATCGAGATTTAAAAATAGCGCCACTTCGATCAAGTGGCGCATTTCTACATAATAATTGGTTGTATCTGCTTGCCTTTCAATGCCATTTCAATCGTATCTGGTAGCAATTCCAGATTTGCAATCATCGAATTTGGCTTTGATTTCGGATTATCCTGACCAAATGGCACAAAGAATATGTTTTTCATATTCATGAGCTGCCCAATGGTCTTAAAATTCATACCCAAAGCATCATTGGTGGAGATTGCGATTACCAGCGGCTTCCCATTTCTCATGTGAGCCTTTGCAGCCATAAGCACTGGCGTATCTACAATCCCATTACAAAGCTTTGCCGCTGTATTTCCTGTGCATGGAGCAATCACCATAATATCCAGATAATTGTTCGGTCCAATTGGCTCTGCTTCCGTAATCGTTCGAATTCCTTCACTTTCTGTAATCTCACATATTCCTTCCACAAATTCCTTCGCACTACCGAATCTCGTGTCTGTATTCTGGGTCTGATAAGAAAAAATAGGCGTAATCTGTGCCCCCATCCCCTTTAATCGTACTACAGCTTTTCTAGACATCGCAAAAGTGCAAAATGAACCTGTAATTCCATAACCTATATGATAATTTGAAAAATCCATAACTTATCCTCTCTTACATTTTCTTGCAAGGGGGCATATTTGGATATCGCATTTTTTAAAAGCATGGCACTACTTGAGGTGGTGTAAATTCCAGGAAGGCCCAAGGCAAGTTTGGCAGTAACTCCATATTTTTTCGCTGCTTCAAAATCTGTCCCTCCAGGACTCGAAGCAATATCTATAATGAGTGAGCCACGTGGCATACGCCGAATACAATCCTCCGTCAAAACCAAAGAAGGGACTGTATTTATGACCGTGGATATATCTACCAAAGTCTTAGCCATATCATCAAAGCCGATTGCCGAAAAACCATCCTTTATCGCCATATCTCGAACCTCTGGTCGGCGAGCTACTACAACAACCTTTGCACCAAGCTTAGAAAATAGTTTCGCAATCTTCTCTCCACAACAGCCATATCCCGTTACCAGTACCTTCTGCCCGTAGATGGAATATTCGCTCTGCTGTAACACTTCCGCAATGGTTGCCTCAGCAGTAATCCAGCCATTTCCTTCTACCACTTCTGGTAGTTTCATGAAATCCCAATAAGGAATATGATGACTTTCCAAAAATATTTCCCATTCCTGATTGATGACTCCGCCAAAGACTTTCACCCCAGCATCTGGTCTTTTGCTTACTTTTATTAATTCTTGTTTTAACTTCTCTTTCGTAATCGGATTCTTATCCAACTTCGTTACTGGTATAGGTAATACATATACTTTTTCACAAACCTCTTTCTCCTTGGTATTCTCTTCCCATGCATAGCTTATTTTTTCTCCTTCTAAAAGAGCCGCCAGCTTTTCTTGACGTTTATCCGCGGTAAGTACGATTGTATGCCTATCCATAAAAAACGCTCCCTTCCATATAAAATATGAAAGAAAGCGCCTCATCGTTCCTATTAAGTTTATAATCTAGTCACTACAAAAATATCATAAATCGCTTTGATTGCTTTTTCAAAATCCTCATTTGCAACACCAATGATAATGTTAAGCTCCGAAGATCCCTGATCAATCATGCGAACGTTGATATCCGCATGTGCAAGTGCAGAGAAAATTCTACCAGCAGTACCTCTCTGAGATTTCATACCACGACCTACAACCGCGATAAGTGCAAGATCTGCCTCTAATTCTGTAAAATCAGGATTTACAAGTCTTCTAAGAGAACTCATAACCTGCTGTTCTTTTCCTTCAAACTCTGCCTGATGAACAAATACTGTCATCGTATCGATACCAGAAGGCATATGCTCAATAGAGATACCATTTTCCTCAAATGCCTGTAACGCCTTACGACAGAAACCAACCTGTGAATTCATTTGGTCTTTATCGATGCTTACTGCTACGAAACCTTTTTTACCAGCAATACCGGTAATGGTATAATCTGCTTTTTGACAGGTACTATCTACAATCATAGTTCCTGCAGCTTCTGGATCGTTGGTATTACGGATATTGATTGGAATACCCGCTTTACGAACTGGGAAAACAGCATCTTCATGAAGAACAGAAGCTCCCATGTAAGATAACTCGCGAAGTTCACGATAAGTAATTACTTTAATTGGTTGTGGATCCTTTACAATTCTTGGGTCAGCTACAAGACAGCCCGAAACATCTGTCCAGTTTTCGTACATGCTTGCTTTACAAGCCTTAGCCACGATAGAACCTGTAATATCAGAACCCCCTCTAGAGAATGTGCGAATGCTTCCATCTGGATTAGAACCATAGAAACCTGGAATAACAGCGTTTTCCATACTATCCAAGCGTTTTGCAAGTACCTTATGTGTCTTCTCTGCATCAAATGCACCATCTTCATCAAAGAAGATAACATCTGCAGCATCTACAAACGCATAACCCAAATAATTTGCCATGATAATACCATTCAAGTATTCACCACGAGATGCAGCATAATCCACACCAACCTTGTTCTTAAAGTTTTCAGAAATAATCTTAAACTCTTCTTCCAAAGAAAGTTTTAAATTCAAACCATTAATAATAGAATCATAACGGTCCTTGATTTTCATCAGCGGAATACGGAAATCTTCATCTGCATCTGCCAATCCATAGCAGTCATAAAGCATATCTGTTACTTTTATGTCTTTTGCATTTCTCTTTCCTGGTGCACTTGGAACAACAAATTTACGAGTCTCATCCATACGAATGATATTCCCAACCTTTGCAAACTGCTCTGCACTGGCAAGAGAGCTACCTCCAAATTTTACTACTTTAACCATCTATTTACTCCTCTATATGTCATTTTTTCGACCAATATACCCGACATTATACAGCTATTTCCTATGTTTCGTCAATTTTTTCTTAGAAAATATTTTATTTTTATAAATTCTATCCGACTTCAGCTAAATATAAATTTGGCGACGCCCTTATTTTTATATTTAGAAATATATATGTCTCCATTTCGCAGATGCATTTTCGAACCTTTAAGGGAAACGTTATATTTTCTTGAAAAGCACTTCATGCTTAAGTTTTGTGTCTGTCATAGCTTTTACACTCTACCCACTTTCTCCGTTGTGCAACAGACACCCTACTCCTATTTCTGTTTCTCTAATGTGGCAGTCTTATAAAGTTGCTATTAACATGAGCCATGCAAAAACTCCGCACAAAAGCGGTGCGTCAAACAGTTTGCATGGCTCATGACATTTTATAATCCTGCCACATTAGAGAAACTGCGAAATATTCGCAAGGGTGTCTTTGTGCACACGGAGAAAGTGGGTAGAGTGTAAAACTTTTGACAGACATAATAAATCACAAAAGCATGAAGTGCATTTTTTAGAAAATAAACGTTTCTCTTAACCGAGAGGAAATGCATCTGCGAAACGGAGACATATGTATTTCAAAGCAGAAGAAAGGGCGTCGCCAAATTTATATTTAGCTGAAACTGAGCGGACAGAATTTTCAAAATAAAAAACTTCTACTAAAAATCCTTTCGAATACTAGTAGAAGCTACTTTCATTTTATGCTAAACGTTTCCATTGTTTACTACATTTATAATAAGAATAAAACATACAATTTTCTGCCTGATCGCAACGAATTGGAGCATTCTCAATATTACACTGACAATTTACCACCGCATCTGCTTTTCCCTGACAAGCACCTTTTACCATAACATCATCTAATACTTCTCGTGACATAACTTTCTCCTTTTTGTATATTGTATTAAATCACAAAATTTAGTTCCAAATCACTTTCGATTATACTATATATAGTAGAGAAAAGCCAATTGTCATTTATCACAAAAAAACTTTTTTCTTTTGGTAGTATTGCCACATAAAGAAAAGTCGGCTTTTAGCCGACCGCACAAAAATAATAGGCGTTATTTGAATTTATTCTCGTTCAAATAACGCCTATTCTACTATTTCAT
>CAYMTP010000042.1:0-14422 GCA_964393435.1 uncultured Lachnobacterium sp. | reverse complement strand
TTTCCCAGAATTTCTTTTCATCACCTTCAGATGAGCAAGCGATATCAACAAGGTTTAATGTAACTACACCCTGATTGAAACGACCATAGTATTTTGGTTTGTTTGTTTCTGGGTCAACATATGGAGTAAGGAAGCTACGACAACCCATGCATGTGTAGCAGTGTCCTTCGCCGTTTTTGTCTACTTTAAGTTCTAACATTTTCTTTTCAGAAATGTAGTCTGGAACCATACGTTTTGCTGTACATTTTGCAGCAAGCTTGGTAAGTTCCCAATATTTTGTGCCTTCACGGATGTTGTCTTCTTCTAATACATAGATGAGCTTAGGGAATGCAGGTGTGATATATACACCCTTTTCATTCTTAACACCCTGAATTCTCTGGTGAAGCATCTCTTCGATGATTGCAGCAAGGTCAGCCTTAGTCTGTTCATCTTTTGCTTCGTTCAAATACATAAATACTGTGATAAATGGAGCCTGTCCGTTGGTTGTCATAAGTGTGATGACCTGATACTGAATCATCTGTACACCACGGTTGATTTCTTCTTTTACACGAAGCTCTGCTACACGATTTACCATTTCTTCGTCATATTCAATACCTACTTCTTCAAATTCCTTCTGAACTGCCTGACGGAATTTTTCACGGCTCACCTGTACAAATGGTGCAAGGTGAGTAAGGGAAATACTCTGTCCTCCGTACTGTGAACTTGCAATCTGAGCGATAGCCTGTGTAGCAATGTTACATGCTGTAGAGAAGCTCTTTGGTGGGTCAATCATAGTTTCACTGATAACAGTGCCATTCTGAAGCATATCTTCTAAGTTTACGAGACAGCAGTTGTGCATGTGCTGTGCAAAGTAATCTGCATCATGGAAATGGATAAGTCCTTTTTCATGTGCTTCTACTACATCTTCTGGAAGTAAGAAACGTTTGGTAATATCTTTACTTACTTCACCAGCCATATAGTCACGCTGAACACTGTTCACCGTAGGATTCTTATTGGAATTTTCCTGTTTTACCTCTTCGTTGTTGCACTCTAACAAACTAAGAATCTGTTCATCGGTAGAGTTGGATTTACGAACCAATGCTCTCTTATAACGATATGTAATGTAATTACGTGCTACGTTAAATGCACGATGATTCATTAACTGGTTTTCTACCATATCCTGAATTTCTTCTACGCTAGGAGAACGTTTCATGTTTTCACAAGCATTTTCTACGTTTCTTGCGATTTCTTCAATGGTCTTGTCTGATAACTTTTCATAATCCAATACGGATTCATTGGCTTTAATGATAGCATTTACAATTTTCTCTACGTCAAATACTACTTCACTACCACTTCTTTTGATAATCTTCATTTGTTCTCTCCTCCACTAATTCTCTATCCCCAAGCAAAGACTGCTGGAATCTTCAGTTTTCACGGCATCCTCCGCCATTGTTATCATTTGTAGTGTGCCTCTTTATTATACAAGATATAGTGGTTTTGTCAATGAGGAAAAACTAGAATTTGTGGTTCGCTTTAATATGCAAAAGCATGAGAAAACGCCGAAAAATCAAGGTTTTCGGCGTCTCTTCGTCAATATGAATAAATTTCGCGGACAAAATTTGTATATTTTTATTTTGTGTTTTCTTCTACCAAATCCACTACATTTTGTGTCACCCTATTTAGATAATCACGAAATGTAGTAAGTTCTTCTTCTGTAAAACCTCTTTTAATGGCACTCTCCAAACGTTCCACGTTTGCACGGGCTGCATCATCTATAGCTATGCCTTTCTCAGTCAGCTCAATTTTCTTCAATCGAGCATCATGTGGCATCGGAACTCTAGTAATCAAACCGTCCTTTTCCATGAGTTTTAAAATATTGGTAGCAGTTGCACCAGAAATTGAAAATGTTTCTTCTAAATCCTTTTGGAATACATCTTCCCCTTCATGATCTCTTAAATAATGCATTGTTCCACACTGCATTCTAGTGGGTTCTGTCTCTGATTTACTCCAACAGGTACCAAAGAATTTTCCAATGGCATTGTGCAAGATACGAACTTTGTGTCCAATATCCTTTTCTAAATTGAGTTTAGTCATTTACATCACCAGCCTTCATACCTGTGTAGAGCTGATAGTATTTGCCTTTTTCTTCAATCAACTCTTCGTGGCTGCCTCGTTCAATAATACGTCCCTGTTCCAAAACCATGATACAATCACTATTTCTAATAGTAGAAAGTCTATGCGCGATAACAAATGTGGTACGTCCATGCATCAGCTTATCCATACCATCCTGTACGATACGTTCTGTACGGGTATCGATGGAACTGGTAGCTTCGTCCAAAATCAGTACTGGTGGGTCCGCAATCGCTGCTCTAGCGATAGCAAGGAGCTGTCTCTGACCTTGACTAAGGTTTGCACCATCACCAGTAAGCACTGTGTCATAGCCATCTGGAAGCTGGCGGATAAAGGTATCTGCATTGGCAAGCTTTGCTGCTGCGATTACTTCTTCATCTGTGGCATCCAATTTACCATAGCGGATATTGTTTCGAACCGTATCGGTAAACAAATGCGTATCCTGCAATACAATACCAAGAGAGCGACGCAGGTCCGCCTTTCGTATCTTATTAATATTGATACCATCGTAACGGATTTTTCCGTCCTGAATATCATAGAAACGATTAATCAGGTTTGTAATCGTGGTCTTCCCTGCACCAGTAGAGCCTACAAAGGCAATCTTCTGACCAGGTGTGGCAAACATCTTGATGTCATGAAGAACGATCTTTTCTGGTACATAACCAAAGTCTACACCATCAAAGGTCACATCACCTAACAACTCGTGATAGGTAACAGTGCCATCTTCCTTGTGAGGATGCTTCCAAGCCCATCTACCAGTATGCTCTTCACATTCTACCAATTGACCATCTACTTCTTTTGCATTTACCAAAGTTACATAGCCTTCGTCTGTTTCAGGCTCTTCATCTAATAAAGCAAAGATACGTTCACAGCCAGCAAGTGCCATGATAATACTGTTCATCTGCTGTACTACCTGGTTGATAGGCTGATTGAAGCTCTTATTGAAGGTCAAAAAGCTTGCCAATTTACCAAGAGTAAATCCTCCAAAGCCTGACAGCGCCAGAATTCCTCCAACCATAGAACAAAGTACATATCCGATATGACCAATGTTGTTGTTAATAGGTCCCATACAACCAGAATAGAAGTTTGCATTCACGGAGCTATCAAAGAGCTGTTCATTTAACTTATTAAATTCTTCTATATTTTCATCTTCGTGGGTAAATACCTTTACTACCTTCTGTCCAGAAAGCATTTCTTCCACGAAACCATTTAATTGTCCCAAATCTTTCTGTCGTGCCAGGAAATATCTGCTGGAATATCCTGCAAAATGTTTCGACACAATTACACTGACAACAACTACTACAACCGAAATTATGGTAAGTGGAATACTTAAAATGCACATATTGATGAATACCGTAACAATGGTAATCACTGAACTAATCATCTGTGGAATACTCTGGCTCACCATCTGACGAAGGGTATCGATGTCGTTGGTGTATATCGACATGATATCCCCATGTGCATGGGTATCAAAATAGCGGATAGGCAAATCCTGCATGTGATTATACAATTCTTCTCTCATATCACGGATGGTTCCCTGTGATACATAAATCAGCACTTTTTGCTGTACAAAAGCTGCCACTACACCAAGGGCATAAAAGATAGCCACTCGGCCCATAGCTCCGATGAGTGGTCCATAATCTGGATTCGCAACTCCAATCATAGGTGCAATATAGTCATCAATCAAGGTCTGCATAAAGAGTGTTCCCTGC
Source organism: uncultured Lachnobacterium sp. (assembly GCA_964393435.1). Lineage (GTDB taxonomy): Bacteria > Bacillota > Clostridia > Lachnospirales > Lachnospiraceae > Roseburia. The sequence continues at coordinate 10,601 of CAYMTP010000042.1, read as the reverse complement.
ACACTACAAAATACAGATGCAAAAATACAAACGAGTACGACAACATAATGTATCAAATAACGAGAGAAGATAAACTTCATAAGGCGGCTCAAAAGCTTGCCTGGATTACTGATTTTTGGTACTGGCCCTCTTGGCCCACGTGGTCCTGGTCCTGCCATTAGTTGTCACCTCCTTCATCAAAGTCACCACTGCCGTTTACCTGAGCTTCGTATACGTCACGGTAAATTGCATTGGTTTCTAACAATTCTTCATGGGTGCCATAGGCATCTACTTTTCCATCATTTAATACGATAATCTTATCTGCATCCTGCACCGAAGAAATACGCTGTGCGATGATAAGCTTTGTTGTACCTGGAATCGCAGTTTTAAATGCTTCACGAATTCTAGCGTCTGTCGCTGTATCTACCGCACTGGTACTATCGTCGAGAATAAGTACTTTTGGTTTTTTAAGCAAAGCTCTGGCGATACAAAGTCTCTGTTTCTGTCCACCAGACACGTTGGTTCCACCCTGTTCAATGTGAGTGTTATATTTGTCTGGGAAGGTCTCGATAAACTCATCTGCACAAGCCATCTTGCAAGCCTCGATACACTCTTCTTCTGTAGCGTCTGCATTGCCCCAGCGTAGGTTATCCAGGATACTTCCTGAGAACAATACATTCTGCTGCAACACTACTGAAACTTCATTACGAAGAGTTTCCAAATCGTATTCTCTTACATCTTTTCCACCTACATAAACAGTGCCATCATTTACATCATAAAGACGGCTAATCATGTTTACCAATGTAGATTTGGAGCTACCTGTTCCACCGATAATACCAATGGTCTGTCCAGACTGAATTTCCAAATTGATGTTATCAAGTACTGGTGCTTCAGAATGCTCGGAATAACGGAAGGTTACATTTTCGAAGCGGATACTTCCATCTGCTACTTCCATGACTGGATTCTCTGGGTTTGTGATAGTAGCTTTTTCCTCTAATACTTCACAAATACGCTGTCCGCTGGCAATACTCATAGATGACATAACAAAAATCATAGCCAGCATCATCAGGTTCATAAGGATATTCATACAGTAGGTAAGAAGTGCCATAAGGTCACCTGTTTCCAAATCCCCTGCTACGATAAACTGTGCACCAAACCAGCTGATTAAGAGGATACACGCATATACCGTAAACTGCATCAATGGGTTATTCCAGATAACGATATTTTCCGCTTTTACAAAGGTATCATGGATATCCTGTGCAGCTTTGTGGAAACGATTTTTCTCATAGTCACCACGTACGAATGCTTTTACCACACGGATTGCTGACACATTTTCCTGTACGCTTTCATTTAACTTATCGTATTTCTTGAAGGATTCCTGGAAATACTTCATCGCCTTGCTTGCGATAGTAACCAAGGCAACACCTAAAATTACGACTGCTACTAAATAGATAGATGCAAGCTTTGGACTGATAAAGAAGCTCATCGCCATAGCACAAATAAGGCTGGCTGGAGCTCTCATACAGATACGAAGCAGCATCATGTAGGACATCTGAATATTCCCAACGTCTGTCGTAATACGGGTAATCAAACTAGATGTACTAAACTTATCAATGTTTGCAAATGAGAATGTCTGAATATTCTCAAACATCGCCTTCTTTAAATTCTTACCAAATCCCATAGCTGCAATAGAACCATACTTCGCTCCGCCTACACCAAAGCCAAGAGAACAAAGTGCCATCACAACCATGATAATGCCTGTCACAAAAATATGAGTCGTGTCGCCCTTATTGATACCCTCATTTACGATAGACGCCATGAGAAGTGGAATGATGGTTTCCATTAACACCTCACCAATCATGAGAATTGGGGTAATGATAGAAGGCTTTTTATACTCTTTGATGTGAGCAGCTAAAGTCTTAATCATGTTCATATGTATCGTCCTTTCTTTTCCTTATTTAGATTCTAACTTTTGAGCAAACAAAAAACTTAGCCCGCTAAAAGTTAGCTTGCTAAGTTTTATTATATGCATATACTTTCCTTGTGTCAATTATATATGAAAAAGTTTATATATTATTACGCATTTATAAGAAGTTGTAAAAACTGCTCCACTTCATCCCAGGCCTTCTTTGCTTCTGGTATGATTTTTCCGGACAACTGGAACACATGGAACATGTCATCATAGATGCTGAGGCGCACTTCTACCCCTACGATATCCGCCATACTTGCTGCGGTGACAGAGTCACTTAAGAGCATTTCCGTAGAACCTACCTGAATCAGCATTGGTGGGAACTGACGGAAGTTACCATAAATCGGTGAAATGTAAGGGTCCTTTTTGTCGTGGTCACCTGGGTAGTCATTAATATAAATCATGCTTTCCTTCGTGTTACCAAAAAGTGGGTCCAATTCATAATTTAAGGTATAGGATTCTCCACTTGCAGTTAAATCTGTCCATGGCGACATCGCAACGATACCACATGGAAGTGGCATATCATGGTCTCTTAAGTACATGATAAGTGCCATAGCAAGACCTCCACCTGCAGAGTCACCTGCCAAAATAATCTGTTCGCCACTCCAGCCATGGTCTAATAACCACTGGTAGCTTGCAAGGGCATCCTCCAATGCTGCTGGATATGGATTTTCTGGAGCCACACGATAATCAGGACTAAGTACACAGATACCGTCCCCTGCATCGCAGTAGTAAGTAGCAACATTATAATAATTATTATAAATCGCTCCGATATATCCGCCACCATGCAACTGCAAAACCACCTTTTTGAAATTTGGATTTTCCTTACGAGACAAGAGTTTCATGGAAAAATTTTTCAAATCAAAGTGAGTCATATTGTACTCATCTGGTACCTTCCACTCCATCTCAATCTTATCATAATTTTTGCGCAGCTCGCCCATCTTGATTTTTTTGCCAATTTCCAAGTCATTGGTAAAGCGATACATCAAATCACTAAGGGCACGTCCTGCAATCGTACTCTCCTCCTGAATAAATCCAGAGAACTCTTCAATCTCATCAATTTCTTCCGGCTCAACATCTACCGTTCGATTCACATCCTCCATAAACTGAGCCAGATCCTGTAGAACAGCTTCCTGTTTCTTTTTCAACTCTTTTCGGATTTCTTTCTTTTCTTCTCTTTCTTCTTTGCGAAGCTTTTTATTTTTCTTACTAATCTTGTTATCTTTACTCATTTTATTTACCTTATCCCTTAATTAACCCTATCAATAAATAAAATATTCGTTTTTATCCTTTTATTTACACATGAAATCTTCGTTTCAGCTCTTCTCTGGCCTTTCTATCGCCTATAATCACCGTTCCAATAAACATCAGCAGCGTAAACACCTGCACTCCAATCGCATAATATGGGAAAGTGATGATATCCAACCATATCAACACAAGCATGACACCACATGCTAAAAGTGCAGTAAGCTGGTCGATGAGATAACTCTGCCAGTTTCTTCGGTTGATGAATAGCATCAGCAAAATCAATACGATATCCCACAACAAAATCGCAGTCGGCATGGCGAAATTCACACCCCATCCGTGATTTCCTGTAAGCAAATCCGCTTCAATCAAGAACGCCATACCAATAATAATCGTCCAAACAATTTTTGCCATATAAGAGGATTTCCCTAAAATCGTTAAACGCAATAATACGTTTGCAAAAATAATCACAAGTCCAACTGTAAAACTCCATAAATACTTAGGATCAGTTATATAGTCAATAGCAAATAACACAATCCAAAGCACAATAGAGGCAAACAAGAAAACATTTTCTAAAAAGTGATATTTTCTTCTTTGAATACGTGCATTTGGATATAAATCTTCTTTCTCACTTCCATCGCACTCCACTACATTGTTGCAAAGTGGGCATTTATCTGTTTTATCAAGGATTTCTACCTTGCACATTTTACATTTACTCATAATACACCCCATTCGTTTCAATCTGAACTGTCACGCCATCCTCTGCTATCTTACGGAAAAATTCCTTCTGTATCGATGTATCTGAGAAGATGGAGCTAAAGGTAAACACCAGTGTATCCTGATAAGAGTTCACTGTCCCCTTAAGTGACTGTCCCTTGGACATGGCAATGAAGGAGCGGAACATCTTCACATGTGGTTCATAAATTGGGTCCAGCTTTACAAATCCAACATTTGTAATGGTTGTAGTATGAGCTACAGCAGAACGATTGTATACAAAACGCATTACCAGATTCTTGATTACCAATGGTACCATACGCAGGAATTTATTCTTCTGGTTAGATACACTTACCGAGAACAATTCCTCCAGATTATCCTTCTGAATCTGGCTCTTTAAGCTCTTTTGAATGATAGCTAATACATCCTCAAAGGTATATTCCTCCTCTGTTGGATGAAACTCTGCCGACACCATAGAAAAAAAGTTCTTCAATGTATTGGAATTAAAATATGGTCTTAGATTTACAGGAACCGCAATACGAATTGGTTTCTTAGAAGGTGCTTTATGCAGACACTGTACATAAGTCGCCCAGGCAAACACTGCCACCAAGTATTCGTTAATTGAAACTCCATATTTCTTTGTAACCACCTTAAGCTCAGGAATATTAATCAGCCCATGCATAACGCCGAACTCACCCTTCGCTAGTTTCTTCAATTTAATCAAATAAGCCTTTCCAGTAGTGTAACCTCGCTTGGACTTCCTCTTGTAGTTCTTTTCAAAGCTATCCTCTGTGTTAAGGGATGTGGAATCACTCAGTTTGTCATCTACCTGATTTCTGATTTCTGGGTGTGCCAGACGAAGATACTGATAGGTCAGCTCTTTTGCAAAGGTCATACCTCCCATACCATCTGTGAGTACATGAAATACCTCGAGATTGATACGACGTTTGTAATAAGATACTCTGAAAAGATAGCTGTTATTCTTATTTGGTTGAATGTAACGGCATGGGAAGAGTTCCTCTTCCTTTACACGAGGTGCTGGTTTGTTGTTCTCTTCGAAAAAATACCAGAATACGCCCATACGAAGACGCACGTTAAACACATTGAATTTTGGCAATACAATGTCCAATGCCTGCTGTAAAAGCTCTGGCTGAATCTCTTCGTTAAGTTCCACACTGATTCGATAGGTATTGGTCATACCTTCTCCTGCCACAACAGGAAAAATCAGTGCTGTATTATCCAGCTTGTCCCAGCGAAGCTGACGCTTACTAGCCTCTTTGATTTCTTGCTTTTTTGCTTGTTTTGCTAAGCGTTTTTCTTCTTTTTTTCTCATAAACTAAACTCGCTTCGTTCTGTTTTTAGTCCAGTTTTCCGTAAACCTCCATTGGAACGTAAGCCTTGATGGCAATACCTTCTGCCACATACTCCTCGGAGATAAGTTCTCCCTGTTTACGAATCAACTGTATGATTCCAGCGTTATTATAAGAAATAACTCGTTCGATATAGATTTTATCCTCACGAAGCATTTCTTCTAAAACTTCTTTGACTTCCTCTAAGCCTTCGTTTTTCGCAGCGGAAATGGCCAAAACCTTGTCCGCACGAAAATCCTGCATTGGCTCATGATCCGTTCTCAAATCCTGTTTATTGAACAGAGTTACGATTTTCTTATCTTTTACCCCTAAATTATCCAGCGTTTCATATACAATGTGCATTTGTTTATCACGCTGAGGATTGGAGGCATCTACCACGTGGAAAATGATATCTGCATACTTTGCCTCTTCCAAAGTACTCTTAAAGGCTTCAATCAAATGGTGAGGAAGTTTACGAATAAAACCTACCGTATCCGTAAGGAGTACTTCCTGTCGATTGGCAAGCTCAAGTACTCTGGTCGTTGGGTCCAAAGTAGCAAATAGCTTGTCTTCCTCTAACACTGCTGCATCAGTCATATGATTGAGCAACGTGGATTTCCCAGCGTTGGTATATCCTACGATAGCTACTACTGGCACGTTCTGCTTTTCACGTTTTGCTCTGGTGATATCACGATGCTTCACTACCTCTGCTAGTTCACGGCGAAGCTGGGCAATACGATCATTGATGAGACGTCTGTCCATTTCCAGTTTCTTTTCACCTGGTCCACGGGTACCGATACCACCACCGAGACGCGACATGGAACGTCCAAGTCCTGTCAATCGGCTGAGACGATATTTCAACTGTGCCAATTCAACCTGAATCTTACCTTCGTTGGTAGAAGCTCTTGCAGCAAAAATATCTAAAATAATAAGCGTTCGATCCATCACCTTGGTATCCAATAGCTGCTCTAAATTTTTCAGCTGTGCCGGTGATAATTCATCATCGCACACAATACCAGTAGCACCGGTCTCTTCTATAAGCTCTGCAATTTCAGTCACCTTACCTGTTCCTACATAAGTGCCTGGATGTATCTTTTCTCTCTTCTGAATAAGCGTCCCCACAACTACAGCACCTGCAGTTTTCACCAAATCTGCAAGTTCTACTAAGGAATCCTCTGCATCATCACCATCCTGTTCGCTGACACCAATCAAAAGGACTCTCTCTTCCAAATCTTTAATTTCATGAATTTCCGCCATATTCTATTCCTTCTTAATTACTTTCAGTTTCTTCCACAGGAATTCTTGTTTCCAGGAACGTAAGCTCACGTTTCGCTTCCTCATCATCTGGATAATTTTCCACATACTCTGTCATAATTTCCAATGCGGAGCCAAAGTCCAAATTCTGTTCGTAAGCAATTACCAATGTTTTCATAATAATCTGCTTGTTTGGTACTGTATCCAATTCCAATGCTGACGTTAAACATTCAATCGCCATATCGTAGTTGCCTTTTCCCAACTCATCATTTGCAATTTGGAAAAGCGTATAAGAATCTGCTACACCACTCTCCATATATGCATTCATATTGCTCTCAGAAGAAGCCTCATCCCCCATAATAGAATAGATTTCCGCTAAGTAATAAAAAGCCTGTTTCTCTTTTCCTTTTGCTGCTTCTTCTAACAGAGACAGAGCAGTCTGGTTTTCTCCTAAAAGAAAATTGATACGGCCTTTCTGCATCTTATCATAAGCAGAATTTCCACTGATTTCCAAAGCCTGATTTAAATAATCCTGTGCTTCCTTATCTTTTCCATGGGCAGTCAGAGCTTCGTACACTCCAATATAAAGCTCATAATTCCTTTTTTCGTTCTCAATCGCTGTAGCATAATCCTTCAAAGCATTTTCTTCTTCACCTAAGCTATAGTATAGGTTTCCACGCAAAAAATATGCTTTGGCACTCTCATTATAGTCGATAATCGCTGTATAAGTAGCCATTGCTCCTTCCACATCGCCCAGCATATACTGTGCTTCTGCCTTGTAAAAGCAAATGTCCATTTCTTCTTCCCCTACTTCACCTAAGGACAAATCCAAGGCACTTTGGAATTCCTCTAATGCCTCCTCATATTTTCCATTTTCCATAAGGGTAATTCCTTTTAATCGAAGGCTCAGCTGTTCTTCTTCTCTTTCATTGCTGCAACCTGTACACAAAAACATTGCCGCTGCTACAAGCATCACTATGTATGTTATTTTCTTTTTTCTCATGTTTGGCATACTCATTTTCTCATACTACTCCCAATTTATACTACTTTTTATCATATCATATTCTAGGTTTCTTGTGAATAAAAAATAACTGCTGCTTTTCTTCTTTTTTGCAGCTTTTCATGGTACAATAATGGCGATACACATAGATATTTCTTCGGGGAGAATTTTATAATGAATCACGAAATTAAGAAATCGACAAAGCTTTTGAAATCAAATGGACAGCTTGTGGAAAAAGGCTATGCGAAGAGAATGCAATTTATATACAATAGGGAAAATGTGAAATGTTCTCCTATCCAGCTGAAGGAATGGAACTTCTATCAATTCCACTGCGGTACCTATGCCTTGCAATTTACGATTGGACATGTCTCTTACATGGGGCAAATGGCAGTCACTTTGATTGATTTGCTCACAGGCGAAAAATGGGGATATGGAACGCTGAAACCATTCTTTGTTCCAAAGCTGGACTTGAATCCAGAACAGCCTAGCTTCTGTGAATTTCAAAACGATGAGGCACATCTTTCATTTAAAGTAACCGATAAGAAGCGTATTCTTTCATTTACAGGAAGCAGCAAAGAATATCCAAGTGGTATTGACATCCATCTGGTAGTGGAAAACGATGTAAACAACGAAAAACTCGTTATCGCTACACCATTTGAAAAACCAAATCAGTTTTACTTAAATTATAAAGAAAACTACTACAAAGCCAATGGCTCTGTCCGCTTTGGCGAAAAGCAGGCAGACTTCATAGATGCCACAGGTCTCTTGGACTGGGGACGCGGCGTTTGGCCTTACTCCCACGAATGGTACTGGGGCAGCCTCTCCTCCCACATCGACGGTGTTCCATTTGGCATTAACATTGGCTGGGGCTTTGGTGATACCAGCAACGCCACGGAAAATATTTACTTTTACAATAAAAAAGGATATAAAGTAGGAAAAATCATCGGTGAATGGGATGATAACGATTTCATGGCAGTAAAACACTTCTATGACAAAGAAAAGAAAATCCAATTCACCTTTACACCACTCTTCAATAACCATACCGAAAACAAATTTGTGGTAGTCGATACTCACTGCGACCAGGTGTATGGATACTTTTCCGGTACAATCGAAACCGAAGAAGGTACGAAAGAATTTAAAGATGTGCTGGCTTTTATTGAACATGCAGTGAATCGGTGGTAGGCATGGGTTTAACACCAAAAGCTTGTCTTATAACCGCCTGCCTCTCTTATGTTCTTCTATCTAATTATACACAAGTTTTTTGAAAATCCCACGAATAAGAACTAACTCTTTAGCTCAGAACTTAGTTTATCTAAATAATACGAAATTGATCCGTATTATTTAGACAAACTAACATTCTGAGTTAAATGGTTATTTTGATTTTCTGCGTGCTGGATTGATGTATTTTTCTTCGCAATACTTACAGCGATACACTTCTTTTGCAGAGTCCGTCAACTGGAATACCTGATCCAATTCCTGTTCGATAGAAGTAATGCATCTAGGATTTTTACATTTGATTACGTTTTTCACTTCTGCTGGAAGTGTAAGTGCTCTCTTTTCAACAATGTGATCGCCCTTAATTACATTTACGGTAATGTTGTGATCGATGAATCCTAAGATATCAAGATCTAACGCTTCAATAGGGCATTCTACTTTGATAATATCTTTTTTGCCCATTTTGTTGCTCTTCGCATTCATAATAACTGCTACTGTACAATCTAATTTGTCTAGATTAAGATCATTATAAATACGAAGGCTCATGCCTGCCTGAATGTGGTCTAATACAAAACCTTCATGAATTCCACTAATATTCAACATATGCCTACACCTCGATTCCTAAAAGTGTCAAAATCAACGCCATACGAACGTATACGCCGTAGGTTGCCTGCTTGAAGTATACTGCTCTTGGGTCATCATCTACTTCTACTGCAATTTCGTTCACACGTGGAAGTGGGTGAAGAACAAGCATGTCATCTTTTGCCATTGCCATCTTCGCGTTATTTAACACATAGAAGTCTTTCAATCGAATGTAATCTTCTTCGTTGAAGAAACGTTCTCTCTGTACACGAGTCATGTAAAGTGCATCCAATTCGCCGATGGCATCTTCTAAACGTTCTACTTCTTTGTACTCTACCCCATGTGCCTTTAATACATCTTCACGAATGTATTCTGGTACACGAAGCTCTTCTGGAGAAATCAGTACGAATTTTACATTTTCATAGCGCACTAATGCATGGATTAAAGAATGTACTGTACGACCAAATTTCAAGTCTCCGCAAAGACCAATTGTGATATTATTTAATCTTCCTTTTAAAGAACGGATTGTAAGGAGATCTGTAAGAGTCTGGGTTGGATGCTGATGCCCTCCATCACCTGCATTGATAACAGGAATATCTGATTTCGAAGCAGCTACTAAAGCAGCACCTTCCTTTGGATGACGAATTGCACATATATCAGCATAGCTAGAAATAACTCGAATCGTATCAGAAACGCTTTCGCCCTTTGCCGCAGATGAGGAATCTGCACCAGCGAAACCTAAAACAGAACCACCAAGATTTAACATGGCAGCTTCAAATGAAAGTCTTGTTCTTGTACTTGGTTCATAGAAACATGTAGCAAGTTTCTTTCTTTTACAGCTTTCCGCATATTTATCAGGATTATTCTCAATGTCATTGGCAAGGTCTAAAAGCTTGTCCAACTCTTCCACCGAGAAATCCAATGGACTAATCAAATGTCTCATTTTCTTCCTCCTATTTTTTCACAAATTTTTTCTATCATACCGCAAACAAATACATAATTCAAGACAAAATCTATTGCAATTTTAAGTTTTTTTAGATTCCATTTAAAAAACAAACCCGGACTCTGATGGAGTTCGGGTTTTCTCTTTAAAAAGGTCTGCCACAACAACATAGGTTGCAGAATAAATTCAGTAAAATCATGCGTAGGCACCAGCTCTGACCAGAGTAAGGTCTTTCATAGCTACTACCCGTATTGGTATACCATGTACCACCATATTCAAGATTCTGCTGAAACTGGCGATACTGGATATTGCTTGGTTCTAATTCTACTGCTCGGCGGATGTGTTCTAATG
>CAYMTP010000041.1:0-14452 GCA_964393435.1 uncultured Lachnobacterium sp. | reverse complement strand
ACTCTGAAACAGCAGTAGCATTCAACATCACAAGCAAAGAACAGGTTATCTTAAATACATGGTACGGCGGTGAAATGAAGAAAGGTATGTTCTCTATGATGAACTACTACCTTCCACTGAAAGGTATCGCTTCAATGCACTGTTCAGCAAACACAGATATGAATGGCGAAAATACAGCTATTTTCTTCGGTCTTTCAGGAACAGGTAAAACAACATTATCTACAGATCCAAAGAGACTTCTTATCGGTGATGACGAACATGGTTGGGATGACAACGGCGTATTCAACTTCGAAGGTGGATGCTACGCTAAAGTTATTAACCTTGATAAAGAATCTGAACCAGATATCTACAACGCAATCAAGAGAAATGCTCTCTTAGAAAACGTTACAGTAGACGCTGAAGGCAAAATTGATTTCAAAGATGGTAGTGTAACAGAAAATACACGTGTATCTTACCCAATCAATCACATTGAAAATATCGTACGTCCAGTTTCAGCTGCACCAGCTGCTAAGAACGTAATCTTCTTATCAGCAGATGCATTCGGCGTACTTCCTCCAGTATCTGTTCTTACACCAGAACAGACAAAATACTACTTCCTTTCTGGTTTCACAGCAAAACTTGCTGGTACAGAACGTGGTATTACAGAACCAACACCTACATTCTCAGCATGCTTCGGTCAGGCATTCTTAGAATTACATCCAACAAAATATGCAGAAGAATTAGTTAAGAAAATGGAAGAAAACGGTTCTAAAGCATACTTAGTAAACACAGGATGGAATGGTACTGGAAAACGTATCTCTATCAAAGATACTCGTGGTATCATCGATGCTATCCTTAACGGAGATATCGATAATGCTAATACAAAGAACATTCCTTACTTCAACTTCGAAGTTCCAACAGAACTTAACGGCGTAGATACAGGAATTCTTGATCCTCGTGATACATATGCTGACGCTTCTCAGTGGGAAGAAAAAGCAAAAGACCTTGCTGGACGTTTCATTAAAAACTTCGCTAAATACGAAGGAAATGAAGCTGGTAAAGCTTTAGTAGCTGCAGGTCCACAGTTATAATTAAAAAATTGAATTGATTTTTACACCAGATGCTTGTACAAAAGTGTCTGGTGTTTTTATATAATTTTTACCAATTGAATTTCTATATATAATCAAGTATAATCAAATTAACAAAAGAGAAACGGGTTTTTACAATATACCAATGATAATTGCCTGGGATGTACGACAATCCTATATATTTAGAACCTACATCACTTTGAACGGGATTCCTATATGAACTGCCAGATGTCAGGCCGCCTCGTATCAGTGGAAGGCAGAAAGCAGACTGCGGTTACCCACCTAGCATTTGCTAGGCGTCTAAATTGTAGGAACCGGCATTTCGGGTAATTATTATATACAAAAGATAAACTACATATTTACTTAAGAGAAGGAGTTGCTATATTGCAGCTCCTTTTATGATTTCAAGTAAAGGAATTTGATATAACATGAAGGGGATTTTTAAAAAGAAAATTACGATAGTTATCTTGCTTTTAACAGTGATAAGTCTTATTTTTACAGGAATTATTCTAGTGAAAATGGTGAAAGATACAAGTGGAGAAGAACAGAGGGCATGGTTTTTTGAGGAATCGATTCAAACGGGACAACTTCTAGTATTGGAAAATGCATACATAATTTCAAATGAAGGGGATAAATTAACATTTTTATATGACTATAAAACCTATGAGGTAGAGGGGCGAATGTCCCAGGAATATGCAGGTGTTGGAGATATACATATTGATGGAGAAAAAGTTGCTAAGGTATCGATAAAACCAGATAGCGTAGAGGGGATTTTACAGTCTTATACTGAAGGAGAAGTGGTATTAAAAGACCATGGTGCAGAGCGAAAAAATACTGCTTTACCAATTTATCAGGTTGTAGATGGACAGGTGAAACAACGAGAATGGACGCAGATGATTATCGGTGTTTCTAGGATTCAATGTGTTATGGAAAAGGGCATAGTTTGTGGTATTGTATTGCAGGAGGATGTGGTTCCTACAGATATTCGTGTGGTGATGAAAAATGGTAGTGATATAATTCATCCACAGCTTTATGTGAAAATGCAATCGGATGGCTCTATCATAAATATTAATAAATATATGAACGATGCAAAAATAACAACGTATACATTAGAAGATACACAGGGAATGATGTTATGTGATGAGGCTGGAAATGATGTAGGAGTCTTATTTGAAGGAAAACTACATTTTTATATGGAAGCACAAGGAATTGTGCTTGTAAATGAGGTTCCAATGGAAACATATTTAAAATATGTGCTTCCGTCTGAAATGCCAAGGAATTTTGGTGAAGAGGCATTAAAAGCTCAGGCAGTCTGTGCCAGAACCTATGCTTACACGCATATGAATAACCAATCTTATGCGAAATATGGAGCAAATGTTGACAATACCACTAGTTTTCAGGCTTACCATAATACACACCGTACGACAGAAACAGATGCGGCTGTGGAGGCTACGATAGGAGAAGTCGCGACTTGTAATGGTGAGTTGATTTCCTGTTATTATTTTTCTACTAGTCCTGGAGTAACGAACAATACGACTTCATGGGGCGGTGAAGAGCGTGAATATATTGCTTGTGCGGGTTTTGAGTTTTCAGAAGGATTGGATTTAACAAAAGACGCTGATTTTTCCAGATTTATGACACAGCAGGTGGTTTCTTATGATGCTGTATCCAATTATTATCGCTGGAAGGCAGTACTGGACATTTCAACAGTTAGAGAAAAAGAAAAAGGGGCTTTAAAATCCATTGCTGTAAAAGAAAGAAATGAAGGCGGATATGTGACAGAGTTGGAACTGAGCTATGAAAATTCTACAGAAATACTAAAAAACGAAAATAAAATTCGTAAAACTTTAGGTACATATTTGCAGGAGGTTATTTTGCAAAACGAAGAAGTAAGAACGGATCTTTCCATGCTCCCAAGTGCATGTTTTGAAGTATTGGTCAATGCAGATGGTCAGATTGTTCTTCGTGGCGGCGGAAGTGGACATGGAATTGGGATGAGTCAGTATGGTGCCAGAGGAATGGCGGAAAAAGGGTATAATTATAAGGAAATTATAGACTATTATTTCGAGAATGTGGTGGTGAAAAAAATATAGGTTTTTCTTGGAAATCTGCTTGCAGTTTAGATACCCTTATGTTAAAATAGTCAAAGATTTTAAAAAGACAAAGGCTATGAATGTGTTCAGTAAGCGATAATTATTCTTCCAGAGAGAAAGAATCATCGGCTGTAAGTTCTTTTAAGCACTGATTATTTGCTGAATTTCCCACAGGAGCTGCTTGGATGAAGTTTTGATATGTGTGGCAATGCCACTCTAACAAAAATAGTTCAAGACGAGTCACTGCACGTTACGCAGAAAGTGAGAGTCTGGAGTTTCCAGGAATCAGGGTGGTATCGCGGATTATATTCGTCCCTATATGTTAACGCATATAGGGACATTTTTTTTGCGAGCAAACTCTTATCTTTAAGGTTTATGAACAAATATAATTTAGAAAAGGAGCACATGCAATGAACGCAAATTTAGAAGCAATTAAGCAGGAAATTATTGCAGGAGCAGAAGGACTTAGTTCTTCCAAAGAAGTGTATGAATTCAAGAAATTATTCTTGGATGGAAAGACGGGTAAAATCGGTCTTTTGATGAAAGAGATGAAAAATATTCCTAATGAAGAGAAGGCTGCTTATGGTAAAGGTGTAAACGAGCTTAAGTCTTGGGCTATGGATTATCTTGGACAAATTGATGAAAAGATGAAAGCCAAAGAGTTACAGGCTAGATATGAAGCAGAGAAAATCGATATTACCCTCCCAGCTGAAACTACAGCAGAAGGTAATTTGCATCCAATCACATTGGTTCGTAACGAAATTATCGATATTTTTGCAGGAATGGGATTCGAAATCTTCGAAGGTCCAGAAATCGAAACGGATTACTATAACTTTACAGCTTTAAATACTCCACAGGATCACCCAGCGAGAGATATGCAGGATACTTTCTATTTATCGCCAGAGTTCTTGCTTAGAACACAGACCTCTGCAGGACAGATTCACGTAATGGAAAAGAAACAGCCACCTATCAAGATTTTATCACCTGGTAAGGTGTTCCGTTCTGACGATGATGCAACTCATTCACCAATGTTTACCCAGATGGAAGGTCTTGTAGTAGACAAAGGCATTACACTTTGTGACTTACAGGGTATGTTAGATGAATTCGTTAAGAAGATTTACGGAGAAGGCACAAAGACACGTCTGCGCCCTTCTTACTTCCCATTTACAGAACCATCGGTAGAAGTAGACTGTAGTTGTTTCGAATGTGGTGGAAAAGGCTGCAAGCTTTGTAAAGGTACAGGCTGGATAGAAATCCTTGGTGCAGGTATCGTAAACAACCACGTATTGGAAAACTGTGGTGTTGACCCTAACGAATACAGTGGACTTGCTTTTGGTATCGGTATTGAACGTACTGCAATGCTCAAATACGGCATCAATAACATTAAGATGTTATTTGAATCTGATGTAAAAGTTTTAGGACAGCTCAACGATAAGTAAAAGAAAACGTTAGAAAGGTTTGGTAAATAGATATGATAGCACCATTAAGTTGGTTAAAGGATTATGTAGATATCGATATCACTCCACAGGAATTGGAAGAAAAATTATTCTCTTGTGGTTTTGAAGTAGAAGAATTATATGAAGTAGGAAAAGATATTAGTAAAGTAGTAGTAGGTCACGTATTAGAATGTGAACCTATTCCAGATACACACCTTCACGTATGTCAGGTAGACTGTGGCGAACATGGAACTTTCCAGATTTGCTGTGGTGCAGACAACGTACATGCTGGCGGTAAATTCCCAGCTGCATTAGTTGGTGCAACTGTATATGCAACAGCAAAAGACCACAAGACTGTAGAAGGTGTTATGACGATTGGAAAAGGCAAATTACGTGGGGTAGAATCTCACGGTATGCTTTGTTCTGGTGTAGAACTTGGTGTAAATGAAAATATGTTCCCAGGTGCGGAATACAATGGCCTTCTTGTTTTACCAGAAGATGCTCCTGTAGGTGCAGACGTAAAACCTATCCTTGGATTGGATGACTGGATTTTCGATATCGGTATCACTGCAAACCGTCCAGACTGCCAGAGTATCGTAGGTATCGCAAGAGAAATCGCTGCAGTACTTGAAAAACCATTTAAAGCACCAGCTTTGGATTATACAGCAGATGATGTTACAATCGAAAACTTTAATGTGACAGTAGATTGTCCAGAACTTTGCCACAGATATAGTGCACATTATATCCATGATGTAAAAATCGAAGAATCTCCACTTTGGATGAAGAGAAGATTAAATCTTGTAGGTATCGGCGCTATTTCAAACGTAGTAGATATCACAAACTACATCTTAAAAGAACTTGGACAGCCAATGCATGCGTTTGATTACACAACTCTTGAAGGTGATGCAATCAATGTTCGTCGTGCAACAGAAGGCGAAAAAATCATTACATTAGATGAAGATGAATTAACACTTACAACAGAAAATATGCTTATTTGTGACGGTGTAAAACCAGTTGCTTTAGCAGGTGTTATGGGTGGTTTAAATTCAGAAATCAAAGATACAACTACAACAGTTTTATTCGAATCTGCAAAATTTGCCCGTGATAATATTCGTCGTACATCAAGAGCAGTAGGTAAATCTTCCGATTCAAGTGCTCGTTACGCGAAAGGCGTAGATGAATACTCAACAGTTATGGCATTGAAACGTGCTTGCCACTTAATCGAAGAGTTAAACTGCGGTAAAGTAGGTAAATTGCATGTAGATGTAAATACAGGAAATAGTGTAGAACCACGTGAAATGTCTGTAAGTATTGCAAAGGTAAATGCAGTACTTGGTATTACAGTTCCAACAGAAGACATTATCCGTATCATGACAAATCTTTGCTTTGAACCAAAGGTAGATGGCGATACACTTACTATTCAGGTACCAGCATATCGTGAAGATATGGAAGGATATCAGGATGTGGCAGAAGAAGTAATTCGTATGTATGGATACGAACATATTACACCTACCTTCTTAGCTACAGCAACCGTTACTTCTGGTGGAGAAACAGTAGAACAGAAGACAGAAATGAGATTGAAAAAAGCGCTTTGTGGAACAGGTGCGCATGAATGTATCCATTATTCATTCTTCTCACCATCTGACCTTGATTTATTAAGATTGCCAGAAGATGCACCAGAACGTCATGCAATCCGTATCATGAACCCACTGAGTGAAGAAATCTCTATTATGAGAACTACACTTGCGGCTTCTATGATTCATGCAGTAGAACGTAACCAGAAGAAAGCAAACTTAGAAGGCAGACTTTACGAAGTTGCAAAGAAATTTATTGCAAAGGAACTTCCACTTGTGGAATATCCAGAAGAACGCCAGACACTTTGTGTAACAGTGTTCGGTGAAAAAGAAAGCTTCTTCACATTAAAGGGAATTGCTGAAACAGTAGCAAAAACTTTACATGTAGAATTTGAATATGAACCAGCCACAAAGACCTTCTTACATCCATTCCAGACAGCAAGCATTAGCTGTGCTGGTGAAGAAATTGGTTACCTTGGTAAGCTTGCTTACGATATCATGGATGAATGTGATATGCGTGTGCCAATGTACTTAATGGAAATCGATTTGGAAGTTCTTTCGCAGTATTATGGTAAGAAAGCAATGTTTACTCCATTACCAAAATTCCCAGAAGAACAGCGTGACTTGGCTATCGTTGTAGACAAGAACATTTCTTGTGGCGAAATCGAAAAGACAATGAAGGAAGCTTGCAAATATATTACAAGCATCAAGTTATTCGATATTTACGAAGGTGCTCAGATTGGAGAAGACAAGAAGAGTATGGCATTTACTGTATTATTCACTCCAAAGGACGAAGCATTTGGTCCAGAATCAGTAGATGGATTCGTTAAGAAGATTTTGAAACAGCTTGGTAAGAATTTAGGAGCAGAATTAAGAAGTTAATTATGGAACAATTATTAAAATCTGATTTTTATTTTGATTTACCAGAAGAATTAATTGCACAGGATCCCTTAGAGGATCGTTCTAGTTCGCGTTTGCTTGTGTTGGACAAAAACACAGGCGACGTGGAACACCATACATTTCGTGATATTTTAAATTATCTTCAGAAGGGGGATTGCCTTGTTATTAACAATACCAAGGTAATTCCAGCCCGCCTGATGGGAGAACGTGAAGGAACGGGTGCTTCGATTGAAGTGCTTCTATTAAAGCGTCAAGAAAATGATGTATGGGAAACCTTAGTAAAGCCAGGAAAAAAAGCGAAACCAGGCACAAAGATTAGCTTTGGAAATGGTTTATTAGTTGGTGAAGTTGTAGATATCGTAGAAGAAGGCAATCGTTTGATTCAGTTCCATTATGATGGAATTTTTGAAGAGATTCTGGACCAGTTGGGACAGATGCCTTTGCCTCCATACATTACACACCAGTTGAAGGATAAGAATCGTTATCAGACGGTGTATGCAAAGCATGATGGCTCTGCGGCAGCACCTACAGCAGGACTTCATTTTACACCAGAGCTTTTGGAAGCAGTGAAAGCAAAGGGAGTAGATATTGCAGAAGTAACCCTTCATGTAGGCCTTGGGACTTTCCGACCTGTAAAAGAGGATAATTTGTTAAATCATCATATGCACTCTGAGTTTTACAATATCGAACAGTCGGAAGCGGATAAGATAAACAAAGCGAAAGCAGAAGGGAAACGTGTTATTTCTGTTGGTACAACCAGTACACGTACCTTGGAGTCTGCGGCAGATGAAAATGGAATGCTTAAGGCATGTAGCGGATGGACAGAGATATTTATCTATCCAGGCTATCAGTTTAAAGTGATTGATGGACTGATTACGAACTTCCATTTGCCAGAATCTACCCTTGTTATGTTAGTTTCCGCTTTGGCTGGACGTGAGCAGGTTTTAGCAGCATATGCCAAGGCAGTTGAGGAAAGATATCGTTTCTTTAGTTTTGGGGATGCTATGTTTATAGCAGATGTTTCCAAGAAGTAGAACTTGTAAAAAAAGGAAAAACATACTATGATATAAATATAGTAATTGATAGGGATTATTGTTTTTACAATAAGGAGAAAAAGCTATGGATGAAAAAAGAAATAGTAGACGTCTGGATTTGGACGTAACTGTAGAATTGGAAAGAATTGACGATACAGAAGGTGTAACCACCTTAAAATTAGTTCATGTCGCCATCACAGATTTGTCCAAGAGCGGAATCGGTTTTGTTTCCAAAGCAGAATTAGATTTAGGAAGCTATTATAATACCAAGCTTCAGATTTGGACAAAGGAAACCATTGAAGCAGTCATTGAAATCGTTCGTTGTGTTAAAACGGAAGATGGATATCATTATGGTGCCAAATTTATTGGTATGATTGAATCCGATGCATTGAAAATCGATATTTACCAGATTTTCTATGAATATAATGAAAATATGAACAATGTGTAGTGAGTATGGGTGGAAATGAGTAATAGCGACATATATAAAGTAAAAAAAGTAGAAAAACCTCATGATATTGAGACCTCTGTTTCTGGGTCAAAAAGTATAACTAATAGAGCTCTTTTGATAGCAGCTTTATCCCAAGGGACGAGTGTGCTGCATGGGGTTCTTTTTAGTGATGATTCCCGTCACTTTATGCAGGCACTTTTTGATTTAGGTTTTCCAATTCATATTGATGAGGAAGAGGAAACGGTAACAATCGAAGGTTTCGGTGGTGCAATTCCAAATGAAGAGGCTGAGGTTTATGTAGGAAGTGCAGGAACTGCGGCTCGCTTTTTGACCGCTTTTTTAGGTGTGTCAAAGGGTAAATATCGTTTGACTTGTTCAGAGCAGATGAAAAAGCGTCCGATGAAAGAGCTTTTGGTTGCTTTAGAAGAAATGGGTTCACAGATTGAATATGAGGAAGAAGAGTATTGCTTCCCATTTACCATTGGGAATTTTGAATGTAAAAAGAGTAAGGTTACGGTTGATGTAGAAAAGAGCAGTCAGTTTTTAAGTGCTTTGCTGATTAGCTCTGTGCTTTTGCCACAGAATTTTATGATTAAAATGACCGGTTCACATGGCATGGCATATGTTAGTATGACACTTCGCATGATGCAGCAATTTGGTGTTGGAGTAGAACGTACCATTACTGGTGCGTTTCGTAGAAAAAACGAGAATGGATACGAGGCTCGAGATTATGTGATCGAGCCAGATGTGTCAGCGGCGTGTTATTTCTATGCATTAAGTCCTTTGCTTCGTGTAAAAGTAAAGGTAAAGAATGTACATATGGATTGTCTCCAGGGCGATATCAAATTCTTAAAAGTTTTGATTCGCATGGGCTGTAAGATAGAAGATGAAGAAGATGGTGTACTTATGATTCCGCCAAAGGATAAATTCTTAGGTGGTTCCTTTGATTTATCCAGCTTTTCCGACCAGGCACTTACTCTGGCGGCTATTGCTCCATTTGCAAGTTCTAAGGTCTGCATTATGAATATTGGACATATTCGCTATCAGGAATGCAATCGTATTGATGCGATTGTAGCAAACCTGGCGAAAATGGGTATTGCAGCCATCGAGCAAAAGGACAATGTATTTATCCTTCCTGGTACACCGGAAGCGTGTGAAGTGGAAACTTATGAGGATCATCGCGTGGCCATGGCATTCTCGTTGGTTGGAACCATGGTGGATGGAATTACAATTCAGAATCCGGGATGTACAAGAAAGACATTTGAAAATTATTTTGAAGTGTTAGAGAATTCAATATATTAAAAATTGCATTAAAAAACCTGATGTAATGTTATGAAAACGATTACATCAGGTTTATTTGTTTTATTCAATATCAAATTCAGCTGCAAGATAATGTTCTGTAAAATTACCTGCTTCAATAAAATCTAGGACTCTTTTCACGATACGATAGCGGCCTGCCGGAAGTTTACCGTAACGAGTATACCTATAGTCTTCGGTATGTGCTTCTCCGTCTTTTACTGAATAGCCAAGTCCCATATTATCATATCTTTTGTAGTCTAGAACATGCCATTCATTATCTTGGAAAATTTCTATGTCATATTGATTTGGTGATGTACCATAAGACAATTCATTTTCGCCAGAATAGGAGAATTCAACAGTTATGAATTCATCATCGGTATTTACTTCAATCACTTCCATTGTTGCACCAGGGAAATCATTTACAGTAGTGTAAGGCGTTTCCTCGCCTATGGATATGCTAGGTCCACAAGAAATAAGGCTAGTTGCAATTAAAATTGATAAAAAAAATAGTAAATTTTTCTTCATACCGTTCACCTCTTACATTATTATATCATGCCTAGTATTAAATATAAATAAATTTATACTAAACTATATGATTTTGACAAAGATGTCCTTTTTATTAAATCATTTTTCAAGTTATAGTTATTATAATTAAAATTGTTAAGGGGATTATTATGAAAAAGTGGATTAAAGTAATAGCAATCTGTTTATGTTTTGTTTTTGCGATGCAGTGTATGTCTACGGAGCAGTACCAATACATTGCAATGGAGGAGGTATTAATGTCAGAAGATATTGATGTTGAATTTACTGAAAATCAGATAGAAAGTATACAACAATATCGAAGTTTGCTCGATGGTTTTAATAAAGAAGCTAAAACTAGAATGTTAGATGAGCAAGTTTATGATGATAACTATGGTGGAGCGTATATCGATAATGAGGGAAAATTAGTAGTATTACTAGTTAAAAATGATGAAGAGAGTATTGAGTCTATTGAAGAAGGTACAGGTAACGAGAATATAAAAATAGAAATATGTGAATATTCTTTTAATGAAATGCTGCAAGTGATTTCGAAGATGCGGTTTATGCTAAAGGTGGCGAATATATTGCGAGAATAGGAGATGGGAACGTGTCATCAATAGGATTTGCGGCTACAAGAAATGGTGTAGATGGGTTCGTTATTGCAGGTCATGCAGGAGATTCGACTAGTCAAATGTTTTTATATAATAATCTTGCGTTTGGAAGGGTTACTGCAACGGCATTTTATGATTATTCAAGTGCAGATGCTGCATTTGTTAAAAATTCAGGTGCGGTATATGGTTCTAATTTAATAGCGGAAATTGCAATATGTCATAATACAGCAACGGGAATTTCTGATTATCCAGTGGGTGCCTTAATATATAAGTATGGAGGAACAACGAAGCTTACAAGCGGAAAGATTATTAGTAATTACTATACAACTGCAGCAGATCTTAATAGTAATGGAATAAATGATTTACATTTGACGAATCAAACAACTGCGGATTATAATTCGGATGATGGAGATAGTGGTTGTCCAGTTTTTGTGATAGAAGGAATGTATAATGGCAAATATACTTGTCAATTATTAGGTGTACATAGTTGTATAACTCGGTCATTTGGTGATTCGGTTTTTTCAAAATACTATAAAATTGTAGAAGAATTAAATGTACAAGCAAAAACATATTAATTGTGAAAATAACCCGAATTTCTTTTAGGAATTCGGGTTATTTGATATTTAGCGCCTATGTACTACATAATTTTTTTCAACAAGTAATTCTGCTGCGAGTTCCACAGATTCTTCATCGTAAAATTCGATGTGCAATACACCTTCTTCAAATTCACGGTTATGAACGATGCCAATATTCTTAATAGAAATACCTTTAAACGCAAGAATACTAGCAATAATAGCGATTCCACCAGCTTCGTCTGCAAGGTCGAGGAAGAGTTCGTGTACCTGGTTGTAGGATTTTACATTGCGTACAGTGATGGAGTCGCGGTAATCCTTTGCACTTTGGAATTTCTCTAATAAAGTCTGTGATGCAGAAGTCTCAATATCATTGCGAAGCTCGCTTAAAGAAGCAATGTAGTTATCCATAAGCTTAATCAACTGTTCCTGATTCGTCATGCAGATATTTTCCCACATAACAGGAGAGGAGGATGCGATACGGGTAATATCCTTGAATCCGCCTGCTGCAATGGTTTTCATGGTTTCGTTCTCGTCATCAATATCTTTTACCAGATTTACCAGGGTGTAGGCAATCATATGTGGCAAATGGCTGATAGAAGCTGTGGCATAGTCATGTGATTCGTAGTCAAGTACCATTGGGATAGAGCCTAATTCTTTTACTAATGCGTAAAAATCATCTACCTGTTGAGAGGTAGTTTCTTTGGTTGGTGTGATGATATAGTAAGCATTTTCTAAAAGAGATTCATTTGAATTGGAAATGCCTGTTTTTTCAGAACCAGTCATAGGATGGCCACCGATGAACTGTTTTTCTAAACCGAGTTTGATAACTTCTTTATGTATCTGAGTCTTTGTGCTGCCTACATCTGTAATGATAGTGTTAGAGGAAACAACTTCTTTTAATTCTCTTAAATAGTCAAGATTTTTTTCTACTGGTGCACAAAGAAAAATAAGGTCACAATCTGCAAATGCAGAGAGCGGAAGCAACTCATTATTTGAGATTAAACTCATGTCATAAGCTTCTATGATAGTTTCTTGACGACGTGCTGTCGCTATGATTTCACAGTCTGGGTGATTTGTTTTTATTTTCTTAGCGATAGAACCACCAATGAGTCCCAATCCTATAAAACCAATTTTATCTAATTTCATATCTAAATCCTCCACGGAATATCATTTACAGATAATATACTATGTATTGTACCTCATTTCTCCAATTCACGAAAGCGATTTCTTACATTTATCAAACAAAATCTCCCCTTTTTATGAAATACATACGAAATGTTCGTTTGAAAATTGTGTTAATTGTTTGAAAATGTCAGATAATTTTAAATTTATATGTAAAAATCATATAAAACAGTTGTAAAATCTCCTAAAAATTAGTACAATGTATCCATACTATTTTTTGGGAGGTTTTTTAAAATGAATGTTTACACAACAGACAAAATTAGAAACGTGGTTCTTTTAGGACACGCGGGAAGTGGTAAAACTTCATTAGTAGAAGCTATGGCTTATCTTGCTGGTATGACCAACAGAATGGGAACTGTTGCAGACGGAAATACGATCAGCGATTATGATAAAGAGGAGATTAAACGTAACATTTCTATCCATACTTCATTAGTGCCAATTCCTTGGGGTGACGTAAAAGTCAACATCCTTGATACACCAGGTTCTTTTGATTTTGTCGGAGAAGTAGAAGAAGCTGCATCTGTTGCTGACGCAGCAATTATTGTAGTATCTGGTAAAGCAGGTGTTCAGACTGGTACAAAACGTGCTTGGGAAATTTGTGAAAAATACAAACTTCCAAGAATCTTCTTCGTAACAGAAATGGATATCGACAATGCAAGCTACAGACAGGTAGTAGCTGATTTACAGGATTTATATGGAAAGAAAATTGCTCCTTTCCATTTACCAATTCGTGAAAATGAACAGTTTGTAGGATATGTAAACGTAGTTCAGCAGACTGCAAAACGTTGGAATGATAAAGGAACAGTTGATAAATTTGAAGTTCCAGATTATTCAAAAGAAAATCTCGATCTTTGTAGAGAAGCTTTATTAGAATCCGTTGCTGAAACATCAGAAGAATTTATGGAACGTTACTTTGATGGTGACGAGTTCTCAGAAGATGAAATCCGTCAGGCACTTCGTGTAAACGTAGGCGATGGCTCTATCGTTCCAGTACTTATGGGTTCTAATACTTTGGCTCGTGGTATGTATACACTTATGGCTGATATCGTAAAATACTTACCAAGCCCAGATAAGAGAAAAGTTGCTGGTATCAATACTGTAAATAACGAAGTATTTAACGCAGACTATGACTTTGCAAAAGCAAAATCTGCTTATATATTCAAAACAATCGTTGACCCATACATTGGCAAATACTCTTTAATCAAAGTAAATTCTGGTGTATTAAAAGCAGACGATGTTTTATACAATTATCATAGAGAATGTGAAGAAAAGACAGGACATTTATATGTTCTTCGTGGAAACAAAGCTGAAGAAGTTACAGAATTACATGCTGGTGATATCGGTGCTTTAGCGAAATTACAGAAAACTCTTACAACAGATACTTTATCTGCTAAGAATAATCCTATTGCTTACATCCGCACACAGATGCCTAAACCATATGTATCTATGAGATATAAAGCTAAAAATAAAGGTGATGAAGACAAAATTTCCCAGGCTTTACAGAAAGTGTTAATGGAAGATTTGACACTTATGAATGTAAATGATGCTGAAAATGGACAGACTTTATTATATGGTATGGGTGATCAGCATCTTGAAGTTGTTGTAAACACATTAGCTGAAAAATACAAAGTGGAAATTGAACTTTCCAAACCAAAGGTTGCATTCCGTGAAACCTTACGCAAGAAATCAGACGTAGAATACAAATACAAAAAAC
>CAYMTP010000040.1:0-14650 GCA_964393435.1 uncultured Lachnobacterium sp. | reverse complement strand
AACCGAAACGGAAAGGAAATACATATTATGTCAAAGGAAAAAGTTGTTTTAGCTTACTCAGGTGGACTTGATACTACTGCTATCATCCCTTGGTTAAAAGAAAATTATGATTACGAAGTTATCTGCTGCTGTATCGACTGCGGTCAGGGCGATGAATTAGATGGATTAGAAGAAAGAGCAAAGCTTTCAGGCGCTACTAAACTTTACATCGAAGATATCACAGATGAATTCTGCGATGATTACATCGTTCCATGCGTACAGGCAGGTGCTGTATATGAAAACAAATACTTACTTGGTACTTCTATGGCTCGTCCAGGAATCGCTAAGAGATTAGTTGAAGTAGCTCGTAAAGAAGGTGCTACCGCTATCTGCCACGGTGCAACTGGTAAAGGTAACGACCAGATTCGTTTCGAACTTGGTATCAAAGCGTTAGCTCCAGACCTTAAAATCATCGCTGCTTGGAGACAGGACAACTGGACTATGCAGTCTCGTGAAGAAGAAATCGAATACTGTAAAGCACATGGTATCGACCTTCCATTCTCAGCAGACTCAAGCTATAGCCGTGATAGAAACTTATGGCACATCAGCCACGAAGGTCTCGAATTAGAAGACCCAGCACAGGAACCAAACTACGACCACTTACTCGTGCTTGGTGTTTCTCCTGAAAAGGCTCCAGATGAAGGTGAATACGTTACTATGACATTTGAAAAAGGTATTCCAACATCTGTAAACGGAAAAGAAATGAAGGTTTCTAATATCATCCGTGAACTTAACGCTCTCGGTGGAAAACATGGTATCGGTATCGTAGACATCGTAGAAAACCGTGTAGTTGGTATGAAATCTCGTGGTGTATATGAAACACCAGGCGGAACAATCCTTATGGAAGCACATCAGCAGCTTGAAGAACTCGTTCTCGACCGTGCTACTATGGAAGTAAAGAAAGATATGGGCAACAAGATGGCTCAGATCGTTTACGAAGGAAAATGGTTCACACCACTTCGTGAAGCAGTACAGGCATTTGTAACATCTACTCAGGAATATGTAACTGGCGAAGTAAAATTCAAGCTTTACAAAGGTAACATCATCAAAGCTGGTACTACTTCTCCATACTCACTTTACAGTGAATCACTTGCAAGCTTCACAACTGGTGACTTATATGACCACCATGATGCAGAAGGCTTCATTACTTTATTTGGATTACCACTTAAGGTAAGAGCGATGAAGTTGGCTGAGGCTGAAAATAAGTAATATTATTTAACATAAAAATCGCGATTGTACATTGCAATCGCGATTTTAAGAATGTTACGTGAATATGTTAGCGTTATCCATCAATTGACTAATCCTAAAGAATAACAAACAAGGCTACAACATCAACACTATTCGTTAATGCTATAGCCTTTTTCTTATGTTAATAGCAAATTAAGCAAATTCTTTCATCTTATTTAGAAATTCCTCTACCGTCATGTCAATTCTCTTAGCAGCCTCCTCTACTGTAAGCAAATTATCCTGAACAAGACCACATAATGTAATAAAAGTACCTTTTTCTATCCCTTTCTGTTCCACACCATCACTCAAATTACACATATATTCTACCTCCGCTTCCAACTTCTCTGTCATTGGTATATCAAACTCATTCTCTAATATGACTTTCTTCTCTCCTGCTTTTTTATCGGACGATAATAACACATCCAATAATCTTAACAAATCATTATCTGTTCCGTCCTCGCTTTTACCTAAACAAATCATGACTGCATTCATCAGGTCATAATATGCCTCTTTCTCTTTAACCTTACCAACATACTGTGTCTCTGTCAAGGAATATCCTGTAATCGTGTTATTGCGCTCCTTCGGTGGATTCATGCAAATCCAAACCGAATATACCTTTTGAATTTTCTCATAATGCGACTTGGTAAATACAGTACCATACTGGGACGAAATCATACGTGCACAGTAATAGATACCTCGTTTGATAATCGGATACCCTGGATAGAAATCATTCTGTGCTTCCACATTGATAATCATCTGTACCACTTCCTCCGAACTTGGTACGATAGCACGAAACTGAATATCGTATGTAATACTACCTTCTGTCACGGTAGTATCTTCTACACCTGTACCTGCAATTTTAGGTGTATTTGTTTCATCTGGCAAAACCTTCGTCTCTGCCACCTTCGGCTCTCCTATGATGAACTGCTCTACAATCTCTTGTACATTATACTCCGCATATTCTTTCATCGTATGCTTCATAATCCATGCCAAGATAATTTTCTCTGCAAGCACCTTCTTGCAAGCCTCGTCGTACTGTGTTTTCTGAGCCACAATATCGATGCTCTGTGATAATGTTGTCCTTTGTTCCATAAACCTCCTTCTGCAAGATACATGAAACTCCTCCGTAAGAATTATACAAAAATACACAAAACAGACAATGCCTTGCATTTTTCTTACATTTTATTCTAATTCTACTAATTGGGTAAATTCTCGAAACCGAGATACTGATAATTTGATATCTGACGATACTGCACTGTCAGATATGGATGCTTCCTGCATCCGACACTTTATGATATAAACTATAATCCCCACAGACGAGCTCATGTACATTGTCTGTGGGGTAATTATAATACGTTTTTATGAATTATACAAGAAGATCTTATATTTTATTCCCTTATTTCTGTTTCGGTATTTGTATTAGACTCCTCAACCGGCTCCTTAATCTGTGCGTTATACACCGCTTCATCGAACCCATAGTTTAGAATACCTGCAGAATATTGAAACATCACCTTGACATAAGCTTTCATGGTTTCAATATATGTACTGGAAACATCCGCCTCCAATCGTGAAGTCACTACATTGGTAGATGCATCATAGATGACCGCATCTGTGATAAAGCTTCGGTTGGAAAATACTACCATAGATGGACTATCGGACAAAATATCTCTTCCTGCAAAGAGACGGGAATCGTATTCAAAGCCAAAGAGATTCATAATCGTTGGAAGGATATCAATCGAACTACAGGTCTTTTCTACATTGATAGTCTCCATTTGACTGTTCCACATAATCAGACAGTTTCTTTGAATATCAAGGTCCGTCATCTCTGTGCCTGTGAAGGCTTCCAACTCATCCTTCACATTTTGCAAACCATATGGGTGATGGTCTGCACTGATTACAATCAAAGTAGTATCCAGTTTCCCCGCCGCCGTCAGCTGCTCTACCAAATAGGTTACTGCACGCTCCACCTCATAGTTACAGGCAATATATGCCTTCATCTGCTCCGAGCAATCCAAATTTGCTACCAAATCCTTATTTTTTGCAGCCATCTGATTTCCATACCAATTATAATTGGTATGGCCTGATAAAGTCATATAATATGCATAAAATCGCTCATCATCAATCCATTCTGGAACTGTCCCCACCATCATGTCATAGTCCGAGCTTGGCCATGCTGTAGGATTGTTCATTTCAAAAATTTTGTGCCCCCATGTTTCCATCGACAACTTGCCACGCAATGCTGCCTTGAAGTCATACCCTAGATTTGGATGGGTGATGTATCTGTCATAGTAGGAAAGTGAGTTGTTGTGATAAGCATAGCTTGTAACCCCTTCTGCAGCAAAATATGCAGGAAGTGAGTATGGGTACGTGTTGTACTGAGTGCGACGAAAACTATGTGTACCATCTGGAATCTGTCCCATCAAATTCACATACTCTCCATCAGAGGTGCTGGTCTTCCACAAAGGAATATAATAATCCTTTACCACTACACCACTATTCATCATCTTATACAAAGTAGGGGTAAGTTCTTCGCTAATTGCGTATGGAGAAAAAGCCTCTGCAGTAATATAAATGAGATTATACCCCTCCATCATACCTGTATATTCATTCTTCTTACTTGGAGTCATGCTCTGCATAATCTCTGCAAGTGTATCAATATTGCTATCACCATTGGCAACCAGTGAATCAAAATCAATATTCAATACATTTGGCGAAGTATCAATCACTGGGCCCGTCACAAGTTCACTATCTTCTAACTCAGTGCTATCTTCTGTTCCTATTACTTCTTCTGTTCCTTCTATAGCTGCAAAAGCATCCTGCCAGTCACTGGAATCACTCTCCTTCTCAGGAAGCAAATCAAACATCAACTGCCGTCCATACAATGCCAATGCACCATACTCCTCTGCCAATTCATCTGGTGCATAAAATTCCTGGTACTCCGCGTAAAATTCATCCTTGGAATAGTACGCCGCTACCAATACCAAACCTATCATTGTCAATCCCGCAGCAATAAGTGCAGCATTTTCCAAAATCTTACGCTTACTGCATTGTTCTATCACTAGCACCTTCTTTTTCAACAGAACAGCCATGACAATAAGTGGTATTGCCATAAAGAACATTGGCACAAGGCTGTTTATGATTCCATCCAGAGCTACGCTCCAAAAATCCATTAGAGCATCTCCGCCAGTTGTAAAAGCAAGTTCTAACAGTAATGGAACAGTAAATATTTTGTGGTACACCAGCTGCAACACAAACAAAATCAGATTCAACCCTTGAAATCCCCAAAGAATTCCTATATTCAAGGCCCTCTTCTTTGAAAGATTCACAAAGATACTTTCAAATGCTGCCACAAAAACTGCAAATGCAAGCATTAGAAAGGGATTTATCCCTGCAAATCCAAAAACCGCAATATGGTATACCGCCTCTAACCAAATGAGGGTAACAAATATAAATGTAAATATTCTATTCATCTTTTGTATCTCCTCAAACATAAAACCACCTGAAAACTTCTTTCAGGCGGTTCTTGTACTTCAATTACTTCTACTTTTTCAGTTTCTCCACAATCTTCTCTTTCAAATCATGTGCACGATTCTTGATATTGCTTCCTGCGGTACGGGATACGATAAGGCTGGATACGAAACGAGATGAATATTCGTACTGACCTAAGTTGTATGCCATAGCTGCGATAAGTAAATCTACAGTACTCTGATCCATACCTGCCATTGGATAGTTTTCCGAAGACATCGCCTTTACGAAACCATCAAATGCCTGCTTGTAAAATGTATCATAATCCTTCTGGCATGCAGCAATCGCCTCTTTGTTTTTCTCTGCATCTACTGATAACTCTTCCATTTTTCCTCGAAGGAGCCAAGCAATCTTAAGACAAGTATAGGCTTTTTCACTATTATGTGCCTTTTTTACTACAGAGGTGTAAAGAGCAATCTTGTAAAGCTCAATTGCTGCATCATAGCTTATTACTTCTAATTCTGTAATAGGCTTTGCTGGAGGAGTCTTAAACTTGGAAAGCACACCTTCCTTGATTAACTTCACCTGCACTGGGGCCAAGTGCCCAAAATAACGATGCATTGCGGTAAAACCACACTTTGGACAAGACGCAACGTCGTATTTATTGGTATCAATATACTCAAAACGAGGTCTCAAGTCCAAATCTGGCTCTTTTCTCTTAGCACGACCTGATTTAATTACTGGGGTACGGAATGCACCATCACAAATTGGACAGCGAACAGATTTCAGTAGTAAGAAATCCGTTTCCTTTGGAGGCTCTACCACTTTAGCAGCAGCTGGCTCTCCATTTGGTTTTGCAGAAGAACTTTCCTCTTCAAAAAGATCCTTTACTAAATTTTCATCTAACCCAAATTTCGCTAATCCCGATAAAATCTTATCCATAATCTATACCTTTACGCATTATTTGTTGGCAATTTAAATGAACTCTTTAACGATACAATACGGTTAAATACAGGCTGTCCTTCTACAGAATCTTTGTAATCTGTGCAGAAAAAGCCCTGACGTACAAACTGATAGCTGTCAAATGCTTTCGCTTCCATAAGAGCTGGTTCTACGATACAGTTATCAAGCACAGTAAGTGAGTTTGGATTTAAGTTCAAACTTCCATCTTCATTGTATACACCGAGGTCTTCGTCGATAATATTTTCATACAAACGAACGGTTACTTTCTTTCCGTATTCAGCAGATACCCAGTGAATCGTTCCTTTAACCTTACGTCCGTCTGGTGCGTTACCCCCCTTAGATTCTGGATCGTAGGTACAGTGGATAGCTACGATATTGCCATTTTCATCCTTTTCTACACTGTTACAGGTTACAAGGTATGCGTTCATGAGACGAACCTCATTGCCTGGGAACATACGGAAGTATTTCTTTGGTGGTTCTTCCATGAAGTCTTCACGGTCAATATAGAGCTCTTTTGTAAATGGAACCTGACGTTTTCCAAGCTCTGGATTTTCTAAGTTGTTGTCGATTTCTAAGTAATCTACCTGTCCTTCCGGATAGTTATCAATCACTACCTTAATAGGATCTAAGATAGCCATCATACGTGGTTTCTTCATCTTAAGATCTTCGCGGATACAGTACTCAAGCATTGGATAATCAACGATACTGTTTGCTTTTGAAACACCACAAAGCTCTACGAACATCTTGATAGATTCTGGTGTGAAACCTCTACGACGAAGAGCTGCGATAGATACGAGACGTGGATCATCCCAGCCGTCTACGATGCCGTCTTCTACTAATTTCTTAATGTAACGTTTACCTGTTACCACGTTTTTCAAATATAATTTTGCAAATTCAATCTGCTTAGGTGAATCTTCTGGTGTTTTCTTATAACCAAGCTCGATAAGAACCCAGTCATAGAGCGGTCTGTGGTCTTCGAATTCCAAAGTACAGATAGAATGTGTAATGCCTTCTACTGCGTCTTCAATTGGATGAGCGAAGTCATACATTGGGTAAATACACCATTTATCACCAGCACTATGGTGTGTCATGTGAGCCACACGATAGATAACTGGGTCACGCATGTTGATATTATTAGAAGCCATATCAATACGAGCACGAAGAACCTTGCTGCCATCTTCAAATTCACCATTTTTCATACGAATGAAAAGGTCTAAATTTTCTTCAATGCTACGTGTGGAATATGGATCTTCTTTCCCTGGTTCGGTAAGAGTACCACGATATTCACGAATTTCTTCTGCTGTAAGGTCAGATACATAAGCCTTACCCTTTTTAATCAGTTCGATAGCACCTTCATACATTTTGTCAAAGTATTCGGATGCGAAGTATAATCTATCTTCCCAATCTGCACCAAGCCAAGCTACGTCAGCTTTGATAGACTCTACGAATTCAATCTTTTCTTTGGTAGGGTTGGTATCATCAAAACGCATATTAAATTTCCCGCCGTATTTCTGAGCCAATCCGTGATTTATAAGAATAGCTTTTGCATGTCCGATGTGAAGGTATCCATTTGGTTCTGGTGGGAATCTGGTACAGATACTTTCACAATGACCTTCTGCTAAATCCTTTTCTATAATATTTTCAATAAAATTTTTGGAAACTACTGCTTCATTTTCCATAATCTTTTCCTCCTAGTGTCGCTTCGAGCGACATATAATTATACCACTAATTATGCGTATGTGTAAAGAGATGATCCTGACAATATTCCTTATTTCCCGTACATTTTGAGCAATAACGGAAGGTAAGATTTGGGTCATCATTTTCGGTTCTGCCACAGATTGCACATTTATGTCTTGCAATACCTGAGCCTGGGCGAGGGGTACTTGCCATTTGTCTTCGGAACTCAGTTTGTGCTTTTTTCTGTTTTCTGCTCAAACGAATCTTTGAGAAGTGGAAAAACAGGAATAAGTTCAACAATGCGAAAATAATCTGGGAACCGTAAACCACCATATACAAAAGTCCTAGCCAAATACTATAAGAACCTCCGAAGGAGAAGTATACATACAGCTGATAAATAAGTCCTGCAATATAAATCAAGAACATCCATTTCATCTTGATTGGGAACAAGAAACTAAGATAAACTGTCCCCTCTGGTATACATAATGCCAATGCCATAAAGATGGTAAACAGCATTTCGTAATTCGTTAAATGAACACTGATTCCCTGTCCCAGCAACAATAAGGTAATCACATATACTAAAATACCACCCAAAAGGTTTAAGAGCATCCCACCCACTAAATACACATTCATGCGGAAGGTTCCTACCATCTGCTCAAAGCTTTTTGCCATATTATATACACAGTAAAGGAAAATCAAGGATATCAAGCTTCCACCATCAGCACAGAATACCCATGTCACAAGTCTCCAAATCTGTCCATGCAATATCGCATCCATTGAAAATCCAAGATAGCCCGTAATATCAATAGACAGCATATCTAACACCAAACCAATACAGTAAGCACCTATCAGGTATTTTTGCAGATTGTATACTGCATATTTTCCAAATTTTTGTTGTAGTTTATCCATAAAATTCATTCTACATTTCTTCCTTTTCTTCTATATTGATGTTTCAAGTCCATCCTTAAAACATATAGTCCTATTATAGATTTATCTTCACTTTTTTGTCAATCTGCCCATAGAACTTCACTAAAAATTTATACATTTGTAAGAATTTGTCCATTGTTTTGTCATATATATAGTTTTATAATTAATAATGGTTTATTTTGTCGCGTAACATAGTTTTTAATACCGCTTCTGTTTATAGGAGGTTTACATATGAAAAAAGAAGTACGAAAACTTGGAATTGATATCGGTTCCACAACTGTAAAGATTGCAATTTTAGATGAACAAGACCATTTATTGTTTTCTGATTATGAGAGACATTTCGCAAATATCCGCGAAACCCTGCACTCTCTTATTCAGAAAGCTTTAAAAGAATTAAAGGATTGTTCTGTCTCACCAGTAATCACTGGTTCTGGTGGACTTACCCTTGCAAATCATATTGATGTACCATTTGTACAGGAAGTTATCGCTGTATCCACAGCTTTGCAGCACTTCGTACCACAGACCGATGTTGCCATCGAATTAGGTGGTGAAGATGCCAAAATCATTTACTTTGAAGGCGGCAATGTAGAACAACGTATGAATGGCATCTGTGCTGGTGGTACCGGCTCCTTTATCGATCAGATGGCTTCTCTCATCCAAACTGATGCTACTGGTCTGAATGAATATGCCAAAAATTTCAAAGCACTTTATCCTATTGCAGCCCGTTGTGGCGTATTTGCGAAGACCGATATTCAGCCACTGATTAACGAAGGGGCGACCCGCGAAGACTTATCCGCTTCTATTTTCCAAGCGGTAGTAAATCAGACTATTTCTGGTCTTGCCTGTGGTAAACCAATTCGTGGACATGTGGCATTTTTAGGTGGTCCACTCCACTTCTTATCTCAGCTTCGCAGTGCCTTTGTACGCACCCTTAACTTAGATGAAGAGCATGCCATTATGCCAGAAAACTCGCATCTTTTCGCAGCTATGGGCTCTGCCTTAAATTGTAAAGAAGATGTTGTGACAACTTTGGCTGAGCTGGAAAACAGACTTTCCCAGGAAATCCATATGGAATTTGAAGTAGCCCGTATGGAGCCACTTTTCGAATCTGAAGAAGAATATAAAAAGTTCCAGACACGTCACGCCAGCAAATCTGTAAAGACAGCAGACCTCGCTAGCTACAAGGGCGACTGCTACCTCGGAATCGACGCAGGCTCTACTACCACTAAAATCGCATTAGTAGCAGAGGATGGCTCACTCCTCTACTCCTTCTATAGCAGTAACAATGGTAACCTTTTGGGAACTACCATGAATGCCATTATTGATTTATTTGACAAGCTGCCAGAGGATGCACATATTGTTCATTCCTGCTCAACTGGTTATGGCGAAGCTTTATTAAAAGCAGCTCTGATGCTGGATGATGGAGAGGTAGAAACAGTAGCTCATTACTATGCTGCCGCATTCTTTGATCCAAAGGTAGACTGTATCCTAGACATCGGCGGACAGGATATGAAATGCATCAAGATAAAAAATCAGACGGTAGACTCCGTACAGCTTAACGAAGCCTGCTCTTCTGGTTGTGGTTCCTTTATTGAGACCTTTGCAAAATCCTTAAACTTCTCTGTAGCTGATTTTGCAAAAGAAGCACTATTTGCTAAGAATCCTATCGATTTAGGAACAAGATGTACAGTGTTCATGAACTCAAAAGTAAAGCAAGCACAGAAGGAAGGGGCCTCTGTTGCAGACATCTCTGCTGGTTTGGCTTACTCCGTTATCAAGAATGCATTGTTCAAGGTAATTAAACTAACCGACGCAAAGGATTTGGGTAAAAATATCGTAGTACAGGGTGGAACCTTCTACAATGACGCAGTACTTCGTAGTCTTGAAACCATCGCTGGCGTAGAAGTAACCCGTCCAGATATCGCTGGTATCATGGGTGCCTTCGGTGCAGCTCTTATTGCAAGAGAACGTCATGAAGCTGGTTATGAAACTACAATGCTTCCTATTGATAAAATCAAAGAACTTACATATACCACCAAGCTAACACGTTGCAAAGGCTGTACCAACCACTGCATGCTGACAATCAACAAATTCTCAGATAATCGTCAGTATATCACTGGTAACCGTTGTGAACGTGGTCTTGGAAAAGAACGTAAAAATGCAGATATTCCAAATCTGTTTGAATACAAACTGAAACGTATTTTTGACTATGAACCATTAAATCCAAAAGAGGCCCCTCGTGGCACTGTGGGGCTTCCACGCGTACTCAACATGTACGAAAACTATCCTTTCTGGGCGACCTTCTTTAAAAAACTTGGCTACTCTGTGGTGCTTTCACCTCAGTCCAGCCGCAAGATTTACGAAATGGGTATTGATACCATTCCTAGTG
Organism: uncultured Lachnobacterium sp.; assembly: GCA_964393435.1. Classification (GTDB taxonomy): domain Bacteria; phylum Bacillota; class Clostridia; order Lachnospirales; family Lachnospiraceae; genus Roseburia. The sequence continues at coordinate 3,963 of CAYMTP010000040.1, read as the reverse complement.
AATCCGAATGTTACCCAGCAAAGCTTGCTCACGGTCATATCGCATGGCTCATTCATCAGAATGTAGATTTTATTTTCTACCCAGCTATACCATATGAACGAAACGAGTTCCCAGATGCCAACAACCACTACAACTGTCCAATCGTCACCTCTTATTCCGAGAACATCAAAAATAACGTAGACGAAATTACTTCTGGACAGATGAAGTTTTTAAATCCATTTATGGCATTTACCAGCGAAGACACCTTGTCCCAGCAGCTCATCGCTTGCTTCAAGGATGAATTCAATATTCCAGAAGCAGAAATCCGCGATGCAGTGTCAGAAAGCTGGAAGGAATTGGCTATGGTACGCATGGAAATGCGTGAAAAAGGGGAAGAAGTACTTCGTTACATGGAGGAACATAACTGCCGTGGTATCGTCCTTGCTGGCCGTCCTTACCATGTAGACCCAGAAATTAATCATGGTATTCCAGAGCTGATTACCTCTTATGGTATCTGCGTGCTGACTGAGGACTCCATTTCCCACCTCGGAAATTTGGAACGACCTCTCATCGTTATGGACCAGTGGATGTACCATTCACGTCTCTATAACGCAGCTAATTTCGTAAAGATCCGCGATGACCTGGATATGATTCAGCTCAACTCCTTCGGTTGTGGTCTCGATGCTGTAACTACTGACCAGGTAGCTGATATTTTAACAGGCTCAGACAAGATTTATACATGCTTAAAAATTGATGAAGTAAACAACCTCGGTGCGGCCCGCATCCGTATCCGCTCTCTCCTTTCCGCCATCCGCGTAAAAGAGAAACAACAGAAAAAACGTGAAATCAAACCTGCCAACTATGAGCGTGTCATCTATACAGAGGAAATGCAGGCAGAAGGCTATACCATCATCTGTCCTCAGATGTCGCCTATCCACTTTGATTTGCTCTTGCCAGCTTTCCGTAAATGTGGCTTAAATATCGTAATCCCAGAAGTAGATAACAAACAATGTATCGATACTGGACTTCGCTATGTAAATAACGATGCCTGCTATCCATCTCTCATCGTTATTGGACAGATTATGAGTGCGGTACTTTCTGGAAAATACGATATGAATAAAACTGCTATCATCATTACCCAGACCGGTGGTGGATGTCGTGCTTCTAACTACATTGGTTTCATCCGTCGTTCCTTGGAAAAGTGTGGCTTAGGTCATGTACCTGTCATCTCACTGAATATGGTAGGCTTAGAGAAAAACCCTGGATTCAAGTTCACTCCACAGCTCATTCAGCGTGGTCTCTATGCTTTGGAATTTGGGGACTTATTCTTAAGATGTCTCTATCGTATGAGACCTTATGAAGTAACTCCTGGCTCAGCCAATGCATTGCATGAAGAATGGAAACAGAAATGTATCGACTTCCTGACTCAGGATAAAAAGTTCTTATCCCACGGTCAGTATCGTAAGATGTGCCGCCAGATTGTTCGCGACTTTGATAATTTACCAATCACCGATGAAAAGAAACCTCGTGTTGGTGTAGTTGGAGAAATCCTGGTTAAGTTCCACCCTGTAGCAAACAACTACCTGGTAGACTTACTAGAATCAGAAGGCGCAGAAGCTGTAGTTCCAGACCTGACAGACTTTATTTTATATTGCTGTTATAATACAAACTTCAAGGCAGACTACCTTGGAGACAGCGTGAAATCAAAGCACCTCAATAACATAATGATTAAGTTCTTTGAATGGATGAGAAAAGATGCCCGTGATGAACTGGTAAAGAGTAAACACTTTGAACCAACTGCTTACATTTGGGACTTAGCCGAAAAAGCCAGCGAAATCGTATCCATCGGAAATCAAACCGGTGAAGGCTGGTTCCTTACTGGTGAAATGCTAGAGCTTATTGAACAGGGTGCACCAAACATCGTATGTACCCAGCCATTCGCCTGCCTCCCTAACCATATCGTAGGTAAAGGTGTAATCAAAGAACTTCGCCGCAAACATCCAGAAGCAAACATCGTAGCCATCGACTACGACCCAGGTGCTTCAGAAGTAAATCAGCTTAACCGTATTAAATTGATGCTTTCTACGGCACAGAAGAATATAAAATAACGAGTTAGCTCAGAAAGTATTTTCTAAATTCTACGAGACGGACTCTATATATATATCAAGTGAACACTGTATGCGGACTCGTGTGTGAAACTGATATATATAAGAACCCATTTCGTAGTTATTTAGATAAATTACTTTCTGCGCTAAATCTTGTTATCTAATTCATCATTTTCTGTAATCTCTGCAAACGATATACTCCATCTTTTTCAATTAGGATATGTATAAATACATCATCACTCCCCTGTGCAAAGAATGGAATCAGTCCATCTTCTGTTACTTCGACACCAGAATCTATCATTTCTTCCATAGTCCCCATATTGGAACCTTCATAGGAGTAATAGCCTTTTATGTATTCTACTAGCCACATATCATCGGAAACTTGGATGATAGGCTGTTTAGGGATAACATAATCTGTAATCACATAACCTCGGATAGTTGTTTTTTCCATTCTGGCCTGTACCATTTTCTCTATCATTTTGTAAAGTACATCTTGTACATTCTCCCCATAACCAGCACGATAGTAAATCGTATCACAACTAGCAGGCACATCGCACCATACAACACTTGAAGTTGGACTATAATCGCAGTTATCGACACGCTGCAATTTGCTTCCATCATATTCCGTATACCATTTTGAATAATCCGTATCCAACTGTTCTTCAATCCAGTCTTTGGTATGGGAATAGTTGGTTGACAACCAGTACAAAGACTGCTGCCACTCTTCTTTTCCGACTCCTTTTTCAAATTCCTCAATTTTATCAGCTTCGCTTCTTGCCCATACCATATCATAGTAAGAAGAGGCTGGTATTCGATCATATGAATACGAAGCAATAAAATCAGGGGTACTTACATCAAAAGATACCAGTATCGTTCCGTTCTCTATCCAAGGCTCTATTCCAGCTTTAAACTGTGGAAGCACCTCCTCTCGGCGTGGTCCCTCTGTCCAAAAACGCTTCATATATGGGTCGCAATAAAAATTCACCTCATCTGTCTGTACCGTAACCATTTCTGAGCCTTCAAAATACATTACTGAATACGTATAACCAGCGTTTCCTTGCATTTCATACATAAGCGAATAGACAAGATAGTCTTTTCCGTCTTTTTCTGTTAATATATATGTACCATTCTCTGCATGTGAAGAAGCAACAAAGTCACTCGTATATACAGGCTCTATCGTATATGAGCCACTTGCAGTTCCCAAAAACACCTTAACATAAGCACCATTTACATCAACATCTTGCCAAATGCTGCTTTCCTTGCCGTATGTCATTAATCTTACACTATCCTCGACTCCATCATGATTTAAATCCGCAGTAGTTTCATAGATACACTGTTCCATCTTTTCCTGCTCATCCTCTTGTGCTTTAGATAGCATTCCTTTTTCATCCACCGTATCTACAATGTAGTTCCACAATTCAGGACTATCGATAATCAAAACCTTGCCTTCTGGTGCGAACTCAGGCATCTCTGTTGAGCCAACATATAGAACGGTTTCATCCTCCAAACATTTCAAAAGAACCTCATTTTCTCCACACAAAAACCACACCACATAATCTTCGTATACGTCTACTGTTTCTTTTCTTCGATAACAGTCCTCTTCTGGAATTGATTGTAAGAGTTCACAAAACTGTGCAAATTCTTCATTCGTTGGTAAATAATATCGTTTCTCTGAAGCCTTTCCCTTCAAAACTTCAAAATATTGCAATTCTTCTGGATTTAATGTGTCTGCCCACTCCGAAAAGCTTGCATACTGTAGCTTTGCTCCTGTATAGGTAACACCCACTGCCAGTCATTGTGGTGGCAGTAATTAAAACTGCTGGACGTTTTTCACAGGTCAAACCTATCAGTGTACGTCCATAAGCAGCTCTTTCCTCTT
>CAYMTP010000039.1:0-14656 GCA_964393435.1 uncultured Lachnobacterium sp. | reverse complement strand
TTCTCTATGTCCATTTCCAATATATCCTCAAAATATTCTGATAGAAAATCTCGAACGACCTTTTCCTGCCCCTCTGCTCTCCACGTTATCTCCATCAATGACTTAAACTCTTTTTTCTCTATAGAATCCAATTTTTGAATTAACATATCTGTCCTTGTTTCATCCAACAGATTTTCACAAATCATACAGGAAAGGTAAGCATTAAACATTCGTGTAAAGCTATCGATATCATCTTCTTGAAAAATGCCACTTATCATGTTTGCTGTCGTAGCACCTACAACACCACCAACAAATCCGCCTGCAGCACCAATCACTGTCCCCACACCTGGAGCTATCGCAGTTCCTGTCGCACCACTTATCTCAGCCAGCATCATACCTGTCGCAGCCGTACCACCTACTCCACCTACGATTGACGAAGATAAATTATACATATTTTTCACATACTGTGCAGTAGATATTTTTTTCGTAATCAAGTTATACTTTTCTGGAACCGAATAGGCCGTGTACATCAATGCAGAACCTAACACTGGATTATTCATCACACGAGATAAACGTCTTGCATTAGCAGAGCCACTTGTCGCACTTTTTCCTGTTGCTAGTTTAATCATAGTTTCTGCCCTTTGACAAGAACGTATATATGACAAATCTTCGTATTCTTCATCTAGCAGTTGTGCTGAAATTTTCTTGCAAGCAGGTATAAAATGCTTTGTACATGCTTCACTCACCTGCAAAGCCTTATTAGACTCATCGTCTCCAATAAACCACTTTGGATTAAAAATCTCCCAACTATAAAAATACAACGTTGGTTTTTGCTTTCTGTCAAAAGCAGAGGCATCACTGCGTATATATACCCCTTGATTTGTAATTACAATCCCACTTGGACGTAAATCAAATTCTACATCCGCCCATAAAACACACTGTTCCTTTGGGACTGGGAATATTTTCTTCATTTGCCCTACTTTTTTCTGTGTCAATTCAACTGGTGATGCTCCAAGTTGCAATAGCAACTCTTCCCCTATTGTTCCTGCCAATTCCAACATGGCGGATTTATATTCCTGTAATTGATTTTCTATTTCAGTTTCGTTTTTTGCTTCAATTTTCATATTATCTCTCATTATTTTTCATTTTTATATCTAGCACAGTGGCCTTTTTAAATCAAACCCTCTACTTATATGTATTATCATTATAGATGTAAAAGGACACAAAATCTATAGACTTTTTTCCTAAAACCATATATTATATTCTAAGAATTATAAGACAATTTAAACCTATTATAGATAGAAGAAAGGAATTCATTATGTGGATTGCAGATGGATGGAAAGATTACCAGGTAATCGATTGTTCACAGGGCGAAAAACTGGAACGCTGGGGCAGATACGTGCTGCTTCGTCCAGACCCACAAGTTATTTGGGATACTCCTAAGAAAAATAAAAACTGGAAGAAATTAAATGGACATTATCATAGAAGTAAAAAAGGTGGTGGCGAATGGGAATTCTTTGATTTGCCAAACGAATGGAGCATTCATTATGATTTGCCAATCGGCGAGCAGCTCACCTTTAACTTAAAACCATTTAGCTTTAAGCACACTGGCCTTTTCCCTGAACAGGCAACCAACTGGGATTGGTTTTCTAAGAAAATTAAAGAAGCCGGTAGACCAATTAAGGTATTAAACCTCTTTGCTTATACTGGCGGTGCAACTTTGGCAGCTGCTGCAGCAGGCGCAAGCGTAACTCACGTAGATGCTTCCAAAGGTATGGTTGGCTGGGCGAAAGAAAACGCAGTTTCCTCTGGTCTTGCTGAAGCACCTATCCGTTGGATTGTAGATGACTGCGTGAAGTTCGTAGAAAGAGAAATTCGTCGAGGCAACCGCTACGACGCCATTATCATGGATCCACCTTCTTATGGACGTGGACCAAAAGGAGAAATCTGGAAGATCGAAGAAGCGGTTTACCCACTGATTAAGTTGTGTGCACAGCTTTTAACAGACAAGCCATTATTCTTCTTGGTAAACTCTTATACCACTGGCTTACAGCCGGCAGTGCTTACCTATATGATTAGTACAGCTCTGAAAGATTTCGAGGGAACTACTACTGCAAACGAAATCGGACTTCCTGTATCTGAAACAGGACTAGTTCTTCCTTGCGGAGCAAGTGGTAGATTTGAAGGGAAATAGTATGCAACGAGACAAACCTCATGTCTAAAAACAAAACGCAGATGCATATCATCAAAACATGCTCTGCGTTTATTTTTATCCATTCTGCTTGTCTCGTTAGTTACAACATTTTCTTCTTTTTCAAGAAGCTCATCATTACGATACACACCACTACAATCAACGCACAAATAATTGCAAATCCAAATGGCGAACTTGCAAATGGCATTCCCTCAGAATTTAAGTTCATTCCGTAAATACCAGATATAACGGTAGGAACAGCCATGATAAGCGTGATAGAGGTAAGGGTTTTCATAACGTTGTTCAGACGGTTATCAAGTACCGATGACATCAGTTCGCGAGTACCGTTTATGATATCACGATAAATCACCGTCATTTCAATCGCCTGTTTATTTTCGATAATAACATCATCCAAAAGTTCTTTATCCTCTGGATACTGTTCCAGTCTCTTATAACGGGTGAGTCGGTCTAATACGTTGCCATTTGCACGAAGAGATGTGGCAAAGTATACCAGCGTGGATTCCAATTCATGCAATGCGATAAGGTCGTCTTCTCGAGTATCATTTTCGATTCGCTCTTCAATTTCAGTTCGTTTCTTGTCAATGGTACGAAGGTGTCCCTGGTACACAACCGTGGTACGATACAGAATCTGATATACGAAGCGCAGTTTTTTCTTTGTACTGAATTCTTTCACACGGTTATTGATAAATGCCTGAAGTACAGGTAAATCCTCTGTACAAACGGTAATGATAACATCCTGAGTTAAAATAATACCCAAAGGAATAGTGGTGTACATTACCTTCTTATGACGAATCTCTGTGGAAGGAACGTCGATAAGGATAAGGGTATAGCCATCTTCCAATTCAATACGTGAACTTTCTTCTTCGTCGAGAGCGGCTCTAACGTCTGCTACGTCGATGTCAAACGATTCTGCAATCTGCATGGTTTCCTCTGCAGTCGGGTCGACCATATGAATCCATACTCCATTATCTATTTTTTCTTCTTCATGGATACGACTATCGTCGGTTCTATAATATTTTACCATGTGGTCTTCCCTCCTGAATCATACTCTTACGCAGCCCAACAGCAAGTGTTTGGCTGCTGAGCCAAGAATCGAATTACTCAGATTTTGTATACTTCTCTGCCTGTGTGCGGATGAGTTCAGCATCATCAAAGTAGTTGATGTGCATTGCACGTTTTACTTCATCCATCGTCTGTGCAGCAACTGCACGTGCATTTTCGCTACCCTGTTTCAAGATATCATAAACCATAGGAATATCCTTTTCAAATTCAGCACGTCTTGCACGGATTGGTGCAAGCTCTTCCTGAAGCACATTATTTAAGAACTTCTTGATTTTTACATCTCCAAGACCGCCACGAGTGTAGTGGTCTTTTAATTCCTGAAGGTTTGCATATTCTGGAAGATATTCTGCGAAATGTCCATCGTTACTAAATGCATCCAAATAAGTAAATACGCAGTTTCCTTCTACATGACCTGGGTCAGAAATCTGAATATGAGTTGGGTCAGTGTACATACTCATAACCTTTGTTTTTACGTCTTTTTCTGTATCAGAAAGGTAGATACAGTTACCAAGCGATTTGCTCATCTTGGCTTTTCCATCAATACCTGGAAGTCTGCAGCAAGCAGCATTTTCTGGAAGAAGTACATCTGGTTCAACCAATACTTCATCGTAGATAGAATTGAACTTACGCACAATCTCTCTAGTCTGTTCAATCATTGGGAGCTGATCTTCACCAACTGGTACGCAAGTCGCCTTGAATGCTGTAATATCTGCTGCCTGGCTGATTGGATAGGTAAAGAAACCAACTGGAATACTGGTTTCAAAATTACGCATTTTAATCTCTGTTTTTACTGTAGGATTTCTCTGCAAACGAGATACTGTAACTAAGTTGGAATAGAAAAATGTCAACTCTGTCAATTCAGGAATCTGTGACTGAATAAACAAAGTAGATTTTGCTGGGTCTAATCCAACTGACAAATAATCCAATGCTACCTCAATAATATTCTGACGTACTTTCTCTGGATTTTCAAAGTTGTCTGTCAGTGCCTGAGCGTCTGCAATCATGATAAATATTTTATCGAATTCTCCAGAGTTCTGCAACTGAACTCTTCTGCGAAGTGAACCTACATAATGACCTACGTGAAGTCTGCCTGTTGGTCTATCACCTGTCAAAATAATCTTTTCCATTATACTGCCTCTTGCTTCTTAATTTTTTTCGTTTTCTTTTTTATTATTCCTATCTTTCTTAAAAGCTTAATAATCAATACCACGATTAATACAAGGATAGCGATAACTAATACCACAATACCGATAATCATAAAGAAGAACTTATTTGGATTTTTCAGTATATCCACAATATTTTTACTATCTTCTACCACTTTTCTTCCTTGTGTAGTAGCGTAAATCGCAGAAACATTTGGTGTTCCATCACCATCTGTATCTTCAAAGGATTCCATGTACTGTGCAATCGCCTGCCAAGCCTTTAACTCTTTTCCATCCACTTTGATTACTGCATCTTCATATCTTTCAATTGGTGTACCATCTGCAAATTTTGGAACAATGGATAAAAGTCCAAAAGACATATCTGTTACGCCACCAAGCATTTGTGAAGTATAAAAGTCTGTAACTACACGATAAAGCTTATCATCCTCTAACTCAACGCGATTGCCCTCGCTGTCCATAATGAACACATCGGTGGTTTTGTTTAAAATCATACGATTTGGATTGTAATGCCAATATAAACCACTTGTGTATAAACGAGCCGTTGTCATAAGATCTGAAATACTAGCATCTATCTCGGCCGCCATTTTTAATTCTTCCCCAGTTAGATATATACTAATCAATGGATAGCCTGGTATTCCATCTTCACCGATACCAAGTGAGAAAGAATTAAATACATTTTCTACTGTGATATTTCCCAATGGATATGTATCACGAATCGTTCCTGCCGGAGCTACTGCCACCATAACAGGATTGTCATCATCAGTATCTGCATTATTTACAGCATAACTATACGCATCTGCAATAATGCTTCCCAGGTTCAATTCTGTATGTAAATCTCCTACATCAGACTGCTGTACAAACTGCACCTCATTGGTACAAAGAATCTGGTCCTTTGTATAGCCAAACTGTGCCAGATATTTTTCATCTACCAAAGACATAAAGCCATCTACTGCAGTCTGGGTATCTGTATCCTGAGCAATATCTGGTGTAATCGCAACCAAATCATACTCTGTCATATCCCAACGACCATCTGCATTCTTCGTCATGGAGATATCACCTAAGTATTTTCCATATTCTGCACAGGAAACGATATAAGTATTTCCGTGCTTGATTGGTTCATCTAATTTTGTATGTGTATGACCGCTAATAATTAAATCAAGTTCTGGAACACTTTTTGCTAAAATTTCATCTTCCGATTTATCTTCGTTTTCCCAAGTTCCACTATGTGAAATACAGACAATCATATCAACATCTTCATTTGCCTTGATATCTGCTACTGTTTCCTTAACAGCTTCAACAGGATCTTCGAAAACTACTGGACACTGTGCTACACAGTCCGCTGCGTCCTGTCCGAATACACCGATGACGGCAATGTTCACACCGTCCTTTTCTACCACCATGTAATCCTTTACACCATATTTTTCAAAGGCGTCCCAAATCAGCTGCTGGTCTTCTGTTAAACCTGCAGCTTTCATGGAATCCCAATCCATATTACAGAGTAACATCTCTGGCAGCACGTCTCCACTAGCAATAGCAGAATTCATCATGTTAGCAAGACCTTCGGCCTTGTAATCAAACTCATGATTTCCCAAAGTAGTGGCTTCTACACCTAATTCACCCAACATGCGAATCTCCGCAGCCTCTTCTTCGTACACAACCTGCACCAAGGTTCCCATAGAGAAGTCCCCCGCGTCCAATAGCAATGTGTTTGGATTTTCTTCCTTCTGTGCATTAATAAGCGTTTTTATTCTAGAGAAACCACCCATAGTAACAGTTTCTGTACCTTCTACTGTAGTAAATGCATTTAAATGAGAATGGGTATCATGTAAAAACATAATATCCACAGTCTGAGCTGCTTCATCTGCAACAGTATTTATCTGTGGTATTACAATTGCCAAAAGCACCATGAGTCCAAGTCCTAATGCAGCTAGCTTCTTCTTCATATTCGTATTCCTCATATCCCTCTAAAATAATCACGCCCTATGGGAATTGTGTCTTTTGCACACACTTTCCCTACTATTACATATTCTACTAGATAATTTCTAGATTGACAAGGCAAAAAGAGGCTGCCACAAAATAAATTTGCGACAGCCTCGTAGTCCTTGTCAATTTTACAAGAAAATATATTTCAATACGAATAAGATTGCTAAAACATACATAAGTGGTGTGATTTTTTTAGCTTTTCCGCAGCAAACGTTGATTACAACGTATGAAACTACACCAAATACAATACCTTCAGAGATGCTATAGAAAAGTGGCATACCGATTAAGCAAAGGTAAGCTGGAATAGCTTCTGATAAATCTTCCATGTCGATTTCAACTACTGCAGAGATCATAAGGAATCCTACGTAGATGAGTGCTGGTGCTGTAGCAAATCCTGGGATTGCACAGAACACTGGTGAAAGGAAGATTGAAACTAAGAATAATAAACCTGTTACTACAGATGCAAGACCTGTTCTAGCACCTGCAGATACACCTGCTGAACTTTCTACGAATGTAGTAGTTGTAGATGTACCAAGTACAGCACCTGCTGAAGTAGCTACAGCGTCTGCCAATAATACTTCTTTTACTCTTGGAAGTTTTCCATCTTTATCAAGCATTTTTGCTTTGTTTGCAACACCGATTACAGTACCAAGTGTATCAAACATATCTACCATTAAGAATGAGCACATGATTACGAATAAATCTAACCACTTCATGTTTGCAAATGCTTCTGGAGCAAAGCACTGACCAAATGTCTGTCCGATAGCTCCAAGGTTGAATTCTGACCAAGCTGGAAGCAATGAATAGAATCCGTTTGCAGGATCTACAGTATAGATACCTGTAAGTTCACATGCGATACCAAGTAACCATGTAGCAATGATACCGATAAGGATTGCACCATTTACTTTCTTAATAGAAAGAATAACGATAAGAAGTGTGCCGATAATAGCAAGGATTGCACCGATACCTACCGTGTTAAAGTTTGCTGTAAAGTCAACAATTGTAACCTTTGTTGAATCACTTGCTACTACAAGGTTTGCATTCTGTAAACCGATAAATGCAACGAATAAGCCGATACCTACAGAAATACCTTTCTTAAGCTGTAATGGAAGTGCATTGAAGATAGCTTCACGTACATTTGTTAATGAAAGTGCGATGAATACTAAACCTTCTAAAAATACTGCGAATAATGCAAACTGCCAGCTATATCCCATCTGAAGAACAACTGTGTATGCAAAATAAGCATTAAGGCCAAGTCCTGGAGCTAAAGCAAATGGATAATTTGCTAAAAGTGCCATAACCATTGTTCCGATGAAGGAAGCAATAGCTGTAGCCATAAGAACTGCCTGCGAATCCATACCAGATGCTGAAAGAATCTGTGGATTAACTGCTAAAATGTAAGCCATAGTCATAAATGTGGTAATACCACCCATGACTTCTGTTTTTACGTTAGTATTATTTTCTTTTAATTTAAAAAACTTTTCTAACATAATGTCTCCTCTCTAGTAAATTAGATAATTTTAGTACATTACCATTTTACAGATAAGTTTCATTCTGTCAATAATTTATCTTATTAAAATTCCTTATTATATCTATAAGTCAATCTCTAATGGACAATTCACACGATTGTTTAATGGACATTCGTAAACATTTTCCGTATTTGTTTTAGCTATGTAGGATAAAGGACATTTTCTACAATCGCCTTTGGAAAATTCTGCTGGAACCTCAAACTTGAGTGTTGCAAATCTTGGACCCGTTGGTCCCTGTTCTACCACATGAATATTCTGCCATGACAACACCTGTTGACAACCTGGACATTTGTTGTCACTTTTTGCTATAGGTCTTTTACAGGTAGGACATGCATAAAATTTCTTCCCATTCTGTTCTGTTAACTCCACAACTTCTGCTGCAAACTGCTTTATCAGTTGTGCTCGCAAATCATCTTGTAATGCCATTATTTCCCCCTCTTTTCATTAATATATTTCTACTCTAACTCATTTATAAAAATGCTGCAACTAAAAGGTATATCAAAACCGCACAAAGTCCTAAGCAGAACAAAATCAACCCATAGGATAGACTTCGTTCAATAAACCCAAAATTTTCTTTGAAGGATGCATACTTCAATGCGAATTGATGTCTAAAATCTGTTTCCTTAGGATTACTACGCCAAACCGTTTTATTTAGTGCTGCCTCTCCTTTGTTAAATAGTGAACCAAATGCATAGGTCACGCTATTTCCTTCATCCATCTCTTTATAAATTAAGCTATCTTTGTAAACTGTTTTACGTAAAATAATTACAATACCATCTACCAAACGATCGATGACCAAACAAACCGCTGCACAAACGGTTGGAAGGACTTTTAATAAAACTGGACGATAGAAATAATCTTCTAAATCCAAGTACTTCCACCATCTGTTTACGTAATCACGACTTCCGTCTGGCTGTTTCTTCATAAGCAGCGTACGAACTACACCAAAATAAAGTACCAGGCCAATGATAATCGAAATCACACTTCCTTGCAGATTCGTCCATGTGAAATAGTCCACACTATGTCCCGCATGATCCCATCCCATAAAGCCTTCGCTCATATCAGCCATCACATCCATGGTGGCATATGGGAAAATACCCATGATTGGAAAAATTGCTGCACACAATGTCAAAACTACTGCACTAGCAGGTTTCATGTATTTCTTCATTCCATCGTATTTCTCCTGTAGTGCTGCGTCCTTGTTTTTCTCCACAAATACTGCCACATAAAGTTTCAGCATATAAGCAATGGTCATACCACCACTAATAAGGAAAATCCACTCAAAGATTTGCATCGTCTGGAACGATATTGGAAGCGCCATGGAAACAGCTATTGCTTCATGGATATACTCCACCATGCTTTCATGGAGCAATGTCTTACTGATATATCCACTCCAAAGCGGGATACCGCCAATACCCAAGGCTCCCATCAAATAAATAAATCTCAGCAATGGTTTCTTACGTCCAAATCCGCGGATATCGTTTAAATCCAGCTTATGTATATTCATATAGATAACACCAGCAACCATAAACAATACCAACTTAAAAAGTGAGTGGTTTACCATATGAAGGACAGTACCTCGAATAGCGATTTCATTGTGTTCTCCCAAAAGGCCCTGCATACCAACACCTATCAGAATAAATCCAATCTGCGAAACCGAGGAACAAGCCAGCGTTCTTTTAAAATCTATAGAAAATACTGCCAATAGTGCGCCTAAAAACATGGTAATCAAACCAATCACCAATATAAATGCTCCCCAAGCATAATCATGCAATAAAATCTGACAACTAATGACAAGCACTCCGAAAATACCCGTCTTTGTCAAAATCCCAGAAAGCAACGCACTGGCTGGTGCTGGTGCCACTGGATGTGCCTTTGGAAGCCAAATCTGAAGTGGGAAAGCACCAGCTTTTGCCCCAAAGCCGACCAACATACATAAACATGCTGGATAAACATTTTTGCCTTGACATGCTTCATATAACTCATCAATACGAAGAGTTCCTGTCTGGTTGTAAAGCAGGAACAATCCCATTAAAAGTGTCAAACCACCGATAATAGCAACTGCCAAATAAGTAGCGGCTGCTCGCATAGAAGGAGCGGTCTCATCATGTGCTACCCATACATAAGATGAGATAGACATGATTTCAAAGAAAATAAATGTCGTATATAAGTCGGCTGAAAGGAAGATACCTGCAGTCGCACCTAATGTTAATAGCTGAAACAGATAATATCTATTTCGGTTACGATAATGAGCAAAATATTCTTCCGAAAAAATACTTGTACACGCCCACATAAAGCTTGCGATAGCCACATATAACACGCGGAATCCATCTGCCGTAAAGGTAAGTCCCATTCCGCAAACCTCTGGAATATACACCAAATATCCTTCATTCCCTACGTCGGCCAAAACCAGCATAACCGCAAGCACAAATTCCAATATGGATAAACTGCTAACAAAATAATCTCTCGCCTTTTTATTTTTACGTCCAATTAGATAAGAAACGAAGGCACCGACCATCGGCATAAACACCATAAGATAAATTAAAATATCTATATACATACCCACGTCTCCTTTCTAATATATTCCTGCTGCAACATCGGTAAAGAACTGCACCAATGGAGATGAAAATACTCCAAGCAGTATGGTAAATAAGGCACACAGCATAATTGGAAAACACATCTTCCAGCCTGGATCTTTCACATGTGCAATGGTAGATTTATCAAAACCTACCGGTGGGAAAAAGGCTCTCATCACAATACTCATCATATAGATGGCTGTCAAAAGAGCTGAAATCAACAAGCAAACAATTCCTACATATGCAAGTGGATTTTTGCTATCTACCGCAGCCTGTGCCAGATTCCACTTACTCACAAAGCCAGCAAGTCCCGGCACACCCATAAGACCCATGCCACTCAACCCAAGTGCAGAGAAAATAATCGGCATTCTTCGGCCAAGTCCATCCATATCGAACACATATTTCTTTCCTGTCTGATGCATAAATGCACCTGCACACATGAAAGAACAAATCTTCATAACCGCATGACAAATCAGGTGACATAGTGCACCAACCAAGCCCATTGGTGTCATAATGGTTACACCAAAAATAATGTACGATAAATTACTTACGGTAGAATAAGCCAAACGTCTCTTGATATGAGTTTCCTTTACCGCTCGGCTACAGCCATATACGGCAGTAAACATAGCCAAGGCCATAACCACATTCTGCACCCAGGTTCCACGAAGGAACTCTGTACCGAAGCTATAGTAAGTAAGTCGAATAATTGCAAACACACCAGCTTTAACAACCGCTACTGCGTGAAGCAAAGCTGTAACCGGCGTAGGAGCAACACCCGCTGCAGGAAGCCATTCCGAAACAGGGAAAATCGCAGCCTTTACACCAAAGCCTAAGAAGGCAAATAGGTAAATCCAAAGAAGCATATCTTCATGACCAGCAACCTTATCCGCAGATAGCACGCCACCCATGGTAAATTCCAAGGTATCTCCATATACCATGAGGAATACCATTCCCATCAGAGCAAATGCGGCACCTCCCAATGAATAATAGAGATACTTTCTACTTGCCAAAATAGCATCTCTTTTTAATGTATGCATAACAAGTGGCACGGTAGACAAGGTCAATAACTCGTAGAAGAAATACATCGACAACATATCTGATGCAAACGCAATACCAAGCGTCACCCCATATGCCATACTATAAAACATAAAAAACGTTCCCTGTCTATCATAGTGCTCCATATATTCAAAACCATATAAGGTTGCCAATGGCCATAAAATCGAAACCAAGCCAGCAAACACCATTGTCATACCATCTATCTTGAAAGAAATAGACAGGTCATTGAAGAAGTGCACCACATGAAATACTTCTGTTGGTCCGCCTAAAATCAACCCCCACACGATAAGAGATGTGGTAATCATAATTACCTCTAAGAAAACATATAATTCCCACTTCTTTTTATAAGGGAGGAAACGAACCGATATACCGCCTACGATTGGCAATAGAATTGCTACTAAAATCCAATACTGATTCATATCACACCTCCCTGCTAAAATATCAACTGAATCAATTCACTTATGTAATCCACAAAGAAATTAGGGAATACACCAAGCAGAATTGCCAATGCTGCCAATATCATAATTGGAATCAGCATCTGGTTTGTTGGGTCTTTTTTCTCTAAGTGTTTATAGTCAAAGTCTGGCCCTGGAAAAAAACCATCAATGGAAATTGGCAGTAAATATCCCGCAGTAAGTAAAGCACTTACCAAAAGCACCACTGGGCCCAACCATGATATCACTGGAATCTCACTTGCTAAAGACCCCGTCGCCAAATACCATTTGCTAATAAAGCCGCTTGCTGGTGGGATACCAATGAGTGCCAAAGAACAAAGCGTGTAGCACCACATGATTTTTGGCATTTTTTTCCCAATGCCTCGCATCTCATCGACACGCTCCACACCACACTTATAGATAATCGCACCTGCACTCATGAACAGTGCAGACTTAATTACTGCGTGAAATAATATATGTAACAGTGATCCAGTCAGTGCCTGTGGATTAAGAAGTGCCATTCCGAATAAGATATAGGAAACCTGACTAACAGTTGAGTATGCCAAGCGTTTCTTGAATACTTTTTCTCGATATGCCAGCATGGAGCCCATAAATACTGTAATCAATGTCAAGGTAATCCATGTATACTGTACCCATGTTCCACGAAGGAATTCAGCACCAAACAAGTAATAAACCACGCGCATTACTCCGAATACACCCATCTTTACAATAATCGATGAAAGAGCTGCACTTGCTGGTGCTGGTGCGATTGGATGGGCATTTGGAAGCCAAGCATGAAGCGGAACCATACCTGCTTTAACACCAAAACCAACTATCATACACATAGCTACCACCAAAAGCAAGCCTTCATTTCCTGCTACTTTTGACATATCCAAGGTTCCACCTGCCATAAAATCCAAGGTGATTGTATACTGGCTCAGGAAATAAATACCGAACAATACAAAGTACGCTCCTGACAAAGAATAGAAGAGATATTTAAGTCCTGCCATAATTGCTTCTCTTGTCCTAAAGTGAAATACCAATGGCATAGAAAAGATACTCATCATTTCATAGAACACATAAAACGTTACAATATTTCCTGCATAACTAAGTGCAAGCAACACCCCGTAAACCATCAAATAAAATCCAAAGAATCTTTTCTCTTCTTCATAATGGCTCATATATTCAAAGGCGTAGATTCCTACCAACGGTAACACGAGGGTTACGATAGTCATAAAAATACGACCCATTTTGTCTGCTTGGAAATAAATATTCATATTTTCCCCAATTGCAAACAACTGTAGTTCCATATCCCCAATAATAAGGATTGCCAGTGACAAAAGCGTGGTCACTGCCAAACCGATGGATGCAGAAACAATCATAGCCTTACGATTTTTGTAAGCTGGTCTTGCCAACATCCATACGCCCCAGAGAATAGGAACGAATATTGCAAATAAAATCAATACAGATTGACCCATTACTTTCCCCTTTTCTACATAAAATTACGTAGTCCTTCTTCGATCATCATAATAATTGGCTTAGAGTTACAACCCAATACCACATTGAGAACTATAAATAAAATAATTGCTACTGTGTATACCTTCTGCTGTTTCCATGTAATACGTACATATCCCTTCGCCTTTTCCTCTTCTGCAGGCATTGGAGTATAGATACGAAGTACTGTTTTTAAGAAATATACTGCATTCAAAATCGTACTAATCGATAATACGATAATTGCTGGAAACATTCTCCAGGATGGATCTGACATAGCCGCTTCTGCAAACAAAAGCTTGCTGACAAAACCTGCAAACATTGGAACACCAACCATGGAAACCGAACCTACCGCGAATCCAACTCCTGCAATCTTATTTCGGTACCCCGCTCCTGTTACTTCAAAGAAATCTCTCTTATATCCAGAAGCATCGGTAAGTCCGATTGCAGAAATAAATAATAGGGATTTGGTTGCACTATGCATTAGCATATGGAACACACTGGCAGTGATTCCCGCTTCTGTTCCAAGACCAAAGCCCATATAAATATATCCAATTTGTGCTACGGATGAAAAAGCAATCATTCTTCGAATATCTTTTTCCCAGATAGCATTCATGGAACCAAAAATCATACCACAAATTGCAAACCAGAAAATAATGTTTAACACCTGGCTGTCTGCAATATATTCTAAACCAATGACACGATAGAAAATCTTTACTAATAAGAAGATATATCCCTTTGATACCAAACTAGATAACATTGCTGCGGAGGACGCAGTAGAATATCCATAGGCATCTGGAAGCCAAGCATGGAATGGGAACAACGCACTCTTAATTGCTAAACCAACGACAATAAGTCCGATGGTAACTAACATCGGAACGGCATAGGTTCCTTCTTCCATAATAAGTGCAATAGATTCCTTCATATTGGACATGAGCAAATGTCCTGTCATGTCATAAAGCATACAGATTCCCATTAAGAGCAAACCAGAACCCAGCAAGCTCATAATCATATAGCGAACTGCAGCTTCAAAGGTACGTCCAATCTGACGAATCGCAATCAAACCACATGCCGCTAATGTGTTAATTTCCACGAATACATATGCTGTAAAAATATCGTTTGTATAAACCAGTGCCAGCAACGACCCAAGCAACAAATCAACTAATATGTA
>CAYMTP010000038.1:0-14866 GCA_964393435.1 uncultured Lachnobacterium sp. | reverse complement strand
AAATGAGAATTGCTTTTGCAGGTAATCCAAACAGTGGTAAAACTACCATGTACAATGCGCTCACAGGTAGAAATGAACGTGTTGGTAACTGGGCTGGTGTTACAGTAGACAAAAAAGAAAGCCCAATCAAAAAGAACTTCTATGAAGGAGAAGAATTTATCGCAGTTGACCTTCCAGGTGCATACTCAATGTCTCCATTCACATCAGAAGAAAGCATTACAAGCGGCTATGTAAAAAATGAAAATCCAGATGTTATCATCAACATCGTAGATGCTACAAACTTAAGCCGTAGCTTATTCTTTACAACACAGCTTATGGAGCTTGGTATTCCAGTAGTTGTTGCTTTGAATAAGAGCGATATCAATGCAAAGAAAGAAACAGAAATCGATGTAGATGCACTTTCTACACAATTAGGATGTCCAGTTGTGGAAACTGTTTCAACAGTGTCCACCGACAAGGGATTAAAAGAGGTTGTAAAAGTGGCAGTTGCAGCAAAAAACAGCACACAGACAGCTCCTTTCAAACAGGATGATATCGACTTAACAAACAAAGCAGAAGTAGAAGCTGCAGATAGAAAGCGTTATGCATTTGTAAATGAAATCGTTAAAAATGTAGAAACACGTAAAGTACTTACAAAGGATACAAACTTCCAGGATAAAATTGATAGTATTATTACAAATCCAGTAATCGGTCTTATCGTTTTTGCAGTAGTTATTTTTGGTGTGTTCTGGATTTCACAGCATGAAAATGGCTTGGGCGTATGGCTTGCAGACCTTTTGGTAGGCTGGATTGAAACTTTCCAGGAATGGGTAGGTGGAATGTTAGAAGGTTCTAACGATTTCTTATATGCCCTTTTAGTGGATGGTATTATCGGTGGTGTTGGTGCCGTAGTTGGTTTCCTTCCACTCGTTATGGTAATGTATTTCCTTATCGCATTATTAGAAGACTGTGGTTATATGGCTCGTGCAACAGTAGTACTTGACCCAATCTTCAAGCGTGTAGGTCTTTCAGGAAAATCCGTTATCCCTATGGTAATCGGTACAGGTTGTGCAATCCCAGGTATTATGGCTTGCCGTACGATTCGTAACGAAAGAGAACGTCGTGCAACAGCAATGCTTACACCATTTATGCCATGTGGTGCTAAGTTGCCAGTTATCGCTTTATTTGCTGGTGCATTCTTCCCAGGAGCATCATGGGTAGGACCACTTATGTATTTTGCAGGTATGGCACTCATCTTCTTTGGTGCATTACTTGTAAATAAGATTACAGGACACAAATATAGAAAATCATTCTTTATCATGGAACTTCCTGAATACAAACTTCCAAGCTTAAAGAGAGCATTTGTTTCAATGATGTCTCGTGGTAAAGCTTATATCGTAAAAGCAGGTACTATTATCCTTGTATGTAACACAATCGTTCAGATTATGCAGTCATTCAACTGGCAGTTCCAGCTTATAGAAGAAGGAATGGAAAGCACATCTATCCTTGCTACAATCGCTTCACCAATCGCAGTATTGTTAGTACCAATCGTAGGTTTTGCAGCATGGCAGTTAGCAGCAGCTGCTGTAACAGGCTTCATCGCTAAAGAAAATGTAGTAGGTACAATCGCAGTATGTTATGCACTTACAAACTTTATCGATACCGAAGAACTTGAACTTATGGGCGGTGGAAACGAAGTAGCAATAGCTATGGGACTTACAAAAGTAGCTGCATTAGCTTACTTAATGTTTAACCTCTTCACACCACCATGTTTCGCAGCACTTGGTGCTATGAACTCAGAAATGGGTGACGCAAAATGGTTCTGGGGTGGTGTTGCACTTCAGTTCGGTACAGGCTATACAGTAGCATTCCTTGTTTACCAGATTGGTACACTTATCACAACTGGTGCATTTGGTGCAGGCTTCGTACCTGGACTTATCGCAGTAGCAGCTATGGTAGCTATCGTTGTTTTCATTATTCAGAAAAACAACAAGAAATTCGAAGCTGAGTACGCATTGAATAAATAATAGGAGTTATCAGTATGACAGATATTATCATTATTGTAGTTCTCGCCGTGATACTCGGCGCAGCACTTCTTTACATGAAAAAAGAGAAGGAGAAAGGTGTGACCTGTATCGGTTGTCCAGACTCAGAAGTTTGTGCGAAGAGACGCAATGGTGAAAGCTGTGGAAACACTGATGCTACAAAATAAACTTATATAATAATGATCATTTGAAAGGGCTACTCGAAAGAGTGGCCTTTTCTAAAATGTTTTTTAGGTGTAAAATATGTAGGAGAATATTAGAGAGGGAGATTTTAGATGCAGGATTTCATTATAGTTGCGATTTTGGCGTTGTTGCTGGTAATCGGTATTAGCTCCACTGTAAAACATTTCAAAGGAAAAAGTAGCTGTTGTGGCGGAGGAAACACCTATATTTCGAAAAAGAAATTGAAAAAAGTGATAGCAAAGAAAAGCTTTATCGTAGAGGGGATGACCTGTGAAAATTGCGAGGCAAGAGTAACCAGAGCCATCAATGATATTGACGGTTTAGCCGCAAAGGTAAACCTCAAGAAAAAAGAAGTTGTGGTTTCTATGGAAAAAGAAGTCAGTGATGATGTGATAAAGGCGGCGATTGAAAAGGCCGGATATGAGGTTTAAAAGGAGCAATCAAAATGATATATACAGTTACATTTAATCCGTCTTTAGATTACATAGTTTCTATAAATGATTTCAAATTAGGTAAAACAAACCGTACTACATCGGAACAGATGTTGGCAGGTGGGAAAGGAATCAATGTTTCTACCGTGCTTACAAATCTTGGCATAGAAAATACAGCTTTAGGATTTGTGGCAGGATTTATGGGAGACGAAATAGAACGCAAAGCAAAGGAAGATGGAATTCGTTGTGATTTTATTCATTTGCAAGAAGGCTGTTCTCGCATCAATGTAAAGATGAAGGATTTTGACGGAACGGAAATCAATGGAATGGGTCCGGCCATTGATGATGCAGCAGTGGAGCTGTTGATGTCACAATTGCGAAGTTTGAAACAGGGGGATGTTCTGGTATTGGCTGGAAGCATTCCATCTAGCATGAGAGACTCTATTTATCGTGACATTATGTCAGAGCTGAAAAATAAGGGAATTCATTTCGTAGTAGATGCCACAAAGGACTTGTTATTAAATGTTCTTGAATTCCATCCATTTTTAATCAAACCAAACAATCATGAGTTAGGGGAGATTTTTGGAGTAGAGCTGACTACGAGAGAGTCTGTAGTTCCATACGCAAAGAAATTGCAGGAAATGGGCGCAAGAAATGTACTTGTTTCCATGGCGGGTGAAGGTGCAGTACTCATAGATGAGCGTGGTGGAGTTCATATGATGGCGGCTCCAAAGGGCACGCTTGTCAATGCTGTAGGTGCAGGTGATTCTATGGTGGCAGGTTTCCTTGCAGGTTGGTTTCAAAAAAAGGATTATACCCATGCATTTAAAATGGGTGTAGCAGCAGGTAGTGCCAGTGCTTTTTCGGAACTTTTGGCAACCAAAGAAGATATAAAAAGAATTTATGATTTGATTTAGATTAGATGAGAACCATTCTGAAAAGAGTGGTTCTTTTTCAATGCAGAAAGAACAAATGTTCTGTACATTAAAAATTGTTTGTGGTATACTATTCATAACGTGTAAATAGTATGGGCAAAATATACTCATACTGAAAAGGAGAAATCATGGATAAATTCGTTTTACATTCTGAATATGCTCCAACCGGCGACCAGCCACAGGCGATTGAGGCATTAGTAAAAGGCTTCCAGGAAGGCAACCAATTCCAGACACTTCTTGGTGTTACAGGCTCTGGTAAGACCTTCACCATGGCAAATGTCATCGCCGCTTTGAATAAACCGACTTTAATAATTTCACATAATAAAACTTTGGCAGCCCAGCTCTATGGCGAGATGAAGGAGTTCTTCCCTGAGAATGCAGTAGAGTATTTTGTGTCATACTATGACTATTATCAGCCAGAAGCATATGTGCCATCTTCAGATACTTACATTGCAAAGGACTCTTCTATCAATGATGAGATTGACAAACTGCGTCTTTCTGCAACCGCGGCTATGGCAGAGCGAAAGGATGTTATCATCGTGGCTTCTGTTTCCTGTATTTATGGTATTGGTAGTCCGGATGACTATATGAATATGATGGTGTCTTTACGCCCTGGAATGGAAATAGATAGGGATGAAGTGATTCGTCAGCTCATTGACATGCAGTATACTCGCAATGAGATGGATTTCAAACGTGGTACATTCCGAGTGCATGGTGATGTAGTGGAGATTTTCCCTGCGAACAATTCGGACAAGGCTATCCGCGTGGAATTCTTTGGTGATGAGATTGACCGCATTACAGAAATCGATGTGTTGACAGGTGAAATTAAAGCACAGCTGAATCATTGTGCGGTGTTTCCAGCGTCCCATTATGTTGTGCCTATGGATAAAATTCATGCGGCTTGTGACAACATTGAGGCGGAGCTTACGGAACGTGTGAAGTTCTTTAAAGGGGAAGATAAATTGATTGAAGCTCAGCGCATTGCAGAGCGTACCAATTTTGATATAGAGATGTTAAAGGAAACTGGTTTCTGTAGTGGTATCGAAAACTATTCCAGACACTTAGCAGGCAGACCAGAAGGTGCTATGCCGGAAACTTTGATTGATTATTTCCCAGATGACTTTTTAATTATTGTGGATGAGTCTCATATCTCTGTTCCGCAGATTCGTGGTATGTATGCAGGGGACCGTTCACGTAAAACTACGCTGGTGGAGTATGGCTTCCGTCTGCCATCTGCATTGGACAATAGACCTCTTAATTTTGAAGAGTTCGAAGGCAAAATTGACCAGATGCTCTTTGTATCAGCTACACCAGGAGAATACGAAGCAAACCACGAGTTACTAAGAACCGAGCAAATTATTCGTCCGACGGGACTTTTAGACCCAGAGATTTCTGTGCGTCCAGTTGAAGGACAGATTGATGATTTGATTGGGGAAGTAAATAAAGAAGTGGCAAATCATAATAAGGTTTTGATTACGACTCTTACCAAACGTATGGCAGAGGATTTGACCCGCTACATGAGTGAGGTTGGTATTCGAGTAAAATACTTACATTCTGATATTGATACTTTGGAGCGTCAGGAAATCATACGTGATTTGCGTTTGGATGTATTCGATGTATTAGTAGGTATCAACCTGCTTCGAGAAGGTTTGGATATTCCAGAGATTACACTGGTTGCAATTTTAGATGCAGACAAGGAAGGGTTCCTTCGTTCGGAAACATCTTTGATTCAGACCATCGGACGTGCAGCGCGAAACAGCGATGGACATGTTATCATGTATGCGGATAAGATTACAGATTCCATGCGTGTAGCCATCGAAGAGACAGAACGTCGTCGCGGAGTGCAGCAGGCTTACAACGAAGAACATGGCATCACCCCACAGACCATTCGTAAATCTGTTCGTGAGCTGATCGCCATTTCTAAGAAGGTGGCTGCGGACGAAATGAAGTATGCAAAAGATCCAGAATCCATGAGCAAGGCAGAGCTTGAAAAGACCATTGCGGATATTCAGAAGAAGATGCAAAAAGCAGCAGCAGAGCTTAACTTCGAGGCAGCAGCAGAGTATCGAGATAAGATGATTACGCTGAAAAATATGCTGCGTGATATAGATTAAAAGGAGCTAGTAACATGGCTAAGAAACAAAGAAAGTATATCAAGATTCGTGGTGCTCACGAACATAATTTAAAAGGGTTAGATATCGATATTCCAAGAGATGAGTTTGTGGTTCTCACAGGTTTGTCAGGATCAGGAAAATCATCTCTTGCCTTTGATACGATTTATGCAGAGGGTCAAAGACGCTATATGGAGTCCTTGTCTTCTTACGCGAGACAGTTCTTGGGACAGATGGAGAAGCCAAATGTAGAAAGTATCGAAGGACTTCCGCCTGCGATTTCCATTGACCAGAAATCTACCAATAGAAACCCTCGTTCTACCGTTGGAACTGTAACAGAAATCTATGACTATTTCCGTCTGTTATACGCTCGTATCGGTATTCCACATTGTCCAGAATGTGGACGTGCTATTACGAAACAGACTATCGACCAGATGGTAGATGCAGTGATGCAATTACCAGAAAAGACACGTATTCAGATTCTGGCTCCGGTAGTAAGAGGACGAAAGGGTCAGCATGAAAAACTGTTTGAAAAAGCAAAGAAAAGTGGTTATGTTCGTGTCATCGTGGATGGTGCTCAGTACGAGCTTTCAGAAGAGATTAATTTAGACAAAAATATCAAGCACAATATTGATATCGTAGTGGACCGTCTTGTAGTAAAAGAAGGCATCGAAAAGCGTCTGACAGACTCCTTAGAAAATGTATTTGAATTGACAGAAGGTAATGCTATCGTGGATGTCATTGATGGGGAGTCTATGACCTTTTCACAGAACTTTGCTTGCCCAGATTGTAACGTAAGTATTGATGAAGTGGAGCCTAGAAGTTTCTCCTTCAACAATCCATTTGGTGCTTGTCCAACCTGTTTTGGTTTGGGATACAAGATGGAATTTGATGAAGACTTAATGATTCCAGATAAAAGCTTAGCCATTACGGAAGGTGCGATTCAGGTGATGGGCTGGCAATCTTGTACAGACCCATCCAGCTATACCTATGCTACACTTCGTGCATTATCTGAAGGATATGGCTTTGATTTGAGTACACCATTTAAGGATTTACCAAAGGATATCCACGATATGTTTATGTATGGTGGTGATGGTCGAATTTTGAAAGTGCACTATAAAGGCCAGCGTGGTGAAGGTGTTTACAAGTTAGAGTGGGAAGGTTTAATCAAAAATGTACAGCGTAGATATCGCGAAACATTTTCAGAAAACCAAAAGGCTGAATATGAACAGTTTATGCGTATCACGCCATGCGAATGCTGTGGAGGCCAGCGTTTGAAAAAGTCCTCTTTAGCGGTAACGGTTGCAGATAAAAATATTTATGAAATTACAGATATGTCAGTAAAGGATCTGGTAGCATTTTTAGATAAAATGGAGCTTACTAATCAGCAGCTTTTAATTGGGGAGCAGATATTAAAGGAAATTAAAGGAAGAGTAGGTTTCTTAAAAGAAGTAGGACTGGACTACTTAACTTTAACCCGTGCCACAGGAAGTCTTTCTGGTGGTGAGGCGCAGCGTATTCGTTTAGCTACACAGATTGGTTCAGGCTTAGTAGGTGTAGCCTACATTTTAGATGAGCCAAGTATCGGTTTGCACCAGAGAGATAATGACAAACTTTTAGGGGCACTGAAGAATCTAAAGGATTTGGGGAATACCCTGGTGGTCGTAGAGCATGATGAAGATACCATGCGTGCGGCAGATTACATTGTAGATATAGGACCAAGAGCTGGTGTGCATGGTGGTGAAGTGATTGCTACTGGTACGGCAGAAGATATTATGAAATGTAAGAAGTCCTTGACAGGTGCATACCTCAGTGGCCGTATCAAGATTCCTGTGCCAACAGAACGTAAGAAACCAACTGGTTTTATTACCATAAAGGGTGCGAGAGAAAATAACTTAAAAAATATTGACGTAGATATTCCATTAGGTGTAGTGACCTGTGTTACAGGTGTATCAGGTTCAGGAAAGAGTTCTCTTACTAATGAGATTTTGTACAAGCATTTAGCGAAGAGTTTAAATCGTGCGAGATGTATTCCAGGTAAGCATGATGATATCCTTGGCTTGGAACAGCTAGACAAAGTTATTGATATAGACCAGTCGCCAATCGGAAGAACACCACGTTCCAACCCTGCTACTTATACGGGCGTATTTGACTTAATTAGAGATTTGTTTGCAGCTACCTCAGATGCAAAAGCGAGAGGTTACAAAAAAGGCCGTTTCAGCTTTAATGTAAAAGGTGGTCGATGTGAAGCCTGTAGTGGCGATGGTATCTTAAAGATCGAAATGCATTTCCTTCCAGATGTCTATGTTCCATGTGAAGTATGTGGGGGTAAGCGATACAACAGAGAAACTTTGGAAGTAAAATATAAGGGGAAGAATATTTTTGATATTTTGGATATGACAATTGAAGATGCGGTAGAGTTTTTCAAGAATGTACCAACTGTACTTCGTAAGATTCAAACCTTAAATGATGTTGGCTTAGGATATGTCAAGTTAGGTCAGCCATCCACCGAACTTTCTGGTGGTGAAGCCCAGCGTATCAAATTGGCGACAGAGCTCAGTCGTAAGAGTACAGGAAAGACCATCTACATTTTGGATGAGCCTACCACCGGTCTTCATTTTGCGGATGTGCATAAATTAGTAGACATCCTGCATAGACTAGCAGAGGATGGTAATACGGTCGTGGTAATTGAACATAACTTAGACGTCATCAAAACCGCAGACTATATCATTGATATGGGGCCAGAAGGCGGTGATGGAGGCGGTACTGTTATCGCACAGGGAACGCCAGAAGAGGTATGTGAAGTGCCAGAATCCTATACAGGTAAATTTCTGAAACAATATTTAAGAAAACTTTAATCTATTTCATAAAAATGTATTTGAAAAATGTCCTGAATTGTATATAATAAGTATAAGCATGGAAAAATATGTTTAATATGGTTTTTGAATGGTTCAAAAGCCGAGTCTATATACGAGAATTCGAAAGGAGAACTATACATTATGATGTTAGGAACAGACATTGGTATCGATTTAGGTACTGCCAGTATTTTGGTTTATATCAAGGGAAAAGGCGTTGTATTAAAAGAGCCATCCGTTGTTGCATTTGATAGAGATACAAATAAGATTAAAGCAATTGGTGAAGAAGCCAGACTTATGCTTGGACGTACACCTGGAAACATTGTGGCAGTCCGCCCACTTCGTCAGGGTGTTATTTCTGACTACACCGTTACAGAAAAAATGATTAAATACTTCATCCAGAAAGCACTTGGAAAGAGATCTTTCCGCAAACCACGTATTAGCGTTTGTGTACCAAGTGGTGTTACTGAAGTAGAAAAGAAAGCGGTAGAAGATGCTACTTATCAGGCAGGTGCTCGTGAAGTAGAAATTATTGAAGAACCAATCGCAGCAGCTATCGGTGCTGGTATTGATATTGCCAAACCATGTGGAAATATGATTGTAGATATAGGTGGTGGAACAACAGATATCGCAGTTATTTCTCTTGGTGGTTCTGTAGTTAGTACATCTATCAAGATTGCTGGAGATGACTTTGACGAAGCTTTGGTTCGTCATATGCGTAAGAAACATAATCTTTTGATTGGTGAAAGAACTGCAGAGGATATTAAGATTAAGATTGGTACATGTTTCCCACGTGCTACATCAGAAACTTTGGATGTTAGAGGACGTAACTTAGTAACAGGTCTTCCAAGAACGATTACGGTTAGTTCCGAGGAAACAGAGGAAGCACTTCGTGAACCTGTTATGCAGATTGTAGAAGCTGTTCACTCCGTATTAGAAAAAACTCCACCAGAACTTGCAGCAGACGTTGCAGATAGAGGTATTGTTCTTACTGGTGGTGGTGCACTTCTTCATGGATTGGATGAATTAATCGAAGAACGCACAGGTATTAATACTATGACAGCTGAAAACCCTATGACATGTGTTGCTGTAGGTACAGGTAAATACGTTGAATTTTTAGCTGGCAATCGTGATGAATAATTTCACAGATTAGTCACAGAAAAAGGTTAATATTTTGGAGTAAAATTCCGATATATAATGTGGGAGACTACGCATGTGGTCTTCCCACACTTGCTTTATAGAAAAATTTAGAAAGGGGCTATAATATGATTAAGGGTTTGTATACCGCCCACACAGGGATGGTAAACGAAATGAAAAGACTTGATGTTTTGACTAACAACCTAGCGAATGCAGATACCACTGCATACAAAAAAGAAGGCACTACATCACGTACTTTTGCTGATGAATTAGCAATCAAAATCAAAGATACCTCACATTATGGTCTCCCTCAAACACTCGGTGAAATTTCTTTAGTTACCCATTTGGGTCAGGTGTATACGGATTATTCAACCGGAAGTTTCGAAGTAACCGATAATGAAACGGATTTCGCACTTGAAGGAGAAGGTTTCTTTGCGGTATCGTTCACAGATAAGAACGGAAATACTTCCGTTAAACTTACTCGTGACGGAAACTTTGTTGTGGATAATGAAGGTTATCTTAGAACCAAAGATGGGGATTATGTATTAAATGCTACAGGGGCATTGAATATGGATGCCAGTGAAGAGAATTATGTTCGAGTGAATCCATTGGTAGCATTTGCAGTGGATCAATCAGGTTATATTTATCAGAATGAACAGCTGGTTGGAACTTTAGGTGTAGTAGACGTCGAAAACTATGACTACTTAGAAAAGTATGGTGAAAATATGTACAACCTTGTGGAAGGTGGTGTCATTACAGCATCCGAAGCAAATGTGCAGCAGGGGATGTTGGAAAGTTCTAATGTGAATGTTGTAGATGAAATGGTAAATATGATTGCTATTCAGCGAGCATATGATGCAGGACAAAAGGTGATTCGTTCGATAGATGAGACATTGGCAACTACCGTAAATCTTGGCAAAGTACAGTAATCCTAAGGGGGAATACATATTATGATGAGAGCATTATATACGGCTGCTAGCGGTATGAAAGCTGGACAGACCAACGTAGATACAATTGCAAATAACTTATCAAACGTGAATACAAACGGATATAAGACAACAAGAACAGAGTTTAAATCTTTATTATATCAAACCATTCAGACAAAAACTACTTCTGCAAATGGTGAGGAAAAACCAGTTGGAGCACAGGTAGGTTTAGGTACAAGAGTAGCATCTACTACTTCTATGTATACACAGGGTGCATTGACAGCCAGCGAAAGTGCAACAGACTTTGCGTTAGAAGGTAATGGTTTCTTTGCAATTCGTGGTGTGGATGGAGAAACCTATTATACTAGAAATGGTAATTTTACATGGGCAATTGATGCTGCAGGAAACACTCTTCTTACAGATGTAGAAGGCTGTCCAGTATTGGATAGAGAAGGCAATGCTATCTATGTTCCAGAAGGAGTTAGTGCCGAGGCGATGATTTTTGAACAGAGTGGAGCTATCAGCTACAGACTTCCAGATGGAACCGTAGTAGATATGAACCAGGCGTTTGGTATTTATCAGTTCAATAATCCATCTGGTTTAGAAAAATTATCTTATAGTAGATTGCAGCAGTCAGATGCATCTGGACAGGCTATTTTAGAAGGTCAGATGGGAACCACAGCCAGTAAGGTATGCCAGTACTATTTGGAAGGTTCCAACGTACAGGTAGCAGATGAAATGGTTAACATGATTATTGCACAGCGTGCATATGAAATGAACTCAAAGGCTATTCAGACAGCAGATTCTATGCTGCAGACAGCAAATGAATTGAAACGTTAGTATAGGAGGTAGTCGTTATGAGTATGGACGTTAGCGGAATTACTTCTATGCTGAATCAGACTGGTGTTACCAATGCAACGACCAGTGCGAATACAGCAAAGACTGATTCTTTGACTAATTCAGTGAATGGTCTTTCTTCTAATTCGACGGATGAAGAATTGATGGAGGTCCTTAAGGATTTCGAGTCTTACTTTATTGAGCAAATGATTAAGCAGATGAAGGAAACCTTTACAGATGATGAGGAAGAATCTTCTGTGGCATCTCAGTATACCGATACTTTTATGGATTATGCCATTGAAGATATTGCAGATATGCTGTTGGAAGAAGTTGGTGGTAATATGACACAGCAGCTATTCGAACAGATGAAACGAAATTACAACATTCCTACAGTAGAAGAATAATATGTGCGTAAGCAATGAGCCACATCAACAGTAGTAAAATACCTGGAGTGCACTTGTGCACGTCCAGGTGTTTTTGCTTACTGGTAGATGCGGCGACTGTCGCATCAGTGAGCGAGGTTACTCGCGAACTGTGGCGAATGAAAAATGATTAGGAGAGAAACGTGGAGACAATTAAGGGCTATGTAGACCACATCATATATCGAAATACCGAAAATGGTTATACAGTGCTTGTGCTTATTTGCGAGGAAGAGGAACTTACTTGCGTAGGGATTTTTTCTGACATTGTAGAAGGAGAAAATATCGAGGCGAAGGGTGAATTTACCGAGCATCCCGTATATGGACATCAGTTTAAGGTGAGTTCCTTTGAGGAAAAAGCACCAGAGGATGAGGTTGCCATTGAGCGATATTTAGGCTCGGGGGCGATTAAGGGAATTGGTCTTGCTTTGGCGGCCCGCATCGTCCGTAGATTTAAGAAGGATACTTTCCGAATCATTGAGGAAGAGCCAGAGCGTTTGGCGGAAATCAAAGGAATCAGTGAGCGAAAGGCCATGGAAATTGCGGATCAGGTCAATGCAAAAAAGGATTTGCGACAGGCAATGATTTTTCTTCAGCAATATGGCATTAGTACAACCTTGGCAGTGAAAATATATAATTACTATGGCTCGAAGATATACAGTGTTTTAAAAGAAAATCCTTACCAGATGGCAGAAGACATTGAAGGGGTAGGATTTAAAACCGCAGATGAAATCGCCAGTCGTGCCGGCATACGAACAGACTCTGATTTTCGTATTCGAAGTGGGATTCTGTATGTGCTTTTACAGGCTAGTGCAGAGGGACATACTTATTTGCCAATGTCAGAATTGACAGACAGAACCAGTCGGCTTTTGGAGGTAGATGGCGAACATATAGAGAAACATTATATGAACCTCGCGATTGACCGCAAGATTATCATGCGTCAAAAAGAAGAGGCGACACAAATCTATGCAGCTAGCTTCTATCATATGGAAGCAAACACCGCTACGATGTTAAAACAGTTGGATGTAAGCTATGATGTTTCGGATGCAGAAATAGACAAACGAATCCAGCGAATTGAGAAACAGACCAATATTCAGCTAGATGAACAGCAGTTGTGTGCCGTAAAAGAAGCCGTTCGCAATGGATTGCTTATTATCACAGGTGGACCTGGTACGGGTAAGACAACTACGATTAATACTATCATCCGATATTTCGAAATGGAAGGCATGGATATTTTCCTTGGTGCACCAACAGGTCGTGCCGCAAAGAGAATGAGCGAAACCACAGGGTTTGAAGCAAGAACCATTCACCGCATGTTAGAGGTAAATGGTGGGGTCGAAGGAACTGGCGGATTTGAAAGAAATGAGAAAAATCCTTTGGAAACAGATGTCATTATTATTGATGAAATGTCGATGGTGGATATTACACTTATGTATGCTTTGTTAAAGGCGATTTTGGCAGGGACAAGATTGATTCTGGTAGGCGATGTAAACCAGCTTCCAAGTGTAGGCCCAGGTTCTGTGTTAAAGGATATTATCGAATCGGATCAATTTCACACAGTAAAACTCAATAAGATTTTTCGTCAGGCGAGCACTAGTGATATTATCGTAAATGCTCATAAAATCAATAATGGAGAAGAAGTAGTACTAGACAATAAGAGTATGGATTTCTTTTTCTTAAAGAGATATGAGGCAGATAAGATTATCAATGTTACCTTGCAGCTGATAAAACAGAAGCTGCCAAAGTTCGTAGATGCCACCGAATACGATATTCAAGTGCTCACACCAACTCGAAAAGGACTTTTGGGGGTAGAACGTTTGAATACAGTGCTGCAGATGTATCTTAATCCAGAGGACAGCTCGAAACGAGAGAAGGAATATGGTGGAATCATTTTCCGCGAAGGCGATAAGGTGATGCAGATTAAAAATAATTACCAGCTGGAGTGGGAAATTCGTAGCAAGTATGGGCTTTGTATTGATAAAGGCACCGGTGTATTTAATGGAGATACAGGTATTATTGAAGAGATTAATTACTTTGCGGAAACGATGACGGTATCCTTCGACGAAGGAAAAATGGTAGAGTATCCATTTAAATTATTGGAGGAGCTGGAACTGGCATATGCTATCACCATTCATAAGTCGCAGGGGTCGGAATATCCTGCAGTAGTGATTCCGCTTTTTCAGGGACCACGAATGCTCTTAAATCGAAATCTTATTTATACAGCGGTTACAAGAGCGAAAAAATGTGTTACCATAGTTGGTGATGATGAAGTGTTCAACACTATGGTTCATAACAACTCACAGTTGAAACGATATAGTGGACTTTTGGATCGTTTGATAGAAGAAGGAATATAGTTGAGGAAAAGAAATGGAAGTTAGAATTTTACAGGAAGAAGAGTTAAAAAATGCATCGGGATTATCTCGTTATGTTTTTGATTATTGTTTGAGAAATCGTATGGAATACCCACAGACCATAGCTTTTGTAGAAGAATATATTGCAGAGGCAAATTTAAGAAAGCTTTGTGAAGAAAGTAAGCTGATTCTTTGGGGCATTTTTGAAGGGGAGCAGATGGTCGCTGTATCAGGGATGCAGTCGGATGGAATGATAAGTTTGCTTTATGTACTGCCCCAATGCCAAAACAGAGGCTATGGCAGCATGTTGCTTAAGACTATGAGAGAATATGGAAAAGAGGCATGTAACTTCTCAAAGGTAACGGTAAATGCAAATCCAGCATGGACCTCCTTTTTCTTTGGAAAAAAGGGGTTTACAAATGTGAATCCGAACCAGGATTTACGAGCACCTTTTGTGCCAATGTATGCATTATCTAACAATATTGAAGGTTTTGAGACGCGTCCAGTTTCTAAAAGAGTGATTGCATTTGCGATAGCGGGATGTATCCTGTTTGCAACGATTGCAGGAAGTCTCTTTATGATCTCATACTTATTCTAAAAAGAAGGGGCTGTAAAAAAACTCCCCTAAAAGAAAAATCGCTTAGACCGTGAGGTTTA